>NZ_JBJGXV010000007.1:0-224626 GCF_045447295.1 Pseudomonas sp. O39
ACCTTGAACGTAACTCGGCGTTCGAGATTTTATTTAGCCATAGCGATTTGTCCTACGTATGTAGCGGAAACGAGGGACACAACCTGCCATAAAGTCCACGTCATTAATTCGACGTTTCTGACGGCGGATGCCACCCACGAAAAGCCACAAACGAATTTTAGGATTATTTAACCATATGATATTTAACGAAAAATAATTTCAGCTAAACACGCTGGAGAAAACCACAGCGGCCAGATATAGCCAATCTCCTACAACGCTTTAATCGATCCAGCAATGAACCATCAGCCAGACCCCGTTCTGTCCCCTCGGATGTCCGGGTTTAGGGTGACAGACAGGCCCCGACCCCCATGCTCAAATCCGGCAATTTCGGCGTAATGGGCCCCTGCGCGGCCAGTGCCTGACCCCCATGAGAAGGATCTTATGAAGCATTCCACCAGCCTGCCGCCCAGCTTCCCCCTCACTGCCGCCCAACAGGACATCTGGCTCGACCAACTGCGCGTGGGCAACTCGCCGCTGTACAACATTGGTGGGTATGTCGACTTCGCCGGCCCGATCGTGCCGGACCTGATCCAGCGTGCCGTCGAGCTGCTGGTAGCCAAGCACGATGCCTTGCGTACCCAACTGCACAGCGACGCCAACGGCTTGCCCCGGCAAACCTTCGCCGCCACGTTGAAGGTGGAGGTGCCACACCACGATTTCTGCGCATTGCCCGATCCGCAGACGGCCGCCCAGGCCTTGATGCAAGCGCAAATGGCGCGGCCCTATGCCATGGCCGGTGAACCGCTGTTTCGCTTTTTCCTGGTCAAGCTCGACGACGACCATTACCGCCTCGGCACCCAGGCCCATCACCTGATCCTCGACGGCTGGGGCTTCGGCCAGATGCTGCAATCCCTGGCTCGTCTCTATACCGACCTGAAGCAGGGTCGGCCACCGGAGCCGCATGCGCCGTCCTATATCGACTTTATCGACACCGACCAGCGCTACCTCCAGTCCGCCCGTTATGCCCGCGACCGTGCCTACTGGCTGGACAAATACAAGGTATTGCCCGAGCCATTGTTGGCACCTCGGCACAGCGCCCAGGCGCCAAGTAACACCCTGGTAGAGCCGTTCCCGGTGGCACTGCTCAACCGGATGGAACAAGTGGCCAACCGTTACCAGGCCTCGGCATTCCATGTACTGCTGGCCTCGATGTACGTGTATTTCACCCGCACCAGCCAGCGCGATGAATGGGTGGTGGGGTTGCCGATTCTTAACCGTTCCAACGCGCGGTTTCGCTCCACAGTAGGGTTGTTTACCCAAGTCAGTGCGGTGCGGTTTCAGTTCGATCAGCAACTACCTTTCAGCGCACTCGTGCGTGGCGTGCGTGACCAGCTCAAGCAGGACTTTCGCCACCAGCGTTTCCCTTTGAGCGAGATGAACCGTGAACTGGGGCTGCGACGATCCGATCGCGGCCAGCTGTTTGATCTGTCGGTGTCCTTCGAGCAAGACGACCATGACCTGCGTTATGGTCAGGTCCAGGCTCGCGCGATCAAGGTGTCCAACCACCATGAGCCGCTGCCGATTGCCATACACCTGCGCAGCAACCGTTACCAGGACACCGCGTGCCTGCATTGCGTGTACAACGAGGCGTATTTCAGGCATGACGAGGTACAGGCGTTGGCGCAGCGCTTCACCAGTCTGCTGGAGCAGGGGTTGCAGAACACCGCGTTGACGGTCGCCGAGTTTTCCCTGGTGACACCCGCCGAACAGGCCCAGCTGCAGCAGTGGAATGCCACTGCACAGCCCAATGCCACACCGCAAACCCTGCACCGGCGCATTGAAGCGCAAGTTGCGCGCGCTCCGGAGGCTATCGCGGCGGTGTACCAGGGGCGGCAACTGACCTATGCCCAACTTGATCAGCAGGCCAATGCGCTGGCTCATCAACTGCTGGAACACGGCGTACAGCCGGATGATCGCGTGGCGATCGTGGCCCGACGCGGGCTGGACACCCTGGTCGGGCTGTTGGCGATTCTCAAGTCCGGCGCCTGTTATGTGCCGGTGGACCCGGCCCATCCCGCCGAGCGCCTGAACTACCTGCTGCACGACAGTTCACCCGTGGCGGTGTTGACCCAGCATGACGTGCTGCCGCGCCTGCCCATGCTGGACGTGCCGGTGATCCGGCTGGATCAGCAAACCTGCGCCCTCAGTGACAGCCCGCGTGTGGCGGTCACACCATCAAACCTTGCCTATGTGATCTACACCTCAGGTTCTACGGGGTTGCCCAAAGGTGTGATGGTCGAGCACCACACAGTGTCGAACCTGGTGGACTGGCACTGCCGGGCGTTCAACCTGCACGCGGGCAGCCACACCGCCAGCGTGGCCGGGTTCGGCTTTGATGCGATGGCCTGGGAGGTCTGGCCGGCGCTGTGCGTGGGGGCGACGCTGCACCTGGCGCCGGCTCACGACGGCGCCGAAGACATTGACGCGCTGCTCGACTGGTGGCGCGCGCAGCCGTTGGACGTGTGCTTTCTGCCGACACCGGTGGCCGAGTACGCCTTCAGCCAGCGCCTGGAGCATCCGACCCTGCGCACCTTGCTGATCGGCGGCGACCGCTTGCGCACCTTCACGCGGGCGCAGACCTTCGATGTGATCAATAACTACGGCCCCACCGAAGCCACCGTGGTCGCCACGTCCGGGCGTGTCGAGGTCGGCCGGCCGCTGCATATCGGCGGGCCAGTCGCCAATGCCACGGTCTATTTACTGGATCAACAGCAACGGCCGGTGCCCATCGGTGTGGCGGGGGAGTTGTACGTCGGCGGCAAGGGCGTGGCGCGCGGTTATCTGAACCGTCCCGAGCTGAGCGCCGAGCGCTTTCTGCACGACCCTTTCAGTCAAGGCCGGATGTACCGCACCGGCGATCTCGCGCGCTGGATGCCCGATGGCAATCTTGAATACCTGGGCCGCAATGATGACCAGGTGAAAATCCGTGGTGTGCGTATCGAGTTGGGGGAAATCGAGTCGGCGCTGGCCAGCCATCCTGCCGTCAAGGAAGCGGTGGTGCAGTATCGCGAAGGTCAACTGCTGGCCTGGTTTATTGCGCAGCACAGCGTCGCCATCGAAGGGCTACGGGCCCATCTGCAAGCCTCGCTACCGGACTACATGCTGCCGGCGGCCTATGTGAAGCTGGATGTGCTGCCCCTGACCGCCAACGGCAAACTCGACCGCAAGGCGCTGCCTGCACCCACGCAGGCGGCGTTTGTCACGCGCTTGTTCGAGGCGCCGCGCGAGGGTGTGGAAACCCGACTGGCGCAGATCTGGGCCGAGCTGCTGCAAGTGCGGCAGATCGGGCGGCATGACCATTTCTTTGAGCTGGGCGGGCACTCGCTGTTGGCGGTGCAGTTGGTACAACGCATGCGTCAGGCAGGGTTGCATGCCGATGTGCAGGTGCTGTTCGGCCAGCCGACGCTCGCCGCGCTGGCAGCGGTCACGGGTGGCAGCGACGTGCACGTGCCTGCCAATCGGATTCCGTCAGGTTGTACCCATATCACGGCAGACATGCTCGCACTGGCTGAACTCGACCCGGACAGCCTTGAGCGCATTGTCGCCGGTATCCCCGGTGGCGCGGCGAATGTGCAGGAAATCTACCCGCTGGCGCCATTGCAGGAAGGTTTGCTTTACCATCACATTACCGACGAGCGCGACCCCTACCAGCAACATGCGATGTTCAGCTTTGCGCGTCGCGAGCAGTTGGACGCGTTTGCCCAGGCCTTGCAGCAAGTGATCAACCGCCACGATATCCTGCGCACCAGCCTGGTGTGGGACGCTCTTGAGCAGCCGATGCAAGTGGTGTGGCGCGAAGCTCGCTTGCCGCTCGGACCGCTCAGCGAACAGCATGCGCCGCTGGACTTGCGCCAGGCCCCGCTGATGGCGCTGGATTATGCCGAAGACCCGCACAACCAGCGCTGGATCGCCAAGTTGCGCTTCCACCACCTGGTCAATGACGCCACTTCAATGACGGTACTGGCGGACGAAATTCGCGCGCATATGCTGGGTCAACAGGCGCAGCTTCCCGCGTCGGTGCCGTATCGCAATGTCGTGGCGCAGAGCCGCTGCACTGAGCGACAGGCCGCTCACGAGGCGTTCTTTCGAGAGCAATTGGCGACTGTCGACGAGCCGACCCTGGCCTTCGGTATGCAGGAGCACCAGGTCGATCGTGCTGAGATCGAAGCCTTTGAATGCCCGATAAACGACGCCTTCAGCCAACGCCTGCGCGGCCAGGCGCGTGCTCTTGGGGTCAGCGCCGCCAGCCTGTTTCACCTGGCTTGGGCCCAGGTACTCAGGCAGGTGTCGGGGCGCGACGACGTGGTGTTCGGCACCGTGCTGCTGGGCCGTTTGCAAGCGGGCGAGGGCGCCGACCGTGCCCTGGGCATGTTCATCAACACCTTACCGTTGCGCCTGCGCCTGGCCGGGCAAACCGCGCTCGACGCGCTGAGTGACACTCACGCGCAGCTGAGTGCCTTGCTGGCGCATGAACAGGCGTCCCTTGCGCTCGCCCAGCGTTGCAGCAGCGCGTCGCCGCTGTTCAACAGCTTGCTCAACTACCGACACGCCAGTGCCGACAAGGATTTCAAGCTGGTGCCAGGCGTCGCTTTGCTCGGCAGTGAAGATATCCTCAGCTATCCGCTGATGGTCACGGTGATTGATGTCGCTAACGGCTTTGATCTCAAGGTCATGGCGCCCCGCGAGGTCGGCGCCGAACGACTCTGGGGCTATCTCGATACCGTGCTCAACGGGCTCGTGGACGCGCTTGAACACACGCCGAAAGCGCCCTTGCGCGAGGTGCAGGTGTTACCCGCCAGTGAGTTGCGCAGGTTATTGGTGGACTTCAATACGACCGAAACCGACTACCCCGAAAACCTCACCGTACACGCATTGTTCGAAGCCCACGCGCGCCACATTCCGCATGCCATCGCTGTGCAAGCCGGTAGCCGGCAATTGACCTACCGCGAGCTCAACGAGCGCGCTAATCAGTTGGCCTTCCACCTGCGCGAGCGCGGGGTGCAGCCCGATTCACGGGTGGCGCTGTGTGTCGAGCGCGGCCTGGATCTGGTGGTGGGGTTGCTGGCGATCCTCAAGGCGGGCGGGGCCTATGTGCCACTGGACCCGGGCTACCCGCGCGAGCGCCTCCTTTACATGCTCGAAGACAGTCGCCCCGTGGTGCTGCTGGTGCAGGCCGCTACCCGCGATCTGCCGGGCGAAGTGTCGATCCCGGTTCTCGACTTCGACCGTTGTGCCTGGAGCCAGGCGCCAACCGGTAACCCATTGGTGCAAGGCTTGACCGTCGCCAGCCTGGCCTATGTGATGTACACCTCCGGCTCCACAGGCACACCCAAGGGCGTGATGGTTGAGCATCGCGGCCTGGGCAACCTGATGCATTGGGCTTCCCTGCTGTGCCCGAACGCCGAGGGCGATGCGTTGCTGCAAAGGGCGCCGTTCAGCTTCGACGGTTCGGTGTGGGAGCTGTTCTGGCCGTTGACCAATGGCATGCGCCTGGTACTGGCTCGGCCCGATGGTCATCGCGACCCGGCCTACCTGGCACAGGTGATTCGCGAGCAGCACATTACCGTGATTCAGTTTGTGCCGGCGATGTTGCAGCAGTTCCTCGAACTGGAGGAGTCGGCCCTCTGCACCAGCCTCACTGACGTTTTGTGCGGCGGCGGTGAACTCTCCGAAGCGTTGGCCCGTGGCGTGCAGGCGCGCTTGCCCAAGGTGCGATTGCACAACGTCTACGGCCCCACCGAAGCAACCGTGGACAGCTGCGCCTGGACCCTGGAGCCGGATGCGCCGGTGCCCACCCGGCAATTGCCGATCGGGCGGGCGATCAACAATACCCGCCTGTACGTGCTGGATGAATACGATGCACCGGTACCAATGGGCGTCAGCGGCCAGTTGCATATCGGCGGTGTCGGCGTTGCCCGCGGCTACCTGGGGCTGGCTCAGATGACTGCCGAGCGTTTTATCGACAGCCCCTTCGTGGTCGGCGACCGTCTGTATCGCACCGGCGACCTGGTGCGTTACTTGCCGGATGGCAACCTGGAATTCCTGGGGCGCAATGACTTTCAAGTGAAATTGCGCGGCGTGCGCCTGGAGCTGGGCGAAATCGAGTCACGCCTCGCGGCGCACCCGGCGTTGCGAGAGGTGGCGGTGTTGATTCGCGATGAGCGTTTGGTGGCGTATTTCACCTTGCGCGGCCAGGCGCCGAGCCTGGAAACCTTGCGCGCCCATGTGCTGGAGCAATTACCCGAATACATGGTGCCGGCGGCCTTTGTCCAGCTTGAAGCATTACCCCTCAACCCCGCCGGCAAACTCGACCGCAAGGCGCTGCCGGAGCCCGGATTGGAGTCGGTGGTGAGTCGTGCTTATGAAGCACCGGTAGGCGAAGTGGAAACGTTGATGGCGGATATCTGGGCCGACGTCTTGAAGCTGGAGCGGGTAGGGCGCCACGACCACTTCTTCGAACTGGGCGGGCATTCCTTGCTGGCGGTAAACCTGGTGGCGCGCCTGCGCAAGGCAGGGCTGGCGGTGGATGCGCGAACCTTGTTCAGTCAGCCGACACTGGCGCAGTTGGCCGCGTGCACGGTGGCGCAGGTGTCACGCGTAGAGGCCCCTCAAACCGCGATCCCCCAACTCAACCGCCGCCGCCGAATCTGAAGATTGAGTTGAAATACAATTAATCGTGAGAGGGGGCTTGCTTCCGATTGCGGTGGTTCAGTTTGTACATGGGGCGCACTTCAATTCGCCAAATGCGGTGCGCTTGCTGTTCGGCAGGTGCAACTGCACACGATGGCTGCTGATCGATTGCAAGCTCTGCAGAGGGAGGGGCGCCAGCGTCGTCGGCAACATCACTTCCGGCGGCACGCTCACCGACAACTGGACCCGCGGGGTATGGCGAGCACAACGCAGTTGCCGGAATCCACAGATCATCGAGCCTGGCGCATTCACCCGCCTGGGCTAACTGAATCCATTGCTCTGGCCGCGCTCCCCAATCGGGTGTGCATAGGGGCATCAACCAGCGGAATTCAAGGGGCATCTACAAGCGCCATGCCTGCCGCTGCAACAACCGTTTGAGCGTCTGGGCCTGGCTGATAGACAGTCGCTGGTGCTGCCCCTGGTGTTTGCCTGGCAGCCCAGATCCTGTGGGGGACGTAGCCAAGTACCCTGTAGTAACCCACGACAAGACCTTGCCGGTGTCGCTTCCGGAGCGGTTTACTCGGTTCGGGGTTATTCGTAACGGGACGGAGTGTCGGTCGGGCGGTAAAGGACAGGTGGCGGTGCACATCAACAAGATGAATTGATTGCTTAGTGACGAAGTGGATTCCAATTAGGGGTGCATCTTTGTTCGGAAGGTCAGGTTGAGTTGAACCATTTGTCGGATTATTTCCTGATTTTTGTGAATGTGATCTTCTTCCTACAAAAAACGTTTGCGATAGAACTTGTTTGTTTTTATAGGTCGACAATGCGTAACGTATTAATTTTATAAAGTTTTGAAGTTGTCATCTAAGTTGAAAAGCGGTTTTAGTGTTTTATACAACCATTAAGCGTCCGATTTTTTTGAGTGAAACTTCCTGTTGTTGATAGTCAGGCTTCCTACATAAGGTTTTTGAAAGTGTTGCCATTTTTTTAGGTAGGGCTAGAGTGTTTTTGTCGCTTGTTAATAAGTGGCTCACGATCAACGCAGGTACGGAAGTTGGAGAGTTGAAATGACCAATGAAGAGTTTGGAGAGTTTATTTTTAGTTTTGATGCGGAGTATGGTTTTAACCCGTATGCAGGTAATGCCGGTGCGTCTGGCAGTCAAGGAGGCTGCGGTGGTAGCGGAGGGTGTGGCGGCGGCGGTGGATGTAACGGAGGAAGTGGTGGGTGTCATAATTCGATAACGGAGCATCCAACAGCGGCTGAGTAGATTCAGTAATCACTCACCTAAAGAGGTTTTCTGGCGTACTACAGAAAACCTCTACAGGAGATCGTGCTATGAATATAATCATACCCAATTATGAGATCCTAAATTTTGAAACGGAAAGCCTAGTCATTTCTGAGCTTGGAATGTCGAAAGTCCACTCGCAGCCGTTGCTGAAAGCATTACGTAAACTAAAGCTGTCGAAGGTGATGACGAGAGTAGAGTTTGATGAGGTACTAACGGAAAACGGCCTGAGTAAAAATAAGGCGTTTGAGTTTCTAGAAAGAATTATTCCTTTTAAGTTTGTGGAGGAAGTGTATTTTGAAGGGACGATAGTTGTCCATGACTGGCAAGGTCAGGTTGATGTTGAAGCGTTGATTAAGAAAGATGTTTCTGGCAGTCTGGAATTTAAGTCGTTTTCAAGTGGCATGGTTGAGCGGGTCCGGGGTAAGAGATGCTTCATTGTTTTGTTGTGTCATTCCTATGAATATGAAAGTGTTAAAAGTTTATATTTCGAACTCGCGTACGCATCGCCCGAAAGCGCCATTAGCGTGTGCTGGCAAATGGGTAACTTTTTTTGTATGGGGCAGCCCTATATTGCAGAGATAGGAAATCCTTGTCATTTCTGTACCGTCGACAGGCTTAATAATAATGAGTCGATGATGCCGGGCAAAAATAGTTGGGCGAGTGTTCTGGCTTTTTGTAGGAAAAAGCATGTGAGTGTCCCTGCCAAGTCGCTTAGCCTTTATCAAGAGATGATCGTTGTCGGTGCGGTTATCAGAATGATAAAATTTTTCACTCAATACAGTGACGGTTGTAAATACCAGGACAATATTCTGCATGGCGCATACCTTCAATTAACCGATGGCCAGATTTTCGAAGAGCCTAATTCGCACTGGTACATGTGTGATTGCTTGAGGGGAGAAAAGTGAAAAATATTCCTCATGACTACTATTTAAGATTCATAGAATCCGCAGTGTATGATGAAGTGCTTGAATTTCATTGCAAAGGCAATTTTACGTTTCATAAGGCGATCAAGGATCGCACCTGTCTGCATCGGTTGGATGAAAAGCACCTCGGGCAACTAACAGGGAATGAATTGGCTTTTTATCCAGACTTGGATTTGACAGTGACGTTCACCTTGCCTCAGGAAGAAAGAGTTAAATCGTTGTACAGAAATGAATCGTGTGAACGGTTTTTACCTCTGCCTTTAGATTTTACGGATGTTGAAAAATTGATGTGTCCATTGCTTTCAAGGAGGAATGATTCACACAAAAGAGGATATCCAAGTGGCGGTGCACTTTACCCTGCCGAAGTTTTTCTCTGTTCACTGACTGAGGAGAATTCTAACTGGCCCTGCGCTGGGAAAATTTTGCATTTACTCCCGAGATCCCGAAAATTTGAAGTGATGCAGATTGACACGGACATCGAAGCGCTAAAAGCGGCCCTGCTGTCTTCTCCCCATGACATCGGAACACCCAGCCTTGCGCTCATTTACGTAAGCTATATGCCGAAAAATTTGTTCAAGTATCGGTACCGTGGGTACCGGATGGCACTTATGGAAGTTGGCTCAATTTATATGCTTGTGGAACTGCAAGCTAAAAAGCTGGGGCTGGCGTGTCGGCTGTGGTCTGCGTATACAGACTCGATGCTTTGTAAGGTTCTCGGGATTAACCCTGCTTTGTTCTTTCCAATGTGCGTTCACTTTATAGGTAAACAGCATGAGACTTATTAATGCAATGCAGAAGCCAGATCTCCCCGGAATACTATTATTTCAGCCTGCGTGCGTGCGCTCCTTACCTAATACTGTAGAAGTGTCAGATGCCCTGTCCGCGAACGGGTCTGGTGTGGGGGATGGTTCGAATTCAATTAAAACAGGTTTGGGTGAGTATTTTGAGCGTCGTCATTTTTACAGAGAAGTTCTTCCAAGACGACGAGGTTGTCTTGGTGAATTTTTAACAGAGCCTGAGGTGTGTCGTTTTGCAGAAGCATTTATTCAGACGGCGTCCAGGAAATTTTCAATCGGGGAAATTGAAGAGTATAACTTTGCTTTGACTGAAGTGGTTAGGGCGTCGGACTTTACTAAGTGTTTTATTCCTACCGCTTGTATTTCGCTCTCGTCGTATGGTGCAGATGAGGATAGCGTGCTTTATCCCCTGCGAGATACATGTGGGTGTAGCTTTCACTGGCATTCAGATGTCGCCTTCTTGGGAGCAATTAAGGAATACTTTGAACGCCAAATGCTTATCAGGTTCTGGCTGACGAAGAAATGCCGCTCTCGAGTTTCTCTTGCTCACGTGAGTGAAATGCTAGTGGGGAGAAGTGTTCAGTACTTATGTAGTGCTCTGGCTGCTTCAGGAGAAATAAGCTTTTTTGATATATCCGATGCCAGGTTTCCTGGCGTTTGTATACTGGTTGTTTATGGGCAGAAACAAACTCAGCGTCACGTAAAATATTGTGCCGGGATGTCCTATTCGTCGGACCTGCCTGTCGCCTTGGAGAAGGCGTTGCTTGAACTATGGCAAACGTTTCGGTTTATGGACTTGTTCAAGGCGACTGATTCGGAAGAGGCGATGCTTGAAGACTCCTATATTCGTTATTTCCTGAGTTGCAATACGTATAAAACCTATCAGGAGATTACCGACGTTCTAGAGTGCGGAGGTGTGGCGTCTCAGCACCCATTTACCCTTCCCGGATTCTTGTCGATACTCAAACAGTTGGATATTTTGGGTTATTTTTATTCAAGGTTCGAGGAGGTCAATGGAGTAGGTTGTGTTTTTGTTAAGTTTGTCTCTCCTGACGTGTTCCTTCATATGAATAATTCGAAAAATTTCAATTTAAAGAATAAATATTCGAGAGGGTTCAAGTCCTCGATACTGCGCTCCCGGTTGGAAAAGATGGTCCCGTTTCCGTGAGGTGAATAATGAGTCCGTATTCCTTGTTCAAGCCCGTTAGGCTGGCTGCGCTATTTGTGAAGGAGCAATTAAAAGAGCCTGTGGCATTGTTTTGGACAGTGATCTCTCCCGTAGTGACCTACTATCTGATCATGTACACGAGGGCGCCAGTGAGTGAGGCGCCAAGCGATTACTTTTCCAGCACCTCATGGTTTTATGCTTTTGTGTCTTCAAGCGTAGCATTGTTTGGTTTGGCGTTTTATATAGTGGGCCGAAGAGAAAGTGGTTTTCTGCGGTCTTTCGTTTATACAGGTCGCACGAAAATTATCTTTCTTGTTGGGCAGTTCCTTGCCTATTCGGTTGTTTCGATAGTGTACTGCTCTGTTTTCTACGTGCTGACACGCAATGCCTCTGGTGTTGCCGGTAGTGCTGGGGTTGCGGAGTATCTAGTCGTTATTGGGCGATTTTATGTCTGTTTCCTGATGTTCTCTATACCCTCATTGTTGCTGACATTGGTCCCTCTAGGGTTTCAGAATGCGAGTACTGTTTTTTCCATGTTGTCTCTGGCGATGTTGGCGTTGGGAATAGTCAGTCTCAATTCCTCCAGTCCAATGCTTGCTTACGTCAAATTTATTAACCCTATGTGGTGGGCAAATAGGGTGATGTTGGCTGGGGTCGCGGAATACTGGCTTGTTGTTTTGGTGGTTTTCGTTTTATTGGTGTTTTTATTTGTGGTGATGGTTCGATTTTTAATAATTAATCCAGTGTGGAGTCGTTATTGATGGCGCGACTTATCGTAAGCTCACTTCATGTCAGGTATGCCAGTCATGTCGTGTTCCAAAGCGCTTCGTTGGGAGTTGAAGCCGGTATGATCTCGGGTTTGCTGGGTCCTAACGGCTCTGGCAAAACCACCTTTTTTGATGTGATTTGTGGTCTCAAGAAAATAAATGGCGGTGAGATAAACAGCTCCTTCTCCAAGCTGCTTTACCTGTCGCAAATCGTCAGCACACCGCCCGTATTTCGCATGTTCGATATCTTCAAAATGACCATGCTTTTTTGCTCCGACAAAAAGGTCACCCAACAACATGCGCTCGATAAAATCGAAAAATGGAGCCCTGGTATCGCAGAACGATACTGCGAAATCTGGAACAAAAAGTCCTCTCTTTGCAGCTACGGGGAAAAACGTTGGTTTTTCACCCTTTCCCTGCTTTGTGCCAGCGCGGACTTTGTGATTCTGGATGAGCCTACTGCAGGCGTGGATCCTGAATTTCGCTACCACATCTGGAGATGTCTGGAGGGCGCGGCGGCGGAAGGGGTTGCGGTGTTGGTTTCATCACACAACGTTGATGAAATTGTTGCTCATTGCGATGACTTTTACATGCTGAGTCAGCAGCGTTTCGACCGCTTCACTGACGCGCAGGGCTTCATGAATGCTTATGGTGCTAACAGTTTGGATGAGGCGTTTATTCACGCGGCAAGCCTGCCAAGAATTTAAAGCAGGCTTTGTCAGGTGCTGTCAGTTACCCATCGGTACAAACGCCACGCTGCCGCCTGAGCGCTTCTTGAACATCCGCTCGCCATTATCTGGCTGAGTAGTGACCACCGTGTGATCTTTGCCCAGGTAGGCCAATGGCGTCGGGTCGTCCTTGGAATACTGCGCGACGATAATGGTGTGCTGCGGGTCGAAGCCCTGGCCGCTGGTTTGTTCCAGCCAGGCCATCAAGGCAGCGCTGTCGCCCTGGCGTGGGAAGTCCTGGGTTTCGCTGACGTAGTAGAACGGTTTGCCGCCGTTCTGCAGGTACATCGGCAGCTTGTTGTCGACTTCCACCAGCACCATCTGCCATTGGTTCCACGGTGCGCTTTTGACCGCTTCGGCTTGTACATCCTCGGCGAAGCGGGTTACGCCGCCATTGCCGGTGGTCCAGGGGTAGATCACACCCAGCACCAGCATCAAAAAGCCCGCGGTAATACCAAAGCCTTTTTGCCAGCGTGGCCAGCTGGCGGTTTTTTTCTCCAGACGCTCACTCAACCACCAGGCGGCCAGCAACTGCGCGAAAGGCACCAGTGGCAACACGTAATAGCTGCGGCGGCTGCCACTGGCGGTGAAGAACACAAACAGCAGGCCCAAGCCCCATACCAGCCAGCGCACGTTTGGTGGCGTCTGGCGCCAGTGGCGCACAGCCAGCCACAAACCGAGCAACCAGCACGGCGCCCATGGCAGGGTGTAGGCAGGCAGGTAGATCAAGTAGGTATAGATCGGCCCCATGTGGTCGAACGGGTCGAAGAAACGTACGACGTTTTCCTTGAACACCAGTTCGAGGCCGCTTTCGCCGTAAGTTGGCGCGCCATAGAAGTGGGAAAGCACAAAAGGAATCGCGTAGAACGCTGCAGCGATCAGCATGGCCAGCAACAGGCGCAGGTTCAGGTGACGCTTGTAGCGGTGTTCGCTGAGCAGGTGCGGTAACAGCACCAGGCCCGGCAGCACAAAGCCGATCAAGCCTTTGAACAGCGACGTCGCAGCCAGCAGCAGGAAAAATACCGTGTAGCGCCCCAGCCGGGTGTCATCCGGCCCACGCCAGTACCACCAGACAGCTGCCAGCACACCACACACAGTGAGCACATCGGCGGTGGCCACCCGTGCCCAGAACAGAAAGTAGAAGGTGGTGGCCAGCATCCAGCCGGCAATCAGCCCGGTGCCTTTGCGAAACAAGCGTTCGCCAATCAGATAGACCAGCCAGATACTCAGCCAGGCCCCAATGACCGACGACAGGCGCAGCGACCACGGGCCGAGCCCGCCCATCACGTTGGCGAAACCGGTGATCAGCCAGTAAGAGGGCAGGGGTTTATCGTAATAGGGCGCGCCCTTGAGGTACGGGTCGAAGTAGTCACCGCTCTGCAGCATCTGCAGAGCGATGTTGGCCCAGCGGGTTTCCGGCCCCCACAAGTCGCGACTGCCCAGGCCCAGCAGCAGGAGTAACGCCGAGACGCCAAGCAGCAACACCAAGGCGCCGCGTTCGGTTTTCCAGAAGCTCATGGGCTTTTCTCACAGCAGACGTAACGTTAAGGAAGCTTCGGATAGATGATCAGTAACAGGGCGCCCTTGCGATACCGCTTGCCTCCCGGTGGTAGCTGGCCTTCTTCACGGTGTTCGCTGGTGCTCTTGACCCGCATCAGCACGCCCACAGAGCCTTGCTGGCGCGCCTCGGCGAGCCAGGTCTGGACGCTGTCGAGGTCGACCTTGCGCTGCACCGAATCGGCATACGTCAGGCCATAGCGCAGTTCGCCTTCGGTGTCATAAAACGACACTTCAGGCCGACGCAGGCGCCAGGACAATGCCGACGCCGAGCCCAGCTCGTTGCTTAGCAGAGCATGGGTTTGTTGCAATTCATCCAGATGCTCAAGCACGAACTGATCAGGCATTTCGGTATCGGTGATCATTGCCGGCATACCTGCCGGCAACAACGCCACCAGCAAACCGATGCCCAGTGCCGGTGTCGCCCATAAGGTCAGCGGGCGAACCGCTTGCAGCAGGTTGGCCAGGATCCAGGCCAACAGCACGATGAAGGCCAGGGACAGGCTGAACATCTCGGCGTGACTGTTGCCGTACATCGGGTTGCTGATTTGCAGGTAGATCAACCCCACCATCGCCACCAGGCCGATCACGGCGTTAACGAGGCCATTGATCAGGATCGTGCGTGTTTTGCCTTGTTTGATCAGGTCAGTCAGCGCATGGCCCATCAGCAGGGCCAGGGGCAGCAGGCACGGCATGATGTAGGTCGGCAGCTTGCCGCGGCTCAGGCTGAAGAAGGCCAAGGGCAGCAGCATCCACAAGGCGATAAAGACGATGGGCGGCTGGGCTTTTTCTTTCCAGGTTTTGATCAGGGTCGCCGGTAACAACCCGGCCCACGGCAAGCATGCCACGACCATGATCGGCAGGAAGAACCACCATGCGCGTGCGTGCTGTGCGTTGTCGGCCGCGAAGCGACGGATGTGCTCATGCCAGAAGAAGAAGCGCCAGTAGTCCGGTTCCTGCAAGTGAATGGCCAGGGCCCACGGTACGCAGACCAGTGCGGCGACCACTATCGCCAATGGGCCATACCGCAACAACTCGCCCACGCGACGCTGCCAGAGTATGTACGGCACGGCGATCAGCACGGGCAACAGCCAGGCCAGAAAGCCCTTGGTCATAAAGCCCATGCCGCAAGCAACGCCCAGCACTGCCCAGGCGCCCAACCGGCCACGCGCGGTTTGGCTGTCCAGCGCAAACCACAGCGCAACCAGGCTGAGGTTGACCCAGAACGTAAATTGCGGATCGAGGTTGGAATATCCGGCCTGGCCGGCTACCAGCCCGAAGCTCATGTAGAGCAGGGCGCAGGCGAAGCTTTTGCGTGGGTCGTTCCACAAGCGGCGAGCGATGAAGTAGGCCAGTACGACGCTCAGCCCGGTGGTCAAGGCCGAGGCGATACGCACGCCGAACAGGTTTTCGCCGAACACAGCCTGGCCCAGGGCGATCAGCCAATAGCCGGCGGCGGGTTTTTCAAAATAGCGCACACCCATGAAATGCGGTGCGACCCAGTTGCCGCTCAGGAGCATTTCCTGGCTGACCTGGGCATAGCGGGTTTCATCCGGGATCCACAAACCGTGCAGGCCCATGGGCAACAGGTAAAACACCGCGAAGGCCAATAGCAATAGCGGTAGGGGTTTCAATCGGGTCATGAAAACGTCGCTCCCTGACGTTTAATGGCTGCATAGGAGGGTGTACAAGTAATAACGGAAAGCATCACAAAGTTCACTAAGTGGCTGAAAATATTCATGACGTCCTGAAGTAACGGGCGCAGCTAAACATGCCAGAAGAGGGCTGTCGCCTTGCTGAACATGAATGTTGCGAAGTGTGTCGAAAAGTGTCTAGAGCTTCTTCAGCACGTTAGCCCACGCCACGCTGTTGATTTTTCCCAGCGTCTCGAACTTGCCGTTTGCCAGCACCCGCACAAACAAGGCACTGCCATACTCGGAAAACCTCGCACGGGGGAAACCCAAGGCTGTTTCGAAGTCGGAGATACAGCCGCTGTGAGTGACAAATACCAGATTGCGTCCAGGCTGTTTGTGGCTGAGCAATTCTTCGCCAATGGCTTTGCCGCAAATGGTTTTTTCGCTGGTGGTCAACTCGGCCTTGCCGAACATGAAGTGCGAAGTCTGTGCCGTACGCAAGGCCGGGCTGGCAATCACGTCGCTGTTTTCCATACCCAGGGCCTTGAAGGCCTTGCCCACTTCTTGAGCACGCTGGGTGCCCAGAACGGTGAGGCCTTCAGGCGCTGCGAAGCACGGGTTGGGCGAACGGTCGCAGCGCTCTTCATGACGCACCAATACGATCAATTCGCCTTTGCGCCATGCGGGCACTACTTGTGAGTTCAGCAGGCGATCGCCAATGCCAAGATCACGCGGAGATGCTGGCCACAACATAAACCCGGCGAGCAGCAGCACGATGACTGCAAGGCCTGCCCACCACTTTTTGAATCCTTTGAAATAGCCACGGCGCACGCGCGGTTTGGTCAGGGTAAGGTCAACCACATCATTCACCATGGGCACTGTAGGCAGTGTTTTATTAAGTAGGCGCAACGCATCGACGCAATCCCGTAGGGGAGTGAGAGGCTGTCACAGGGCTGCTGTCTTTTCGCTGAACATCTCGCGGTTATAAGAAGTCGCGGTTGGCAACTAACAAGTTGCCGAATTTCGACGCTTGGAGGGCAATTTAGAGGGGCGAGGGTGGGCAAGCGGTGAAATCCATGTGAAAAATTTGCGTAGGGCTGACAGTCAGCCGTTATTCTCGTTCGGAGTCCTTCAAACGAGCGTTCTTATGTTGCAGGTGCAAGGTGTGCTTAAAAGCTATGTCACCCCGCAAGGCCCGTTGCCAGTGCTGGCGGGCGTCGACTTGTACCTGGGTGAGCGTAGCAGCTTGGCGCTGATGGGCGAGTCGGGCAGCGGAAAAAGTACCTTGCTGCACCTGGTGGCCGGGCTCGATCGGGTGGACGGCGGCCGTATTCAGGTGGGCGAGCAACGTCTGGATCAACTGAGCGAGGCGCAACTGGCCCGCTGGCGTCGTACCGAAATTGGCCTGGTGTTCCAGCAGTTCAACCTGATCGGCAGTTTGCGTGTCGAGGACAACCTGGCGTTCCAGGCCCGCTTGGCAGGGCGCTTTGACCCGCAGTGGCAGGCGCAGTTGGTTGAGCGCCTGGGCCTGGGGGACTTGCTCAAACGCTATCCAGAACAGCTGTCCGGCGGCCAACAGCAGCGGGTTGCGGTGGGGCGTGCGTTGGCGTCGCGCCCCGCTTTACTGCTGGCCGATGAACCCACCGGCAATCTCGACGAAGCCACCAGTGATGATGTGCTGCAATTATTGCTGGACCTGCTGCGCGACAGCCCGACCAGCCTGTTGATGGTCACCCACAGCCCGCGCATCGCTGCGCGCCTGGACCAGCAGGTGGTGTTGCACCGTGGCCGTGTCGTGCCTGCGGACGCGTGTTGAGATGGCGGTGTTTTATTGGACGTTGCGCGCGCTGCTGAGCCATTGGCGGCGGCACCCGGTGCAGTTTTTCAGCGTGCTGACCGGGCTGTGGCTGGCCACTGCGCTATTGACCGGCGTGCAGGCGCTCAACAGTCAGGCGCGAGACAGCTACGCGCGTGCCAGCCAACTGATTGGCGGTGAGCCGCAGGCCAGTCTCACTGCGCCGGACGGTGCGAGCTTCCCCCAAACACTGTTTGCCGAACTGCGCCGCGCCGGGTGGCCGGTGTCGCCGGTGGTGCAGGGGCGTTTGGTGCTCAAGGGGCAAGAAGAACAACGCCTGCAATTGATGGGCATCGACCCGTTGTCGTTGCCTGGCGGCGGGGCCGTGGCGGGACAGCGGTTGAGCCAGGCCCAGAGGGTTGCGTTTTTCAATCCGCCGGGGCGTACCTGGATCGCCCCGCAAACTTTGTCGGCCCTGGGCTTGCACGAAGGTGAGCAACCGCTGACCACAAGCGGGCGAGCGTTGCCGCCGTTGCAGGTGCAGCAGGACATGGCCCCCGGCGTGTTGTTGACCGATATCGGCTTTGCCCAGCCCTTGCTGGAGATGCCCGGGCGACTGTCACGCTTGCTGCTGGACAAGGCGTTTGCTGCCAGCCACCCCACTCCGCCGGCCACGCTGCAACTCAAACAGGGTGAGGAAAACAACCTCGCGCGCCTCACCGAAAGCTTTCACCTGAACCTCGACGCCCTGGGCTTTTTGTCCTTTGTGGTGGGGCTGTTTATCGTCCACGCGGCCATTGGCCTGGCGCTGGAGCAACGGCGTGGGCTATTGCGCACCTTAAGGGCTTGTGGGGTCAGCGCTCGGATGCTGATCCTCAGCCTGGGTGTCGAACTCGGCGTGTTGTCGCTGCTGGGCGGCGTGCTCGGTGTCGCGAGCGGTTACCTGTTGGCCAGCCTGTTGCTGCCGGATGTGGCCGCCAGCCTGCGCGGTCTTTACGGCGCTGAGGTGCCGGGCCAATTAAGCCTCAGCCCAGGGTGGTGGTTGGCTGGGTTGGGCTTGAGCCTGCTGGGCGCGCTGCTCGCAGGCGGCAGTAGCCTGTGGCGCGCGGCGCGTTTGCCCCTGCTGGCGCTGGCCAATGCCCAGGCCTGGCACGATGCCCATGGGCGCTGGTTGCGGCGTCAGGGCTGGGTGGCGGGGACTGCGCTGGTCATCGCCTTGCTGGCGCTGTGGTTGGGTGACAGCCTGGCCGCCGGGTTCGTGCTGATGGCCAGCCTGTTGCTGGGGGCGGCGCTCGGCCTGCCGGTGGTGCTCAATGGTGTGTTGACGGTGGTGCTCGGGCGCAGCCGCTCAGTGCTGGGCCAGTGGTTTCTCGCCGACTGCCGCCAGCAACTGCCTGCCTTGAGCCTGGCGTTGATGGCATTGCTGCTGGCGTTGGCGGCGAATATTGGTGCGGGTTCCATGACCTCGGGCTTCCGCCAGACGTTCAACCACTGGCTGGAACAACGCCTGACTGCCGAGTTGTACCTCAACCCGCAAAACCCGGCCCAGGCCGAACAGCTCACGACCTGGTTGGCGCAGCAACCGCTGGTGCAAGCGGTGCTGCCTACGTGGCAGGTCGCGGTGCAATTGCAGGGCTGGCCGGCGGATGTATTTGGGGTGGTCGACGACCCGACTTATCGCCAGCACTGGCCATTGCTGGAGGCCGCGAGCGCGCCTTGGGACCGGTTGCTGCAAGGCGATACCGTGATGCTCAGTGAGCAATTGGCGCGCCGGTTAAACGTGCGGCTGGGGGACGCGATTGCTATCCCCACACCTGCCGGCCAGTGGTCGCCCAACGTGGTGGGGATATACGCCGACTACGGCAACCCCAAAGGCCATCTGCTGGTCAACGCGCAGCACCTGTTGGCGCATTGGCCGACGCTGACACCGGCGCGTTTCAACCTGCGGGTGCTGCCGCAGAACGTGCCACCGTTGGTGCGTGAAATACAGCGCGTATTTGCCCTGGAGGACAACCGCATCGTCGATCAGCAGCAACTCAAAGGCTGGTCGAGCCAAGTGTTTGAACGCACCTTCGCCGCCACCGCCGCCTTGAACAGCCTCACCCTCGGCGTGGCCGGTGTGGCGTTGTTTATCAGCTTGCTGACCCAGAGCCAGAGCCGTCTGGGTCAACTCGCGCCACTCTGGGCGCTGGGGGTGACGCGGCGGCAATTGATGCTGCTCAACCTTGGCCAGACCTGGCTGCTGGCCGTATTGACCCTGGTGCTTGCTTTGCCGTTGGGCCTGCTGCTGGCATGGTGCCTGGACGCAGTGATCAATGTGCAGGCGTTCGGCTGGCGTCTGCCGTTGCAGGTGTTCCCGTGGCAGCTTGCCCAATTGTTGGGGCTGGCGATGCTCGCCACCCTGTTGGCGTCGGCCTGGCCGCTATGGCAGTTGTACCGCAGCCGCCCGGCTGATCTGCTGAGGACCTTTGCCAATGAAGATTAAAGCGCTGTTGTGGGCAACGGTATTGCTGTTGAGCGCGTGCGACAAAGTGCCCGCGCCGCAAGAAAGCTTCGCGGGCCTTGGCAGCGATGCGGCGGACTTTGCCCAAGTGGTGCCGGGTAGGGTCTTCAGTTTCCCCGAGGACCATGGCCCGCATGATGGCTTTCGCATCGAATGGTGGTACGTCACTGCCAATCTCAAAGACGCGCAAGGCAATCTGTTCGGCGTGCAGTGGACGTTGTTTCGCAACGCGTTGAAGGCCGGGCCTACGCAGCCGGGCTGGCACGACTCGACGATTTGGCTGGGCCATGCCGCCGTCACCTCCGCTACCCACCATTACGCTGCCGAGCGCTACGCCCGTGGCGGTATTGGCCAGGCGGGTGCTCAGGCAGTGCCGTTCAATGCCTGGATCGATGACTGGAATTTCGTCACCCGCCCAGGCGCGGCAAGCTCGTTGGCGGATATGCAACTCAAGGCCGGCGGCCCGCAGTTCGCCTACGACTTGCACCTGACGTCGAGCCGTCCACTGGTGCTGCAAGGTGACAAGGGCTACAGCCGCAAATCCGATCAGGGGCAGGCGTCCTACTACTACAGCCAGCCGTTTTTTGCGGCGGCCGGCAGCGTCAGTATCGACGGTAAAACCTACCAGGTCAGCGGCCCTGCCTGGCTCGACCGCGAATGGAGCAGCCAACCCCTGGCAGCCAGCCAGACCGGTTGGGACTGGTTCTCGCTGCACCTGGACCGTGGCGAGCAGTTGATGCTGTTTCGCGTGCGGCAAAAAGACGGCGCGGGTTACCTGACCGGCACCTGGATCGACCAGCAGGGCCAAACCCAGACCCTGCACAATGCCGATATCCAGCTCACACCGCTGGCCACCACCGACATTGACGGGCGAGCTATTCCCACGCGCTGGTCGCTGAAAATACCCGGTAAACAGCTGGATATAACCACCCAGGCCGTCAACCCGAAAGCGTGGATGAACCTGAGTATTCCGTACTGGGAAGGGCCGGTGCAGTTTGACGGTGGCGTGGGGTATTTGGAGATGACGGGGTATTAACCGCGCTTGTTCTCTTGCCAGCAGGCAACGAGTCCATATCAATATAAAAAACACTGTACATGCATACAGCTATGACCTACAGTCCATCCCAGGTGACCGGATGTCACCGGTCACCCGAGCTTCAATTTTTTAACTATGGATGGATAAAAAATGAAACCCACAAAAGCCCTGATGCTGGGCGCGGCCATGATGGCCTCCTGCTTCATTTCGGCCTCTGCCCTGGCCGAGCAAACCCTTCCCCAACTCACCCCCGGAACGGTCAACCAAGGTGTGATCGATGCGCTGAAACCTGGCGGCACACTGACTGCAGTGCCGATCTCGGACGAGCTACGGCAAAAGTTCCTGGACGCCAAAAATGGCAAGGTAAACGCAACCCCCAAGGCGGCCAAGTCGGCGCCGTTCAACACCGCCGTCAGCGCGTTGAAAAAACCGAGCCAGGCCAGCCTTAAAAGTGCTGCTGTCGCCGCCTTTGAACCGCTGTTTCCCACCCTGGAGATCAACACCCTTTACACCATCACCGAGGTGCAAACCGGCCAGGAATTTCCCTACCACTTCAACCTGCCGAAAAACGCCCGGGTGCTGGTGCAGTTGATCAATCAGAGTGCCGGCGCCGATATGTCGCTGACCCTGTTCCGTGATGACGGCCAGGGTAATCCGCAGTTGATCGACACCTCCGACAACCCGGGCAATGCCGATGAATACCTGGGCGGCGTGCTGCCTGCGGGGGACTACTACTGGTACATGGTGGCCAAGACCGCGAACAACGCGCAGTTCAGTTTCGGCGTGGCGGCGGACACCAACATCGATGCCTTTGAGCCCAATGACAGCGCGCAAACCGCCTTTGTGCTGCCGGACTCGATGAACAAGGTGACCGGTAACCTCGACAACGCCAACGACGTCGATTACTTCGACTTCAAGGCCGTGCGTGGCCAAAGCGTGAGCATGTACCTGGCGGGCGATGAGAGCGGCAGCCGCAACCAGTGGATCTTCGACCGCTTCGATGGCACCAATTGGGTCACTGTGCCGGCCGGTTCCACCTCGACTTACCCTATCGTAACGCCGGGCGCGACCGTCAAGGTGCGGGTGCGTGCCAACCCTGCGGTGACGCAGGACCCGACCAAGCAGTACGCATTGAGCCTGGGCTCCACGCCACGGTTGAACACGTCGGAGGTGAAGGGCGACAACATCGTGCGGGTGCCGGCATCGATATTCTGGATGGCGACCCAGGCTGGACGCACGTTGAACTGGAGCACCAATTGGTCCGACTCCACTGGCGCGCCTCTGTTGGGGGTCACGCCGGTCCTGCGCGTCGACAAGCGCTTTGATGGCGCCGAGTTCCACTGGACCGACTTCAAGGCCAGCACCAACAGTGCGGGCACATCCCAGGCCAGTGCCGCGCTCGGTGAATGCTTCGGCGAATACCGCGTGCAATACCCGGACAGCAGCACCGGTGTGAAGTACAACTGGGAAACCACCTTCAACTTCGGCGGCTGGCGTATCGAGTTGGCAGAGTTCCCGGGGGTGGGTGTCGGCGGTGACAATGTGCCTTATGTGACCTTTGGGCACATCTGCACGCAGAACATCATCCACTGATACGCTGAGTCATGGAAAAGGTGCAGCCTGATTGGGCTGCCCCTTTTTTGTCAGTCGCGAGCCAGCGCCTGTTTCAACGGCAAGCGCGCCATGCTCGTGCTTTTCAACGAACCGAGGTACAACCAATCGCCATATTCCCGCGCGGTGGTAATCGGCGAGTAATTGCCCGGGCTGCCATCCTGCAAGTTGGCGATGACCTGGCCGTTGGTGTCCAGCCCGAGCACGAAGGCTTTGTGCTCGATGGGTTTGGGCACCACCATCAACGCCCGCACCATGACCTTGCGCAAGAAGGGATAGCCGGCGAAACCATCCAGCAATGGATTGCGTGGCGAATACAGGGCGACCCAGAAACGGTCGCGCCCGTTGAAACTGAGGTTGTCCGGCAAGCCTGGCAGGTTGTCGGCAAACAGATCGTGGCTGCCGGCTCGAGCGCCTTTGAGCCAATAGCGGCTGATGCGATAGGCGCCGGTTTCATTGACCAGCACATAGTTTTCATCCGGGCCCAAGGCCACGCCGTTGGCGAATTGCAGATGGTCGAGCAACACCTGGGTGGTCCCGTTACTGAAGTCATACCGCAGCAGGCGGCCGTCGCCGCCATGCTCGATCACGGCTTCGCCATCCTGGCCGTAGCCCCAGCGGCTTGATGCATCGCTGAAATACCCATAGCGCCCGCTGGCGTCGATGGTCACGTCATTGGTAAAGCCAAACGGTACGCCGTTCGCGGCGCTGCTTAACGGCGTGAGTTGGCGATTGGCATCGAGTGCAAGCAAGCCCTTGACCCCGTCAGCCACGATCAAGCGCCCATCCGGGTGAAACGCCAGGCCGAGGGGCCGGCCGCCGGTGTTGGCGAGCACTTCCAGGGTATGGCTGTCGGGCGATGTGCGGATGATGCGCCCGTCATGCAAGCCGCTGATCAGAAACCCCTGGGCATCCAGCAACAGGGCTTCAGGGCCGGGAATGTCTTGTGCGCCAATCTTTTGCACGGCCTTAAGCCGCTGGTTCTCGGCGTAGGTGCCTTCCTTCATCGACGGCGCCTTGGGCGCAGACCAATTCACCGGTTGCACGTTGGTCGGCATCAACAGCAGAAAGGCGATCACCGCAAGCGCAAGCACGAACAGTAAATGGCGCAGGTTTTTAGGGCGGTCGCTCATGACTATTCCTGGTTGTCGTGGGCGTTCGGTTCCCAGTGCAAGGTGCCGAACAGGTAATCCATCAGCGGTAGAACGATATTGAAGTTGCGCCCTTGCATGAGCTCGCGACGGTGATGCAGAGCGTGCAGTTGGTGCATCTGGCGAATCCACGGTAGGCGCGCCACTGGATGGTGGGCGGGCAGGTGTTCGCAGGCATGGAACACTTCATAGAGCAAGTAGCCGAGGATCATGCACCCGGCAAACAGCCCGGCCACATTAGGGCTCAGCTGCTTGAGCAGCCACCACGCGGGGAGGGTGATGGCCAGGCTGTGCAGCACGATCAACCAGGCGGGAAACAGAATCACACGCCAGTCTTTGGGGCTGTCGAAGGTCATGTGGCCGGGGGTGAAGAAGCTGTGATGATCGCCGGTGTGGCGTGCGTAGAACAGGCGGGCGAAGGGGTGTTTGTGGTGCCCGAGGTGGCGGTGCACGAGATAGATGCAGAGGTTGAAAAACACCAGGGTCAGGGGGACGGTCAGCCACTGGAGTGGGGTGATGTGTTCGGTGGAGCACCAGGCCAGGGTGATGCAAAAGAGGCCGTAGCCGAGGACAAAACTTGCATGCAGCCATGGGTTGTAATGGCGGTTCACTTCGCTGCGGTAGCGGGTGCGAAAGGTTTCGGTGGGGTGTGCCATGGCGGGAAGCTCGGTATTTTTTTGTTGGAGGCTGAGCTTAGTTGGTGCGCGAGATTGTGCGAGTTTTTGCGCAGTACACGTAGCCTCTTTGGGAGCTGGCTTGCCTGCGATGGCATCCACGCGGGATGCCTGATGCACCGGGGTGTCGGCCTCGCGGGCAAGCCATCTGTCACATTTGATCTCGTTCGATTTGGAGTGCCATTCGGCCCCGAGTGACCAATGGCCTCTTGCACAGCCCCCATTTACTTGCTAGTTTCTCGCAAAATGTTAACGATAACATTTGCTCTAAAAATAAAAACAAAACAGAGAACCACGCCATGAAAATGCTCCCGAAAACCCTGTGTTTACTGGCTGTCAGCATCACCCTCGGCAACGCCGCTCCCGCTTTCGCCGACGCCGCCAAGCCCATCCGCATCGGCGCCTCCTTCCAGGAGATCAACAACCCTTATTTCGTCACCATGAAAAACGCCCTCGAAGAGGCCGGCGCAACCATCGGTGCGAAACTGATCATCACCGACGCCCGCCACGACGTGTCCAAGCAGGTCAGCGACGTCGAAGACATGCTGCAAAAAGGCATCGATATCCTGCTGATCAACCCGACCGATTCGGTCGGCGTACAGTCTGCGGTCAAATCCGCCCACGCGGCCGGTGTCGTGGTGGTCGCAGTAGACGCCCAGGCAGATGGCCCGCTGGACTCTTTCGTCGGCTCGAAGAACTTCGACGCCGGTTTCCAGGCCTGTGAATACCTGGCCAAAAACATCGGCGACAAAGGCAATATCGCGATCCTCGACGGCATCGCCGTGGTGCCGATCCTCGAACGTGTACGCGGTTGCAAAGAGGCCGTGGCCAAGCACCCCGACATCAAGATCGTCAGCATCCAGAATGGCAAGCAGGAACGTGACCAGGCGCTGACCGTCACCGAAAACATGCTGCAGGCCCAGCCCACGCTCAAGGGTATTTTCAGCGTGAATGACAACGGCTCCCTCGGTGCACTCTCGGCCATCGAAGCCAGCGGGCTGGACGTGAAATTGGTCAGCGTCGACGGCGCGCCGGAAGCGATCAAGGCGATCCAGAAACCCGGCAGCAAATTCATCGCCACCTCGGCGCAATACCCCCGCGACCAGATCCGCCTCGCCCTGGGCATCGCCCTGGCCAGGAAGTGGGGCTCGCAAGTACCCGCCACTGTCCCGGTGGACATCACTTTGATCGATCAGGCCAAGGCCAAGGACTTCAGCTGGTAATTCGCCCAGGCCCCACGCAACCCGTGGGGCTTAAGGTCACCTACTGAATACGAGGTCGGCGGTATGAGCAGTCTTCTGAAGCTGGAAAATATCTGTAAGCGTTACCCGGGCGTACAGGCCCTCAAATCCATCAACCTGCAAGTGGAGCGCGGCGAGATCCATGCGCTGCTCGGGGAAAATGGCGCGGGCAAATCGACCCTGATGAAGATCCTCGGCGGCGTCGAGCATCAGGACGAAGGGCAAATCCTGATCGACGGCCAGGCGCGGCAGTTCGCGACCTACCGCGATGCGATTGCCGCCGGTATCGGCATTGTGTTCCAGGAATTCAGCCTGATTCCCTACCTCACGGCCGTGGAAAATATCTTCCTCGGCCATGAGTTGAGCAACCGCTTCGGCCTGTTGCGCAAGCGTGAGATGGTCGAAGCATCCGAGGCGTTGTTCAAGCGCCTGGGCGTGACGATCGACCTGCAATGTGCGGTCAAGCACTTGAGTGTGGCCGAGCAGCAGTTTGTCGAAATCGCCAAGGCCCTGGCCCTGGATGCGCGCTTGCTGGTGCTTGATGAGCCGACCGCTACCCTCACGCCCAGCGAAGCCGAGTTGCTGTTCGACATCATGCGCGAGCTCAAGCGCCAGGGCGTGGCGGTGATTTTTATCTCGCATCACCTGGAGGAGATTTTCCAGGTGTGCGACCGCATCAGTGTGCTGCGCGACGGCGGCAATGTGGGCGTGACCGATGTGGCCGACAGCGATATCGACCACCTGGTCGAGATGATGGTGGGCCGCCGCTTGGAATGCAGCTTTCCACCCAAGCCGACTACCGAGCGCGGCCCGCTGTTACTGGAGGTCAAGGACATCCAACTGGTGCGCAACGGCCCCCACAACAGCTTCCAGCTGCACAAAGGCGAGATCCTCGGCTTCGCCGGGCTGGTGGGCTCAGGCCGCACCGAACTGGCGCTGGGCATGATGGGCGCGCTGCCGTCAGTGAGCAAAGACGTTTGGCTGCGCGGCGAAAAAGTCACGCTGGATGACCCGGCGCAGGCCCTGGCCCAAGGCATCGGCCTGCTTCCGGAAAGCCGTAAGAGTGAAGGGCTGATCACTGATTTCAGCATTCGCGAAAACATTACCCTGAACAATCTGCCGAAATACCAGAACGCGAGTGGCTTGATCGATAAGGGCCGCGAATGCGCCAGCGTCGACAGCCTCATGACGCAGCTGTCGATCAAAGCCCCCAGCGGCGAAAGCCGGGTGTTCAACCTCAGCGGCGGCAACCAGCAAAAGGTGGTGATTGCACGCTGGATCAACCACCACTGCGACGTGCTGGTGTTCGACGAGCCCACACGCGGCATCGACGTCGGCGCCAAGGCACAGATCTACGCACTCATGCGCAGCCTCACCGAACAGGGCTACGCAATCATCATGATTTCCTCCGAACTGCCGGAAGTCATCGGCATGTGCGACCGCGTCGCCGTGTTCCACAAGGGCGCCATCGTCAAGGTACTTGAAGCGTCCTCCGTCAATCCTCAAGAGGTCATGCGCCATGCAACAGGGGGCTCAAGTGAATACGTCCATTAACACCGGCGACACCGGCCGACTGCGCCTGAACCTGGCGCGGCTGGTGCGTTCGCCGGCGTTTTATCCCTTTGTCGGACTGGTGGTGGTGACCCTGGTGATGATCCTCGCCAGCGACACGTTCCTCACCGCCAGCAACTTGTCGAACATCGCCCGCCAAGTGTCGATCAACGCGATTATCGCGGTGGGCATGACCTGCGTGATTCTCACCGGCGGCATCGACCTGTCGGTGGGGCCGGTGATGGCGCTGTCCGGCACCCTGACCGCCGGCCTGATGGTCGCAGGCCTGCCGCCGGGCTTGGCGATTGGCGCCGGGATGTTGATCGGCGTGGCCTTTGGCATTGGCAACGGGCTGTTCGTCGCGTACCTGCATATGCCGCCGATCATCGTCACCCTGGCGACCATGGGCATCGCCCGTGGCCTGGGCCTGATGTACACCGACGGTTACCCGATTTCCGGACTGCCGGAGTGGTTCGGCTTCTTCGGTCGCCAGAGCTTGTTCGGCATCGAAGTGCCGATCCTGATCATGCTGATCACCTACTTTGCCGCCTACGTGTTGCTGCAACACACGCGCATCGGCCGCTACATCTACGCCATCGGCGGCAACGAAGAAGCGGTGCGTTTGTCCGGGGTGCGCGCGGCGCGTTTCAAGTTGCTGGTGTACGGCATCAGTGGCCTGACGGCGGCGATTGCCGGGCTGGTGCTGACCTCACGCCTGATGAGCGGCCAGCCGAATGCCGGCGTGTCGTTCGAGCTGGATGCGATTGCGGCCGTGGTGCTCGGCGGAGCCTCGATTGCCGGCGGGCGCGGCGTGATCGTCGGCACGTTGCTCGGCGCGATGTTGCTTGGCGTATTGAACAACGGCCTGAACATGCTCGGCGTCTCGCCCTACGTCCAGAGCGTGATCAAGGGCGCAATCATCTTGCTGGCGATCTTTATCAGCCGTCAGCGCCATAAATAAATGCCTCTCAAGACAGGATCGAACACCATGGACAAGCACATCGAAATGCAAGCCGTCGTCTGCCACGGCCCGAAGGACTACCGCCTGCAACGCATCAGCAAACCCCAGGCACGCCCCAATGAACTGGTGATCCGCATCGCCGCCTGCGGCATCTGCGCCAGCGACTGCAAATGCCACTCGGGTGCGGCGATGTTCTGGGGCGGTGACAACCCGTGGGTCAAGGCACCCGTGGTGCCGGGCCACGAGTTTTTTGGCTACGTGGTGGAAGTGGGCGAGGGCGCTGAAGAGCACTTTGAAGTCGCGGTCGGCGACAAGGTCATCGCCGAACAGATCGTGCCGTGCGGCAAGTGCCGCTTCTGCAAGTCGGGTAAATACTGGATGTGCGAGGTGCACAACATCTTTGGCTTCCAGCGTGAAGTGGCCGAAGGCGGGATGGCCCAGTACATGCGCATTCCCAAGACCGCCATCGTGCACAAGATTCCGGAGTCGGTGTCGCTGGAAGACTCGGCGCTGGTGGAGCCCATGGCTTGCTCGATTCATACCGTCAACCGAGGCGAAATCCAGCTGGATGACGTGGTGGTGATCGCCGGTGCGGGCACCCTCGGGCTGTGCATGGTCCAGGTGGCCGCGCTGAAGACCCCGAAAAAACTGGTGGTGATCGACATGGTCGATGAGCGCCTCGAACTGGCCAGGCAATTCGGCGCCGACGTGGTGATCAACCCATCCCGCGACAATGCCCGCGAGATCATCAACGGTCTCACCGACAACTACGGCTGCGACGTGTACATCGAAACCACCGGCGTACCGGCCGGCGTGACCCAGGGCCTGGACCTGATCCGCAAGCTCGGGCGCTTTGTCGAGTTCAGCGTATTCGGCGCCGAAACCAGTGTCGACTGGTCGATCATCGGCGACCGCAAGGAGCTGGACGTACGCGGCGCGCACCTGGGCCCCTATTGCTACCCGATTGCCATCGACCTATTCGAGCGCGGCCTGGTCACCTCCAAAGGCATCGTCACCCATGACTTCCCGCTGGATAACTTTGCCGAAGCGTTCGAGTTGGCCAACTCGACGAAGTCGATCAAGGTGCTGTTGAAGCCGGTGCTTTGAGATGAACTACGTCATGGGTGTCGACATTGGAACCCAGAGCACCAAGGCGCTGCTGGTGGATGGTCAAGGCACGATCATCGCGCAGCACAGCCAGGGGTATCGCGTGGATACCCCGAAAGTGCGCTGGGCCGAGCAATGGCCGCAGGTCTGGCTCGATGCGGTCGAGGCCTGCGTGGCGCAGTGCATGGCCAGGGCCGGCGTGGCAGCGGAGCAGGTCAAGGCGCTGTGCATCAGCAGCCTGTACGGCGGCTCGGGAATTGCGGTGGATGCGCAAATCACACCGCTGCACCCGTGCCTGATCTGGATGGACCGCCGTGCTGGCGAGCAGGTGGCCTGGGTGCGCGAGCATGTCGACCTTGAGCGCTTGTTTGCGGTCACCGGCAACTCGGTGGACAGCTACTACGGCTTCACCAAGATGCTCTGGCTCAAGCAGCATCAGCCGCAGGTGTGGGCCAATACGCGTTACCTGCTGCCGCCGAACAGCTATATCAATTGGTGCCTGACCGGTGAGTTGGCGGTGGACCATAGCAGCGCCGGCAATATCGGCGGCGTCTATGACGTGGCGCAGCGGGGCTGGTCCGAGGAGATGCTCGCGGCGCTGCAGATTCCCATGGCGATGATGCCCGAGCGGCTGGTGTATTCCGGTGAGGTGGTGGGCGGGCTGTTGGAGAGCTGGGCCCTGCGCCTGGGCCTGCAGGCAGGCACACCGATCCTCGCCGGTGGCGTGGACGCGGCCATGGCCACTCTGGCCGCAGGCGTTACGCAGCCGGGCAATCACGTGGCGATGATCGGCACCAGCATGTGCTGGGGTTATTTGAACCAGCACGTCGATGCACGCCACGGCCTGGTGAGCATGCCGCATGTCTACAACGGCCATCAGGACTTGTACATCTTCGGCGGTGCAATCACCGCCGGGGCATCGGTCAGCTGGTTTCGCGAGCAGTTCTGCCAGGCCGAAGAGCAACAGGCCAAGGCCAGTGGCCAGGACAGCCTGGTGTTGCTGGAACAGAGCGCGATGAAGATCCCGGCAGGCAGCGAAGGCTTGTTGTTCCTGCCGTACCTGATGGGCGAACGCAGCCCCGTATGGGATGACCACGCCAGCGGCAGTTTTGTCGGGCTGAACCTGTATCACAGCCGCATTCACCTGTACCGCGCGGTGCTGGAGGGGGTGAGTTTTGCCCTGCGGCACAATATCGAAGCCGGCACCCAGGGCGCGCAATCGCTGGACCCGCGCCTGATTGTGGTCGGTGGCGCGAGTCATTCGGATTTGTGGATGCAGATTATCGCGGACATCACGCGGTACCCGGTTTACACCATCGTTCAAGAAGTTGAGGCGGCGATGGGCGCCGCGTTGCTGGCCGCGCATACGGTGGGGTTGGTGAGTGATGGGGAGATGGAGAAGGGCTGGGTGCAATTGGAGCTGCGCGCGCAGCCCAAACGCGAAAATATCATGACCTATGACCGCGCGTTTGGCGAGTATTTGAAGCTGTATCCCGCGCTGAAACCGATCATGCACAGCTTGCAATCCGACTAATTCAACACGGTCCGAATGTGGGAGCTGGCTTGCCTGCGATAGCGGTGTATCAGTGGCAAATGGGCTAACTGACCCACCGTAATCGCAGGCAAGCCAGCTCCCACAGTGGACCTTAATTGTCTATGGAAGAGTGACCATGACCACCACCTTCAACTTCACCCACCAGCGCATCCTCGTCACTGGCGCCACCAGCGGCATTGGCCATGAAATTGCCCTTCAGCTCATCAACAGCGGCGCCGAAGTCTTCGCCCTCGGCCGAGACGCCGAGGCCTTGGCCAAGTTGGACTGCAACACCTTATGCGTGGACATCGCCGACAGCGCCGCCCTCGACAACGCCCTGCACGACCTGCCGCCACTGCACGGCCTGGTCAACTGCGCCGGCATTTCCCGTCTTGAACCCGCCGCCGCCATCAGCGCTGCCGCGTTCGACCAGGTGATGAACGTTAATGCCCGCGCCGCCGCCCAGGTCGCGAGCCGGGTCGCTGCAAAAATGATCGAGGCAAAGATTGCCGGCAGCATCGTCAATGTCTCCAGCCAGGCCTCGCTGGTGGCGTTGGATGATCACCTCAGCTACTGCGCCTCCAAGGCTGCACTGGACGCCATCACCCGCGTGCAATGCGCCGAGTGGGGCCGCTTCGGCATTCGCGTCAACAGCGTCAACCCCACAGTTACCCTCACGCCGATGGCCGCCATGGCCTGGTCCGACCCGGCCAAGCGCGACCCGGCGCTGGCAGCCATCCCCTTGGGGCGTTTTGCTGAGACGCTGGACGTGGCGCTGCCGGTGCTGTTCCTGCTCAGCGATGCCGCCGGCATGATCAGCGGTATAAGCCTGCCGATCGATGGCGGCTACACCAGTCGCTAGCCGTTTTCCAACTGGCCGGCGATGACCACCTTGTCCCGTGGCTTGTACGGGTCTTCCAGGCGGTCAAGCAACAGGCGTACCGCGCTGCTGCCGGCCAGGGAGGCGTCGTGGGCCACGCAGGCGATTGGCACGCCAAAGATATCGGCGAAGGGCAGGCGGTCGATGCCGCAGATGGTCAGGCTTTCATGGGGGATGTTGTGCATGCGCAAGGCGCGCAGGGCGCCGAGGGTGATCAACTGGTTAAAGCCCATGATCGCGTCCGGCGCGCAGTGTTCGGCGAGGTAGTCGAGGGTATGCAGGTAAGACGGCATCAGCGTGTAGTCGCCGGCCTGTACTTCGACCTGAATGTGGGGGTGTTCGGCCAGCACTTCGCGCAGGCCCTTGAGGCGTTCCACGGTGATACGTGAATGTTCGGGGCCGGTCAGCACCAGCAGGCGCTTGAGGTCGGGCGTCTGGCGCAACAGATAGTGCGCGGCCTGGATACCGCTGTGGTAATTGTCGAGCACCACGCGGCTGAACGGGCTGTCGTGGAGTGTACGGTCGAGCAACACCACTGGAGTCTTGCCGTTGCCCAGGCGCTCCAGGTAATCGGGCTGGTAGCTCGGCTCATCGGAGACCGGCGACAGGATGATTCCCGCCACGCGGTAGCCCAGCAACGTGTCGACGGCTTTGCTTTCCAGCTCGGCCAGTTCGTCGGTGTCCACCAGCATGATGGTGTAGCCGTGCTGTTTCGCCTCGCGGGAAATCGCCTTGATCATTTCGCTGTAGAACGGGTTGTCCACCGAGGCGGTGATCACGCCAATGATCAGGCTTTCACTGCGTTTGAGCCCACGGGCGAAGGCGTTGGGCACATAGTCCAACTCCCGCGCGACTTCGAGGATGCGCGCCAGGGTGGCGGGTTTGACCTGATCAGGTTTGTTCAGCGCCCGCGAGACCGTGATGGTGGTCATGCCGACCCGTTTGGCAATGTCGCTGATGGTGACAGACTTTTTCTTGTTCATCGGTAAGGCTGCGAAAGGAAACACCCGCAGGCTAGCACGCGCAGTGGTGTACGGTGATTCAAATCAGCGGGTCCCAGCGTTGTGACCAGTCACCTTCGGCTTTGACCACATCGCGCAGCAGCGCCACCGCCTGCTGCAACACTGCACAATCGCGTGCGCGTGAGTACACCAGGTAGGTCGGGAAACTGAATTCCGGCGCCTTCGGCACCCGCTGCATCACGCCGCTGTCCAGGTAGCTCTGCACCACGCGCGTGCGGAAATACCCGGCACCGCCATTCTCCAGGATGTACTGCAACGCCAGCGGCCCGAGGTTGAAGCTCCGCGCGGCACGGGCTTTGTCGGGCAGGGCAGCATCATGTTGCTGGCGAAAACCCGGGCCCCAGTCGATGTAGACGTACGGGGCCGGCTTACTCGCCAGTTGCACCAGGATCAGTTTTTCTTCCAGCACCTGTTCCACCTGCAACCCCGGCCAGTACTGCGGTTGGAACACCAAGGCCGCATCGAGCACGCCCAGTTCCAATTGACGCAGCAGGTAGTCGCCTTCGCGCACTTCGGTGCGCAGGGCGTGCCCCGGGATGTGTTCGCGCAGGGCCTGCGCCCAGCCGAGCATCAGCGGGTTGCACAGGCTCACCTCGCCGCCGATATGCAGCACATTGCGGTAGCCATCCGGTAGCGGCAGGTCACGCTTGGCGGCTTCCCAGGTTTGCAGCAACTGGTTGGCGTAGACCACAAAGGCTTCGCCATCGGCGGTCAGCCGCGCACCGGCGCGGTTACGCACAAACAGCGTGCTGCCCAACTGGCTCTCGAGGTTTTTTACGCGTGCGGTGATGGCGGTCTGGGTGACGTGCAGTTTCTCGGCCGTCGCAGCCAGGCTGCCGCAGCGGGTGATTTCGAGAAAAGTGCGTGCCAGTTCGATGTCCATGCAGGTCTCGCTGGTTGCTCAAGCCCGGCAGTGTAAGCCTTCAGGCGGGCGAAAAGATCAGTTCGACATCAATGCGATGCCCCTGGCGCAGGATGTACTCCTGCAAGGCCTCTCGATTGCGGATGAGGTAGCCGGGATCATAGACGAAACAGATTAAATGTTGGCAGTGCGGATGTTCCGCATAGCGGGCGATATCGACAATCAGCTCCTCACCCAGCTTTTTGTCCTTCAGCCCAGCGCGGGTCATCTTCACCTCAATGGCGACTTGCAGGTCATGCAGCAGGAAGTCCATACGCGATGAGGCGCCTGCGCAGCTGGGCACGGGCTCTTCGGCACGCACGTCGGCGATGTGCAGGCTCAGGAGTGCGCGCAGAAGGTCTTGCACATCCGGTTCGTTTTTCACCGAAAGGCCTGTTCGGCCGTTCTGTCGCTGGTTCAGAGCAAGACAGAAACGATGGAAGTGATGCAGCAGTTGCCGCACGGTGTCGAGCGGCGAGGGGGCAGGTGCGTTCGGCTCATCATCAAAAAAACGCGCCAGTTGGCGCTCTTCAAACGCGAGGATAGCCGCCGGTTCTTTCAGCCTCGTGTAGATCAGCAACAACAGCAAGATGGTTTCGACGAGGATGAACAGCAACAGCCCTGGCAATGCCGGACGTATGGTGATTTGCGGGTCGTAACGGTATCGGGGGAGCGAGTTGCCGGTTTTTTCGGCCTGTGGGAGCAATTGGAACCTAAGGCTGACATACACCCAGAGATTGCCCCGGTCGGGCACGATGAAGCCGGAGAGCACGTCCAGCCGTTCCTGGCTCGGCTCACGGTTGTATGCATTCAACTGATCGAACAGGACGGAGGTATTCTGCCGAAACTCATCGGACGTCATGAGGGAGTAGATCGCCGGGTTCGTCTGGTCGGCGGGCTCGAACACTTCACGGATTAACAGCGCATAGTTGATCGCGGTGCTCACCATGATCAGTACCAGCAGCAGGCTTGTCCTGTTCTTGTTACGTCGGGTACTGAGAATCATCAGGGCGAGTGCCTGCGACGGCGTGGTGCACCAGATCGACTTGAGCCAGTTGATCATTGGATGCCGATCGACCAGTGACGGGTCGTCTGGTCTTCGTGACGTTTGTCGATATCGGTTTCGTATTGGCACTGCGGGCCTTCGCAACTGTATTCGAGCTTCAAAGGCGGCAAGGTCTGCATGGGGAACAGCGATTTGGGTTGGGGTGTTGCATCAGACGGTACAGCCTTGGGTTCAGGGGCTGTGTAGGTCAGGTCCAGCGCCGCGTGGCAGGCCATGACGGGCAGAAGGGTGAGCAGCGCACTCGCCAGAACGGTCCTTGTGAATACCATTTGAAACAATCCGCGCAACAAAAAATGAGGCGCGAATTATAAGCCAAACGCGACCGGTGATGCACACGGCAATCCCCGGTCGAAAAGCGCAGTTCAGAGCATGCGCGGTGCTTCAAGGTGTTCGGTGGGGAATGCCTTGGCATACACCTGGCAAACCCGCAGCACCTGCTCATCGGCAAACCGCGCGCCCACCACATGCAAACCCACCGGCAAGCCATTCGCCGCCAACCCGCACGGCACCGATGCCGTCGGTTGCTGTGTCAGGTTGAAGGGATAGGTAAACGGCGTCCACTCCATCCACTCATGCATGCCCGAACCCGGTGGCACGTTGTGCCCGGCCTCGAACGCAGTGATCGGCATCATCGGCGAGACCAGCACGTCGTAGTGCTCATGAAAGGCCGCCATCCTGGCGACCAGTGCCGCGCGGGTTTCGAGGGCAGCGCTGTAGTCGCAGAGGCTGAGCTGTTCGCCGCGTTGCGCAATGCGCAGCAAGCCCGGGTCCAGCAGCTGTTTTTGCGCCTCGCTCATCGGCCCGGTCAGGCGTGCGGCACCGGCGGCCCACAAGGTGCTGAACACCTCCAGTGGGTCGCTGAAACCCGGGTCGATCTGCTCGACATGCGCGCCCAACTGCACCAGGCCCTCAACCGCTTGGGCGACCACCTTGGCGACGTGCGGATCAACATCCACGTAGCCGAAGGTCGGGCTGTAGGCAACACGCAGGCCCTTCAAGTCCGTACTCGGCGTGAGCCACGGCGAGGTTCGCGGCGCACCGATCAGGCCATCGCGCGCATCCGGTTGAGCGACGGTTTGCAGCATCAGCACGCTGTCTTCGACGGTGCGGGTCATCGGCCCCAGGTGCGACAGGATTGTCATGGAGCTGGCCGGCCATTGCGGTACATACCCAAAGGTCGGCTTGAGGCCGAAGGTGCCGGTGAATGCACACGGAATTCGGATCGAGCCTCCGGCATCGCTGCCCTGGTGCAGTACGCCAAGGTTCAGCGCCGCCGCCGCGCCGGCACCACCGGACGAGCCGCCCGCTGTGGTGCGGGTGTCCCATGGGTTACGGGTGATGCCGTACAACGGGTTATCGGTGACGCCTTTCCAGCCGAATTCAGGGGTGGTGGTCTTGCCCAACAGTACCGCGCCGGCTTTGCGCATCAAGGCCGAGAAGGGCGCGTCCACGTCCCATGGGCCTTCGGTTGAGGAGGTGCGTGAACCCTTGCGGGTGGGCATGCCAATGGTCAGCGTGAGGTCTTTTATTGATGACGGCACCCCATCCAGTGCCCCGCACGGTTGACCTTTTATCCAACGTTGTTCCGACGCCCGCGCAGCCTGCAATGCCCCTTCAGGGTCAACATGGCAGTAGGCATTCACCACCGGGTTGTAGCGTTCGATACGCAACAGCGCGTCCTCGGTGACTTCCACCGGCGACAGGGTTTTGTCGCGAAAATACTCCAGCAGTTGCACTGCCGTCAGTTGGCCAATCTCACTCATGCCAGGTCCCCCTGGGCTGCGTTGACCATGGCGCGCAGCAATACCGCGCAGCCCGCCGCCAGGTCATCCGGCGCAGCGTTTTCGATTTCGTTATGGCTGATGCCGCCTTCGCACGGCACAAAGATCATCCCGGCCGGGCCCAGTTCGGCGACGAAAATCGCGTCGTGCCCGGCGCCGCTGACAATGTCCATATGGCTCAGGCCCAGGGTGCTCGCGGCGTCACGCACGGCGCTGACGCAGGTCGGGGCGAAGTCCAGTGGCGGGAAGTCGGCGGTCGGCGTCAGTTCAAAACTCAGGCCGTGGCGTTGGGCCGTGGCTTCGATCACACCGCGTACCTCATCCACCATCGCCTGCAGGGTGTCGGCATGCAGGTGGCGCAGGTCGATGGTCATGTGCACCTGGCCGGGAATCACGTTGCGCGAGCCCGGGTGCAGGTTCAGGCAACCGACGGTGCCACAGGCGTGGGGCTGTTGCTGATGGGCGATACGGTTGACCGCGCTGACCACCTCGGCGGCGCCCACCAGGGCGTCCTTGCGCAGGTGCATCGGGGTGGGGCCGGCGTGGGCTTCGACGCCGGTGAGGGTCAGGTCGAACCACTTCTGGCCGAGGCAACCCATGACCACGCCAATCGTGGTGGCCTGGTCTTCCAGTACCGGGCCTTGCTCGATATGCGCCTCGAAATATGCGCCCACCGGGTGGCCGAGCACCGCACGCGAACCGGCATAGCCGATGCGCTGCAATTCGGCACCCACCGACAGGCCTTGCTCGTCCTGTTTGTCGAGGGTGTCCTGCAAGTCGAACTTACCGGCAAACACCCCGGAGCCCATCATGCACGGCGGGAAACGCGAGCCTTCTTCGTTGGTCCACACCACCACCTCGATCGGCGCTTCAGTCTCCAGCTGCAAGTCATTGAGCGTGCGGATCACTTCCAGCCCGGCCATCACCCCGTAGCAGCCGTCGAACTTGCCGCCGGTGGGTTGGGTGTCGATATGGCTGCCGGTCATGACCGGGGGCAGGGCGGGGTTACGCCCGGCCCGGCGTGCAAAGATATTACCGATGGCGTCGACACTGACGCTGCACCCGGCCGCCTCGCACCATTGCACGAACAGGTCGCGGGCCTGGCGGTCGAGGTCGGTGAGCGCCAGGCGGCACACGCCGCCTTTAACGGTGGCGCCGAGCTGGGCCAGGTCCATCAACGATTGCCACAGGCGGTCGCGGTTGATCAGCGGGGCGTTGCTCTTGAGTGGTTGCGCAAAACTGTTCATGTGCGATCTCCGGTCAGGCACTCAGGGCCAGGTAGCGATTCTTGATCGTCGGGTCGGCGCGGAAGGCGGCGGCGCTGCCTTCGTACACCACGCGGCCCTGTTCGAGCACGTAATGGCGGTCGGCGAGCTTGTCGCAGACCACCAGGTTCTGTTCCACCAGCAGCACCGGCAGGCCATCGTCCTTGACCTTGCGCAGGATCTTCACCAGCTCGTCGACGATCACCGGGGCGAGGCCTTCGGTGGGCTCATCGAGAATCAGCAACTTGGGGTCGTTGAGCAGGGCGCGGGCGATAGCGAGCATCTGTTGTTCGCCACCGGACAGGGCGTGGCCGGCGTTTTTACGGCGTTCCTTGAGGCGCGGGAACATGCCGTAGACGTCGTCCATCTGCCAGCGGCTGGTCTTGCGCACGGCGATGCGCAGATTTTCCTCTACGGTAAGCAGGCGGAAAATCCCGCGGTTCTCCGGCACCAATGCCAAACCCTGGCGAGCGATTTCAAAGATTTTTTGCCCGACCAGCGCTTGGCCGTTGAAGTGAATCTGGCCCTGGCGTGGGCAGATAATGCCGAGGATGCTGCGCAGTGTGGTGGTCTTGCCGGCGCCGTTGCGGCCGAGCAGGGTCACCAGTTCGCCGGGGTTGACGGTCAGCGACACGCCTTCGAGCACGTGGCTCTTGTCGTAGTAGGAGTGGATATTCTCGACGATCAGCATCAGGCGGCTTCTCCCAGGTAAGCGGTGCGCACGCGTTCATCGGCGCGCACGAATTCCGGCGTGCCTTCCACCAGGATCTGCCCGTGGCTCATCACCGTGATGCGTTGGCTGATGGACATGACGATGCTCATGTTGTGTTCGATCAGCAGCACCGTGTGGTCGCGGCCGAGGTCGCTGATCAGTTGGGTCATGATCGGGATGTCATCGATGCCCATGCCCGAGGTGGGCTCGTCGAGCATCAACAGTTTTGGTTTGGAGCAGATCGACATGCCCACCTCCAGCACCCGCTGCTGGCCGTGGGACAATTCGCCGGCCAGGGTGTCGGCGCGGGCAGTGAGCTGCAGGCGTTCGAGCACTTGGTCGGCCATCTCCAGGTGTTCGCGCTTGCTGTCCACCCGACGCCAGAAATTCAGCGCCTTGGCACCGTCGCGGCCTTGCGCCGCCAGGCGCAGGTTCTCGCGCACGCTGAGGTTCTGGAACAGGCTGGTGAGCTGGAACGAGCGCGCCATGCCCAGGCCGACGCGGGCGTGAGCGGGTTTACGCATCAGGTTCTTGCCGTCGAAATGAATCGCCCCGGCGGTGGCCTGGCGTTCGCCGGTCAGGCAGTGGAACAGGCTGGTCTTGCCCGCGCCGTTAGGGCCGATGATGGTGTGGATGGTGCCGGCTTCGACCTTGAGGTTGACCCCGTTCACCGCGTGGAACGCGCCATAGGCCAGTTCCAGGTCTTTGGTTTCCAGCAGGATGCTCATAGTCCTTCCTCCTTGACGACTACGGCGGTTTTGCGGCTGCCACGTACGCGTTCGAACAGCGACGACAAACCGCCCCACAACCCACCACGCATGAAGATCACCACCAGGATCAGAATCACCCCGAGCAGCATCAGCCAGCGCGGCCACAGGTCGGAGAGGAAGTCTCCCAGCAGCACGATGGAACCGGCGCCCAGCAACGAGCCGAACAGCGAGCCGGTGCCGCCGACGATGGTCATGATCAGGATGTTCTCGGACATCGCCAGGTCGATATTCGACAGGGGTACAAAGTGCAGCAGCATGGCGTACAGCGCGCCCGCAATCCCGGTGACCGCGCCGGACAGCACAAACACCAGGATCTTGAAATGGCGCGTGTCGTAGCCGATGGCCGAGGCGCGGGTCTCGTTTTCGCGGATCGCCATCAAGGTGCTGCCGAATGGCGACGCGATCACGCGGCGTGCGCCGATAAAGATCAGCAGGAACAGCACTGCGACAAAGCCGTAGAACGCGCGGGCGTCGCTCAGCGACAACAGCACGGTGTCACCGATGCGGATTTCCGGGCGCGGTACGCTGAGCAGGCCGTTGTCGCCGCCGGTCCAGTCGCTGAGGGTGTAGGCGACGAAGTAGGCCATCTGGCTGAACGCCAGAGTCAGCATCACGAAGTAAATGCCGGTACGCCGGATCGCCAGGGCACCCACCAACAGCGCCAGGAAACCACCGGCCACGGCGGCGCCGAGCAGGGCGGTGAACAGACCCAGTTGCAGGTGGATCATCAACAGTGCCGCGCAATAGGCGCCCGCTCCGAAGAAGATGCCTTGGCCAAACGACAACAGCCCGGTGTAGCCCAGCAACAGGTTGCAGGCCAGGGCGGCCATGGCAAAGATCAGGATCTCGGTGGCCAGGGTCGCCGACGGTAGTATCAACGGCAGGCCGATCAGCACCGCCAGGACCCATAGCAGCATGGCCTTGGACTGGGTCTTGGCGAACGGCAGGGGGTTTTTCTCGCTCATGTCAGGCTCTCCCGAACAGGCCGTAAGGACGCACCAGAATCACCACGGCCATCGCGCCGTAGATCATCAGGCTCGCGCCTTGGGGCCAGAGTGTGGTCATCAGGCTTTGCACCACGCCTACCAGTAAACCGCCGACCAGTGCGCCGCTGAAGGAGCCCATGCCGCCGATCACCACCACCACGAAGGCGACCCCGAGAATTTCCGGGCCGACGAAGGGTTGGGCGCCACGCAACGGAGCGAACAGCACGCCGGCGACGCCGGCCAGGGCCACGCCCAGGGCAAAGGTCATCGAAAACAGACGGAAGATATTGGTGCCCAGCAGCGATACGGTTTCAGTGCTTTCACTGCCCGCGCGCACCAGGGCGCCAAAGCGCGTGCGTTCCAGCAGCAGCCACAGACCCAGGCCCACCAGCCCGGAAAACACGATCAGAAACAGGCGGTAGTAGGGGTAGACGAAATCACCCACCACCAGCACGCCGCGCAGCAGTTCCGGTACGGCGACGCTTTTGCCCACCGGGCCCCAGATCATCACGCTGGCTTCCTGGATGATCAGCGCAATCCCTAAGGTCACCAGAATCTGGAACATGTGCGGCAAGTGATAAATCCGCTGGATCAATAATCGCTCGATGACCCAGGCCAGTGCGGCCACCACCAGCGGCGCGATCAGCAGCGCCAGCCAGAAGTTGCCGGTGAGGCTCACGGCGGTGTAGCAGATGTAGGCCCCCAGCAGGAAAACGCGCCGTGGGCGAAGTTGACGAAGTTGAGCAGACCGAAAATGATCGTCAGCCCGACCGCGATCAAAAAGTAGATCATCCCCAGCCCAAGGCCGTTGAGTATCTGGAACAGGTAAAGATTAAGCATGCAGAAACCCTCGGACAGGTGGCCGCGGGGGCGGCCCTGTCGTGTGCAACCGGTGATGGTTCAGCGGATCAGCCGAGCACGCAGCTCGTGGCTTCCACCGGCGGGAAGGACTGGCCGGCGCTGAGCACTTTGGCCAGGTCGTCCTTGTCGGCCATGTCGGCGCTGGCTTTGCCGATCATCAGGTAGTAGTCCTTGATCACCTGGTGGTCACCGGCGCGGATTTGCTCCTTGCCGGTCGGGCCTTCGAAGCTCAGGCCTTGCATGGCCTTGGCGACGGTCGGGCCTTCGAAGCTGCCGGTAGCGATAATGGTGTCGAGCATGACCTTGGTGCTGATGTAGTCGGCGGCCAACGGGTAGGTTGGGTTGATGCCGTACTTGGCCTGGGTCAGCTTGACCAGTTCACGGTTGAGCGGGCTGTCGACCTGGTGCCAATACTGCGCACCGAGGTACACGCCTTCGAGCACATCGCTGCCCAATTCCTGGAATTGATCAAGGCCGGCAGACCACACCAGCAGCACTTTCATGCGCTCCTTGATGCCGAAGTTCACCGCCTGGCGCAGTGTGTTGGACGACTGGCTGCCGAAGTTGAGCAGCACCAGCACATCGGGTTTGGCCGCGATGGCGTTGGTCAGGTAGCCGGAGAACTCTTGCTCCTGTAATGAGTGATAGCTGTTGCCGACGTGTTCCAGGCCGTTGTCCTTGAGCACGGTTTTCGCGCCTTCGAGCAAGGCTTCGCCGAATACATATTGCGGGGTGATGGTGTACCAGCGCTTGGCGTCCGGCAGCAGCTTGATCAATGGCACGATGGTTTCGCGGATCGCGCCGTAGGTGGGTACCGACCAGCGGAAGGTCGCCTTGTTGCAGTCCTTGCCGGTGACTTCATCGGCACCCACCGGGGTCATGAACACGCCGCCGACCTTGTCTACTTCCTTGGCCACCGCCAATGCCGATGACGACAGGGTGCAACCCTGGAAGAACCGTGCGCCATCCTGCTGGATCGCCTCCTGCACCTTGCGCACCGCCTTGCCGGCGTTGCCTTCGGTGTCGATGACTTTGTAGTTCAGTGTGCGGCCGAGAATCTCGGGATGCTGCTCCACCGCCAGCCGCGAACCCATGTCGGCAAACTTGCCATAGCTGGCAAAGGCGCCGGACATGGATTTGAGGCCGTAAAAGGTAAAGGGCTCGGCGGCGAATGCAGAGCGCACGCTCAGCGGAAGGCTGAGCGCGGCGGCGGCGGTAAGACTGGCTTTCAACAACGTACGACGCTGCATGGGGTGACTCCCTGGATTAGTTATTGGCAGGAGCGGCAATGGCGATACGGTGGAGCTGGCCTGTGGGCAGGCCTGTTATTGAATTGGGTGAAACGGTCTGACGATTGAAGCTCGGTCAAATGTGGGAGCTGACTTGCCTGCGATGGCATCAACTCAGTTCGACTGATGAACCGGGGCGCCTGCATCGCAGGCAAGCCAGCTCCCACATGGATTGGGTTTGCACAGGGGGATTGATGGTGTTCTCAGTGGTTGTGATCAAACTCCAGCAAAAAGTGCGGGCTGACCTCGCCTTCAAGGGCGCTCATATGGTGTTCGGCGTCGCACATGTGTTCATGCATCAAGCTGCGCACCGCGCTTTCATCCTCCGCACGAAAGGCGATCAGCAACTGCTTGTGGTAGTCGAGGTTGGCCGCGTCGAACTGCTTGCGCTTGGGCTTGTAGGCTTTTTTCAGCACCACCAGGTCGCGCAGCAGGTCGTTGAGAAACTGCGCCATAAAGCTCAGCAGCGGGTTAGGGCACGCGTTGGCCAGCAGATTATGGAACTCCAGCTCCGCCAGCCGTTGTTCGCGCTGGCCGGCTTCGCTGTCTTCCGGCGCGCTGCAAAAATCCACGTTGTCTTGCAGGGCCTGGTAGTCGTCTTCACTCAAGCGCCCGAGCACCGACACCGCCAGTTCCACCTCGATGACCTTGCGCAGTTGGTACACCTGCTCGCCGTCCAGGTGCTGGAAGTGCAGGTAGTTGCGCAAGGCGCGGCTGGCCGGTTCAGTGCCGGCCTGATTCAAGTAAGCGCCACCGCTGGGGCCGGTGCGCGTGCTCACCAGGCCTTCCACTTCCAGCGCCTTGAGCGCTTCACGCGCTGACCCTTTGGAGCACTGGAAGCTTTCCATCAGCTCACGCTCGGTGGGCAGGCGGTCGCCGGGCTTCAGGGCATCGGTGACGATGGAGCGCTTGACCGACTCGACAATCACGTCGGAGAGCTTCTGTCGTTTGCGTCGTAGCGGACGGCTGAGCATGGTGGTCTATTGATCCTATTAATGCGGATAAATAGCACTTAATAACGATTGGGCAGGAGCGTCAACGCAGGGTGTCGTTTTCGAGGCGAACAGGTCGTAAACGCGGTGATTATTCCCAGTTACCAAGGTCGAGGCAGCGCGTTGAGGATGGCGGCTGTTTGCCGGACACCAGAAAATCACCCACCCACCGGTTGACGCACCCGGCGGCAACGGGTTTAGCCGACTCCTTGAGCAGCAGCTGCTCGACGCCGGCAGCGACCGGTTCACCGTGCTCGGCGTTGACCAGGACCATGCGTGCAACGCGTTCCGGAAACAGCGCGGCATACCGGCCACCGACCCGGGTGCCTTCAGCGTTGCCCAGGTAGTTGAGCTGGGTGTCGCCCAATTGCGCGCGCACGAACTCCATATCACGTGCGGCCTGCTCGACACCGTTCTGTTGGCTGAGGTCGCGGGGGCTCAATTCGATGACGTCATATCGGTTGACCAATGTGCGATAGGCCTGGGTGGCGTAGGACTCCCAGCGGCTGACCAAATGGACGGCGAAGGTCGTGCCCTGACCCTTTTGCGGTGCCCCCGACTGGATGAACACCATGCCCTCACGGCTGAGCGGTTGCCGGGCGCCGACACGGGTCAGCGATAGGCGCACATTGCCACGCTTGGGGTCGGCATAGTCGCGAGGCACGTTTACCCTGCCGCACTGGGTTCGGTCCAGCACCTCTGGGTCCGGCCGTTCGAAGGCGGGGAAGGGGCAGTCCAGCAGCCAGTCAATTGCGCTGGGCACAATCAAGGGCGCGGCAAGCGCCCGGGTTGCTATCAGCCAGAGGCAGATGCACACCAGGCTTCTTACTAGAACGCTGGGTTTCATCAAGAGGTTCCGGGCAGCCGTTTTAAGGCGGCTTTTTTACCAAGGACCTTGGGTCAAAGAATGTAGGGTTGATAAACGTTTTGTGTAGGAATGTGGAGTTTTGTTATCGGATTTTGGCATCCCAGCCGCCACCCAGGGCTTTGTACAGCGCAATGCTGGCTTGCAGCCGTGACAATCGCAGTTGCACATTCGCGTCCTGGGCCGCATACAGCGTGCGTTGGGTTTCCAGCACGGTCAGCAGGTCTTCGGCACCGGCCTGGTAGCGGCTTTCGGCGATCTTGAAGGCGGTCTGGGCCTGTTGCAGTTCCTCGGTTTGCCACTGACGCTGCTGGTCCAGGTGGGTGATGCTGCTGAGGGATTTTTCCACATCGGCAAAGCCGTTGATGATCGCGCCACGATAGGTTTGCAGCAGTTCGTCCTGACGCGCGCGCGCCTTGTCGCGTTCGGCGCTTAAACGTCCATTATTGAAGATCGGCGCCACCAGGCCCGAGGTCAGGTTGTAGAACGGACTGCGCAGCAGATCTGCGGCCTTGTAGGACTCCGAACCCAGCGTGGCGCCCAAGGTCACAGTGGGCAGCATGGCCGAGCGGGCCACGCTCACATCGGCACTTGCCGCCGCCAGTTGTGCTTCGGCCTGAGCCAGGTCGGGGCGGCGGCTGAGCAGTTGGCTGGGCACGCCCGGGCCAATGACCGGCCAGGTCAGCGCCTGGAACGGCTCGCTGCCCAGGTCCAGGGCCTGCACCGGCTGCCCGAGAAGGGCCGCGAGGGTGATCAACGATTCTTCGGCCACTTGCTGAATCAGCGGCAACTGGCGTTGCTGGCTGGCCACCAGACTCTTTTGTTGCGCCAGTTCCAGTGCGGTGGCTGAGCCCGCGTCGTAGCGGGTTTGCACGAGGTCGAGCACATGGCGTGCATTCGCCAGGTTGAGCTCGGCGATCTGTTGGCGTTGGCGAGCAGCAAGCGTTTGCGCATAGCGGTCGGCCACGTTGCTGAGCAATGTCAGCTCCACGGTGGCCTGGTCGAATTCACTCGCTCGCAGGCTTTGCAGGGCGCTGTCGCGGGCGGCGGCTCGCCCGCCCCAGAAGTCCACTTCATAACTGGCGGTAAGGTTGGTGCCAAAGCTGTCGACGGTTTTGTTGCTTTCTGTGGCGTCCAGCGAGGCGTTACCGCTGCCGCGCAGCAGTTTTTCGCGGCTGGCGGTGAGGTTGAAGTTCACTTCGGGTAACAATGGTGCCCCGGCAATGACCGCACTGGCCTGGGCCTGGCGCACCCGTGCCATGGCGGCGGCCACGTCATGACTGTCGCGGCGAGCCTGGTCGATCAAGCGGTTGAGTTGCGGGCTGCCGAATTGCGTCCACCAGCGCTGGTTGGTCGCCTGCGCTGCCTCCCGCTCGGCATATTGCCACGCCGCAGGCGGCGCAATGCCGCTGTCGACGTCGTACGGAATGCCTGCGCAGGCGTTGAGCAACAGGCACAGGCTAAGCAGCGACAGGTGCGGTGTGATGGATCGTTTATTCACTGGTCAACGCCTTAACCGGATCGAGCCGGGCAGCTTTACGGGCCGGCATAAAGCCGAATGCGACACCGGTGACCAGTGCACAGCCAAATGCGCCGAGTACCGCCACCAGGGAAAACTGCACGGCGACTTCTGCCAGCACCAGCACGCCGCCTACCAGCAATGCGAGGGCAATGCCGAACAGGCCGCCGACGACCGAGAGCATCACTGCCTCGGTGAGAAACTGGCGCAGAATGTCACGCTGGCGCGCCCCGGTAGCCATGCGGATACCTATTTCGCGGGTACGCTCGCGCACGGTCATCAGCATGATATTCATCACCCCAATCCCGCCCACCAGCAAGGAAATCGCAGCGATCGAGCCGAGCATCAGCGACAGCGTATTTTGCGTGCGTGCCTCGGCCTGGATCATCGCCGCGTCATTGGTCAGGTGGTAGTCGCGCTTGTTGTTGTGCAGCGTTTGCATCAGTTGATCGATGGCTTGTTCAGCCTCATGCACCTTGCGCGCATCGGCGGCGGCAATCACCACGTATTCGGGGTTATAGGTGCCTAACAGGCGCACGCTGGCGGCGGTGTAGGGGATGGCAACGCGGTCGTCGCTGTCTTGCAAACCGGAGCTGGAGCCTTTTTCCGCCAGCACGCCAATCACTTGGAACGGCACGTTTTCTATCAGAATGTATTGGCCGATGGGGTCGATAACGCCCTTGAACAGCTTTTCGCGTACGCGATGACCGATCACTGCCACCGTCGCCCCGGAGCGCTCGTCGGCCTCGGTGAAGTAACTGCCCTCGACCACCGGCCAGTTGAAGATGTCCGGGAAGTTGGTGTCATTGCCGCCGACATAAGCCATGTAGTCGACATTACCGAAGCGCACACCGGCATAGTTGCCATTGACGGGCATGATGCGCTTGACCTGCGGCAGCGTCGCCAGGGCCGCGACATCGTTGAGGGTCACGATACCCATCGGTGTACGCGGGTTGGGCGAAGACCCGCTGAGGTAGATGATGTTGGAGCCGAACGCCCCCATCTGTGCCATTACCTGGCGTTTGCTGCCTTCACCCACCGCCAGCATCACCACCACCGACGCCACGCCGATGATGATCCCCAGCAGCGTCAGCGCGGTACGGAACCGGTTGATCCACATGACCCGCCAGGCTGCCAGTACAGCGTCCATCAGTTCGGCTTTCCAGGCGCCGTTATGTTCGGCGCCGTCGGCGAGGCGCTGGCGCAGGTCGACGGCTTGTAGCGCGTCGCTGTTGGCCGTGACGGGCACATGGGTTTCGCTCAATGCCGAATCGCGGATGATCAGGCCGTCGCGAATCTCGATGATGCGGTTGGCCCGCGCCGCGACTTCGCGGTCGTGGGTAATCAGGATGACCACATGGCCCTGGCTCGCCAGTTCGTCCAGCAGGGCCATTACTTCGGCGCCACTGTGGCTGTCGAGCGCGCCGGTGGGTTCATCGGCGAGGATGATATGCCCGCCGTTCATCAGTGCGCGGGCAATCGACACACGTTGTTGCTGGCCGCCGGAGAGTTGATGCGGGCGGTTGCCGGTGTGATCGGCCAAACCCAGGCGGGTGAGCAGGGCCTTGGCGCGGGCGTGGCGTTCGGTTGCACTGATACCGGCATAGATCGCCGGCATCTCGACGTTTTCCTGGGCCGAGCCCGAAGGGATCAAGTGGTAACCCTGGAACACAAACCCAAAGGCTTCTCGGCGAAGCCAGGCCAGTTCGTCGCTGCCCAGATGCGCGACGTTTTCCCCCGCGAACCGGTATTCGCCTTCAGTGGGGCGGTCGAGGCAGCCGAGGATATTCATCAAGGTGGATTTGCCTGAGCCGGAAGCGCCGACGATGGCGACGAATTCCCCGGCATGGATCGACAGGTCGATCCCGCGCAATACATCGACCTGCGGGCTGTCGCCGCCGCCGTAGGATTTGCGGATGTTCTTGAGTTCGATCAGCGGCGTGGTCAAATCAGCCCCCACTGCCGTTGGCCGGACCGATCAACACATGATCGTCTTCGTTCAGGCCTTCCAGCACTTCAACCCGCAAACGGTCGCTGATACCCAGGCGTACTTCGCGTTTTTCGATGGCGCCGTTTTTGGCCACGACCCGGGCAATCGGCTTGTCGGTGCCGGGGCTGCCGAGCAGGGCTGCTACCGGTAGGGTGAGGACGTCCTTGACCTGGCTGGCGACGAAAAATACTTGAGTGGTCATTTCGGCCATCAGCGCGTTATCGGCGTTGTCCACATCCAGCAGCACGGTGTAGAGCACCACGCGGCCACTGCCGGTTTTGCTCGTACTGTTTGGGCTGCCATTGCCCTGGCTGGTTTCATTCAGCGGCTTGGGCGGTATCGGCAGAATCTGGCGTACGGTGCTGGTCCAGCGCCGGCTGCCGCCGCTGAGGGTGGTGAAATAGGCGGTCATGCCGGGTTTGACGTGGCCAATATCGGCTTCGGAGACCTCGGCCCACACGGTCATCGGCGATAGCCTGGCGATGCGCAGGATCAGTGGCGTCTGTTGTTGAGCGTTGAGCGTCTGGCCAACCCGCGCGTCCACCGCGACGACTGTGCCGGCCATCGGTGCGAAGATGCGCGTGTAGCCCAACTCGGCTTCGTCGCTGCGCAGGCTGGCCTGGGCCTGGCGGATCTGCGCCTGGAACATCCCGACGCGCGCCTGGGTGGCGTCCAGCTCGGCCCTGGCAGTTTGCACGTCTTCTTCGCGGGTGGCGTTCCCGGCCGCGAGGCGTTGCTGGCGTTGGTATTTCTGGCGCGCCAGTTCGTGCTGAGCCTTCTGCTCCTGCAACTGAGCCTTGAGGTTTTCGATGGCGTAGCGGCTGGCGTCGAGTTTGGCCTGTTGCGTGGCGGGGTCGATTTCCACCAGCAATTGGCCTTCCGAGACCTGATCCCCGGCTTCGACATGGATCTTGCGAATCTGCCCGGACGCCTGGGCGCCCACATCGACGTACCGGCGCGGTTGCAGGGTGCCCAGTGCCGTGACGCTGTTTTCAATGTTACCGCGCGTTACGGTGACCGTGGCCAAGGTGTCGCGGCCTGGCGGCAGTACCTGCCAGGCGGCCAGCGCAATGAGGGGAATCAGGCACGCGACAGCAAGCAGGGCGCGTCGGGCGGGGCGAGGGCGTTTCATGCGTTGGTTCCAGCCAGGAAGTTTGGACCGCAGTTGCGGAGGGCTGACTGTTATACGAGAAAATCGCCCGAAGATTTAGGTGCTTACATATGCCGTAACAGCTCCGTCGAATAAAAAAATCGTGCGTTGATGCGAGACTTCTTTAAAAGTAGATGAGAATTACTATAAATTGCACGCACTCAAACTGCCACTATCCGCTGGCTGTCGTCTTTAGCATTCAAGGATCTGATGCCGTCTTCCCAGGCGGTCGGGAGTCATGTTGGAAAACTACTATCGCGAGCTGGTGTGTTTCCTCAACGCCAAGCTGGGCAACCGTCAGGTGGCCGAGGATGTGGTGCATGACGCTTACGTCCGGGTGCTGGAGCGCGCCAGTGACACGCCGATCGAACAACCGCGCGCCTTTTTGTACCGCACCGCGTTGAACCTGGTGATTGACGGGCATCGGCGCAACGCCTTGCGCCAGTCCGAACCCCTGGAAGTGCTGGACAGCGAAGAACGCTTCGCCACCGGTTCACCCCATGCCAGCCACGATCAGGCCCGCCGCCTCGATATGCTCGAGCGCGCCCTGGCCGAGCTGCCGGTGACCTGTCGCGAGAGCTTCCTGCTGCGCAAGCTCGATGGCCTGTCCCACCCGCAAATCGCCGAGCACCTGAGCATTTCCCGCAGCCTGGTGGAAAAACATATCGTCAACGCCATGAAGCACTGCCGGGTGCGTATGCGCGAGTGGGACGCGCACTGATCAATGATTAGTTAAATTTTATTTCACTGTCCTCGTTTCCTATCAACACATGACCTGTTGTTGAGGTCTTGCAAGGTATTCCCGCCCCACCGCCAAGGGGCTTATCCAGAGGACACTGGAATGACACAGGCAATTGCTTCGCCCGCGGTTCACGACCTGATCGGTATCGGTTTCGGCCCATCGAACCTTGCGCTGGCCATCGCCCTGCAGGAGCGCGAAAAAGCCCAGGGCAAACTGGATGCACTGTTTCTCGATAAGCAGGCCGACTACCGCTGGCACGGCAATACCCTGGTGACCCAGAGTGAACTGCAGATTTCGTTCCTCAAGGACCTGGTGACCTTGCGCAACCCCACCAGCCCTTACTCCTTCGTCAACTACCTCAAGGCCCACGACCGCCTGGTGGACTTCATCAACCTGGGCACTTTTTACCCGTGCCGCATGGAGTACAACGACTACCTGCGCTGGGTTGCCGGGCAGTTCCAGGCCCAGGCACGCTATGGCGAGGAAGTGCTGGCCATCGAGCCGATCCTGCATCAGCAACACGTCGAAGCGTTGCGCGTGATCTCCCGCGATGCACTGGGCGAGCAGCATGTGCGCACCACGCGCTCGGTGGTGGTCAGCGCCGGTGGCACGCCTCGTGTGCCGCCGGCGTTCAAGGCGCTCAAGGACGACGGCCGGGTGTTCCACCATTCCCAGTACCTGGCGCGCATGGCCCAGCAGCCATGCGTTGAAGGCAAAGCGATGCGGATTGCGATCATCGGTGGTGGCCAGAGCGCGGCTGAAGCCTTCATCGACCTCAACGACAGTTTTGCGTCGGTGCAGGTCGATATGATCCTGCGCGGTTCGGCACTGAAGCCAGCCGATGACAGCCCGTTCGTCAACGAAGTGTTTTCACCGGCGTTTACCGATCTGGTGTTCCAGCAAGTCGGCGCCGAGCGTGAGCGGCTGGTCGCCGAATACCAAAACACCAACTACTCGGTGGTGGACCTGGACCTGATTGAACGGATCTACGGTATTTTTTACCGCCAGAAAGTCTCCGGCGTTGCCCGACAGGCCTTCCGCACCATGACCGTGGTCGAAAAAGCCACCGCCGGGCCGCTGGGCATCGAGTTGACGCTGCGCAACAACGCCAGCGGCGAAACCAGCCTCAGCCATTACGACGCAGTCATCCTGGCCACCGGCTACGAGCGCCAGATGCACCGCGAACTGCTGGCGCCGCTGGAAGCCTATATGGGCGACTTCGAGGTGGCCCGCGACTATCGCATCGTCACGGACGAGCGCTGCAAGGCGGGGATCTACATACAGGGTTTCAGCCAGGCCAGCCATGGCTTGAGTGACACGTTGCTCTCGGTATTGCCGATTCGTGCCGACGAGATTGCCGCGTCGCTGTATGAAAACGATCGCAGCCGGGGCAAGGGGCGTTCGGTGCAGGATTTGCTCCTGGCCACCGCCAGCTGACAGGCTGCACTTGTGACAGGCAGGGCTGCCTGATACTGTACAAAAAACCAGTATCGGTAGCCCTCCATGCAGTTGATCGAAAAACTCAGCATCCTTGCCGACGCCGCCAAGTACGACGCTTCCTGCGCCAGCAGTGGCGCGCCCAAGCGCAGCTCCGAGGGCAAGTCGGGCCTGGGCTCCACCGATGGCATGGGGATCTGCCACAGTTACACCCCGGATGGGCGCTGTGTGTCGTTGCTCAAGGTGTTGCTGACCAACTTCTGTCTCTACGATTGCCAATACTGCGTCAACCGCCGCTCCAGTGACGTGCCCCGCGCGCGTTTCAGCCCGGAGGAGGTAGTCACCCTGACCCTGGATTTCTACCGGCGCAATTGCGTCAGCGGGCTGTTTCTCAGCTCCGGCATCATCCGTTCGGCTGACTACACCATGGAGCAACTGGTGCGGGTCGCCAAGCTCTTGCGCGAAGAGCATGACTTTCGCGGCTATATCCACCTCAAGACCATTCCCGAAGCCGACCCGGCGCTGATCGCCGAGGCCGGGCGCTATGCCGATCGGTTGAGTGTGAATATTGAACTGCCCACCGATGCCAGCCTGCAAACCCTGGCGCCGGAGAAGCAGATCGTGTCGATCAAGCAAGCGATGCAGACCATCTACACCGGCGAACAGACCGTCCTCAACGAACCGCGCGCTCCGCGTTTCGCTCCGGCTGGGCAGAGCACGCAGATGATCGTCGGCGCCGATGACACCGACGACAGCACCATCTTGCATGGCGCTGAGGCGTTGTATGGCAACTTCAAGTTGCGCCGCGTGTATTACTCGGCGTTCAGTCCTATTCCCAACAGCCCGAAAAGCGTGCCCCTGGCGGCACCGCCACTGATGCGCGAGCACCGTTTGTATCAGGCGGACTTTCTGTTGCGCAGCTACGGTTTCAGCGCCAACGAACTGTTTGAAGGCGCAGGGCACCTGGCGCTGGATATCGATCCGAAGCTGGCCTGGGCCCTGGAACACCGCGAGGTATTCCCGCTGGACTTGAACCGCGCCGAACCGACCCTGATCGCGCGTATCCCCGGCATCGGCCTGCGCACCACCCAGCGTTTGGTGGACCTGCGCCGCGAACGCAAGATCCGCTTCGAAGACCTGGCGCGCATGCGCTGCGTGCTGGCCAAGGCCAAGCCGTTTTTCATCACCAGCGATTACCACCCGCAACAGGCTGAAAGCACCAGCGTGCTGCTGCGCGAACAACTGCGTGACCGCCCGCAGCCACAGCAAATGGGGTTGTGGGGATGATCAGCCTGGAATGCGACAACCTCTTCAGCACCTGGCGCGAACAGGCACGCTGGCTGCTCAGCCATCAGGTCGACCCCAGCCAGGTGAGTTGGGGCGAGGCCGAGGTGGCGGACCTGTTTGCGACCGACGAGCCGATCCCTGAGCAGCTTGGCCCATTTCAGGCGCGAATTCCCAAGGCGCTGTTGGAGCTGTTGGAATCGGCCGCTTGTTACCACGGCGATCAGCGCTGGAGCTTGCTGTACGAGGTGCTGTGGCGGGTCAGCCATGGCGACCGCACCGCAATGCTCGCGGGCGACAAACTGGGCAGCGAGTTGCAGCGGCGAATCAAGCAGGTCAGTCGTGAAGCCCATCACCTGCATGCCTTTGTGCGGTTTATCGCGTTGCCGGCAGAGGCGGGCAGCGAGTTGCCGGAATATGTGGCGTGGCACGAGCCGGCCCATGACATTCTGAAGTCAGCCAGCCAACACTTTGTCGGGCGCATGGGCCGTCATCGTTGGATGATTGCCACTCCGCTGGACGGGGTTTATTACGACGGGGAGCAGTTGATTCATCAGCGCGAGTGCCCCGATGCGTGGCGGCAACTGGCGCAAAATGTCGAAGACCCGCACAGCGCCATGTGGCTGACCTACTACAGCCTCATCTTCAACCCTGCGCGGTTGAACCCCAAGGTGATGGAAGGGCACCTGCCCAGCCGGTTCTGGAAGAATCTGCCGGAGGGAAAATTGATTCCGGGGTTGATCAGCGAGGCGCGTACGGGGAAGCAGAAGGACGGGCAGGCGAAGCTTGTAGGCGCAAAGCCCGGTAAGCGCATTGCGAACCCTATCAATGTGGGAGCTGGCTTGCCTGCGAGGGCGGTGGGCCAGTCAAATCAAAGTTGACTGATAAACCGCCATCGCAGGCAAGCCAGCTCCCACATGGGGTTTGTGTTGTTTAGTTCGTGTGCGGGGTCGGGCTTTCAGCGGGAGGGCTGACGAACTGCTTCAACGGCGAATCGAAGTCATCAGTTTTAATCGGCGGGCGATAGTTTTGAGTACTGGCGGGCATCACATTCTTCAGTGCGTAATCTGCGCCGGAAGGTTGAGTGCCTGAAGCAGTGGGTTTGCTTGCAACGCCAGGTAGCTCTTTCAGGCAGTTTTCTTTCTCGATCCCGTCCGGGAAATCACGACAAGCCTGTTCGCGGTTTTTGCGAATACACTGTTCGCGATCAGCAGGCACCAGGCGATTCTGACACGAAGCTCCCGACAATATCCCCATGGCCACCTTGAACCAGGTGGCTGTAGCGTCGCTGCCGGGTGGGGCTGCCTGGGTGGCAGTAGAGACGAGGCAGGTGAGTAATGCGCAGATCAATAATGATGTTTTGATGGTGTTCATCCTTGAGGCCGCCAATCAGAAGAGTGGTTTGTATAACACCGTGGTGTTTCAAGCTGCAACATGATGATCATTCCCACGCTCTGTACGATCTGCAGCGATGGACGGTGTTTAAGCCAGCTCAGTTGCGGTGTTTTTAACCACCGCCAACTCCGGATGCGCCACTAATTTATCAATGTGCAACTCGTCGTTGTTCAACCAGGTCTCCGTCAGCACGCGGTAGTGCTCCATGTCCCGGCAGCGCATGCGCAGGCTGTAATCAAACGGCCCACTGATCAACTGGCATTCGAACACCTGCGGGCAGGCTTTGACGCACGCTTCAAAGGCCTTCTGCGCCGAGCGCCCGCTTTGATTGGACAAGGCTACCAGCACCAGCAGTGACAGCCCCGGCGAGACCATCTGCACATCGATGATCGCCCCATACCCGCGAATCACGCCGCGCCGCTCCAGCTTGCGCACGCGCTCCAGGCAGGGCCTGGGCGTGAGGTGCACCAGTGACGAGAGCTTTTCGTAGGTGATACGCCCCTGGTGCCGCAACACGTCGATGATGGCCTCATCGATGCGATCCAGCGCAGAGGAAGAATGGGGTCCGTTGGCCTTGGTATCCATGAGTTCACTTCAAACGATTGGAAAGAAATTGCTGCAAACGTTCGCTGCTGGGGTGGTCGAGGATCTCGGCGCCGCCTTGTTCTTCGACTCGGCCCTGATGCAAAAACAGCACTTGGCTGGACACCTGGCGGGCAAAGCCCATTTCGTGGGTGACCATCAACATGGTACGACCTTCCTCGGCCAACGTCTGTATGACTTTGAGGACTTCTCCTACAAGTTCAGGGTCCAGCGCGGAGGTCGGTTCGTCGAACAAAATGATTTCCGGCTCCATCGCCAGCGCCCGTGCGATGGCCACGCGCTGTTGCTGGCCACCGGACAGAAACGCTGGGTATTGATCCGCCACACGGCCCGGCAAGCCGACTTTGTCCAAGTACATTCGTGCACGTTTTTCAGCCTCCGCTGCGCTGACATTCAGCACCCGGCGGGGGGCCATGGTGATGTTTTCGAGCACGGTCATGTGGCTCCACAGGTTGAAATGCTGGAACACCATGGCCAAGCGCGTGCGCAGGTTCTGCAGTTGCGCCTGGTGCGGCGCGCGGGTGCCGGCGCGGCCTTGCTGCATCTCGATGCTGATGCCGTCGAGGGTGATTACCCCAGCGTCCGGTTGTTCGAGAAAGTTGATGCAACGCAGCATCGTGCTTTTGCCCGAACCGCTGGCGCCGATCAGGCTGATCACATCGCCCTGGCGCGCATTGAGGGAAACGCCCTTGAGCACTTCGTGGTCGCCGTAGCGTTTATGAATGCCTTCGACCTGGAGTTTGACGGCTGCCGTTACCGCCTTGGCGGACGGCGCGGTGTGTACATCTGCGGGATAAGTGGCCAGGGCCTGCGCGGACTGATTCATGGGTTAGCCTCGGGTAGGAACAAGAAAACGCATCCAGCGACGTTCGGCCAGTCGAAACAGGCCCACCAGTGCAAAGGACAGCAGCATGTAGAGCAGGGCGGCGATACCGAAGGCCTGGAACGTCAGGAACGTTTCGGCGTTGGCATCGCGGGCCACCTTGAGGATGTCGGCGACGGTGGCGGTAAACGCCAGCGAGGTGGCGTGCAGCATCAGGATCATTTCATTGCTGTAGGCCGGCAATGCACGGCGCAGCGCGGCGGGCACCACCACAAACAGGTTCAGCCGCCAGCCATGCAAGCCGTAGGCGCGTGCTGCTTCGATTTCACCATGGGGAATATTGCGGATCGCCCCGGCGAAGATTTCCACGGTGTAGGCGCAGGTGTTGAGCACAAACGCCAGCAGGGTGCAGTTCAGCGCATTGCGGAAAAACTGGTTGAGCAGGGCGTTGTCCTGCACCACCTCCAGGCTGTACAGCCCGGTGTAGCAAATCAGCAACTGGATATACAGCGGCGTACCGCGAAACAGGTAGGTGTAGACCTCAACCGGCCAGCGCAGCCAGAAGTGCTCCGATACGCGGGCCAGCGCCAGTGGGATCGACAGCACAAAACCCAGGATCACCGAGATGACAAACAGCCACAGCGTCATGGCGACTCCGGACAAGCCGGCGCCGTCGCTGAACAGGTAGGCCAGGCCGTATTGCTGGAACAGTTCGATCATCGCGCCATCCCCTTGATGCCGAGGTTGTAGCGCCGTTCTAGACGCTTGAAGATGCGGTTGGAAAGGGTGGTGATCACCAGGTACACCACGCCGGCGAGGATCAGGAAATACAACGGCTCGTTGGTGCTCTTGCCTGCGTTTTGTGCGGCCTTGACCAGGTCCGACAGGCCAATGATCGACACCAGCGCGGTGGACTTGAGCAGCACCAGCCAGTTATTGCCCAGGCCCGGCAGAGCAAAGCGCATCAACTGCGGGAACAGCACCAGGTGGAAGCGCTGCCAGCGGCTCAAGCCGTAGGCGGTGGCGGCCTCAAGCTGCCCGGCCGGCACGCTGAGGATCGCGCCGCGAAAATTTTCGGTGAAATACGCACCGTAGATAAACCCTAGGGTGATCACCCCGGCGGTAAACGGGTCGATTTCAAAATAATCCCAGCCGAACACTTCGCTGAGGTCGTTCAGCCACAGTTGCAGGCTGTAGAAAATCAGCAGGATCAGCACCAGGTCCGGCACGCTGCGGATCAGCGTGGTGTATAGCGTGGCGGGCACGCGCAGCCCTTTGACGCTGGAGAGCTTGGCGCCGGCCGCAATCAGGCCCAAGGCGAGGCTCAGGGCCAGGGCCAGAAATGCCAGCTTGACCGTCATCCAGGCACCCTGGGCGAGCATGGGGCCGTAGCCTTGCAGGTTGAGGAATTCGTTCATGGGGGGGAGATCTCGATGGAGCACAGAGATTTACTGTGGGAGCTGTTTTTTTGTGGCGAGGGAGCTTGCTCCCTCGCCACAAAAAGCCAACTCCCACAGGGCTGGCGTTGACTTACTCGTTGTAGATATCCTGATCGCCGAAGTACTTCTTCTGGATCTGTGCGTAGGTGCCATCGGCCTGCACGGCGGCGATGCCTTTGTTGATCAGCGCGCGCAAGTCTGCGTCGTTTTTGCGCAGGCCCATGGCGATATCCAGGGGTAGGGTCGGGTCCTTGAAGGCCGGGCCGGTCTTGAAGTCGGCGCCTTCAGGCTTGGACAAGAAGTTGAGCTGGGCTTCGAGCTTGTCGGTCAGGGTGGCGTCGAGGCGGCCATTTTGCAGGTCGGCGTAGTTCTGTTCCTGGGACTGGTACGCCTTGATCTGCGCGCCGAGCTTGGCCAGGTGCGCGCGGGCATAGGCTTCTTGCAGCGAGCCTTGCAGCACGCCGACCTGTTTGCCTTTCAGGGATTCGGGGGTGTCGCCGAAGTCGGCGCTTTTGCGGGTGATCACCGAGGTCGGGCTGAGGAACAGCCGGTCCGTGAAGTCGATGACTTTTTCGCGCGCCGGCGTCACGGCCATGGATGACATGATCGCGTCGAACTTGCGTGCGCGCAGGGCCGGGATCATGCCGTCGAATTCGTTGTGCACCCAGGTGCATTTCACTTCGAGCTTGGCGCAGATGGCGTTGCCCAACTCGATATCAAAGCCTTGCAGGCTGCCGTCGGCGGCCACGGATTCGAAGGGCGGGTATTCGGGGAATACGCCGAAGCGGATTTCTTTCCAGTCCTGGGCGTGGGCGGCGCTGGCGCACAGAGGCAACAGCAATGCAGCGAAGAGTGATCGCAGTGGAGTCATGGGGCGTCCCTATATTTTGTAATTGATGTCAGGGCAGTGAAAGGGTGCAGCGTGCATTCATTTGCTGACTCTTTGGTCGGGCTCAGAATGCTTCATGGTGGTGCGTTTTTTGTGTCGTTTATCCGGTGCATAAAGCGCGAATTGCGCTGTTAAAAAGCGCAATGCAGCGGAATCGGCTGCTGCACGCGCAAAATCGGCTTTTTGCGGGTGAGGTTCTGGCCTGCCATCGGCGCAAAGCGGCAGACCAGAGCGGTCTCAGGCGCGCTTTTTCTGCTGTGCGCGCGGCTGTTGGGCCAAGCGTGCAAACAAGTCTTTCGGGTCGGCCAGGTCCGGCACCAGTTCGAGTGTGCTGCCCACATCCAACGCGTTGGCCACATCGAACACATAGCGCAGTGCCGAATAATCTTCGATGGCAAAACCCACCGAGTCGAACAGCGTGACCTGGCGTGCGTTTTCGCGACCCGGCTTCTGGCCGTTGAGGACCTGCCACAACTCGGTGACCGGCGAATCTTCCGGCATGTGCTGGATTTCACCTTCGATGCGGCTTTGCGGTTCGTACTCGACGATCACGCGGGCGCGTTCGACGATACGTCGGTCCAGCTCGGTCTTGCCGGGGCAGTCGCCGCCCACGGCATTCAGGTGCATGCCGGGTTCGATCATGTCGTCGGTGAGGATGGTCGCGTAGGCCTTGTCGGCGGTGACGGTGGTGACGATGTCCGCGCCTTTCACCGCTTCGGCAACGCTGCCGGCCAGGATCACTCTGATTGCCGGGAAGGCCTCGAGGTTGGCAGCCAGCTTGGCGGTGGCCTTGGCGTCGATGTCGAACAGGCGAATTTCGTTGATGCCGAGCATGGCGTGGAAGGCCAGGGCCTGGAACTCGCTTTGCGAGCCGTTGCCGATCAGCGCCATGCTGCGGCTGTTGTCGCGCGCCAGGTAGCGGGCGACCAACGCCGAGGTGGCAGCGGTGCGGATGGCGGTGGTCAGGGTCATTTCCGCCAGCAGTACTGGTTTGCCGGTGTCCACGTCGCCCAGCGCGCCGAAGGCCATCACCGTGAGCATGCCGGCCAGGGTGTTCTTGGGGTGGCCGTTGACATATTTGAAGGCGTACAGCGCGGCGTCGGACACCGGCATCAGCTCGATCACGCCATCCGGCGAGTGGTTGGCCAGGCGCGCGCATTTTTCGAAGTCCTGCCAGCGCAAATAGTCGGCGCGGATGTATTCGGCCATTTCGGTGATGCAGGTTTGCAGGCCTTTTTGCGAGACCAGGTAGCTGAGATCGTTGACGTCGATGTAACGGGTCATGGCAAGACTCCTTATTGAAATGAGGGGCGGGCGGGCAGGTGCACTTCCGCCAACATGCAGCGGGCACTGCCGCCGCCGATGCGTTCGATGTTGTCGATGTTCACCACCACCGGCCGCGTGTGGCGTTCCACCTGTTGGCGCTGATTTGGTTGCAGGGCGCCCCAGGCGCTGGCGGACATCACCAGCAACGGCTGGCCCTCGCGGTCGTGGACTTCGAGCATGTTGCCGGCGAAGGCTTCGAGCTGGTTGAAGTCAAGGGCGAGGATGTCTTTGCCGGTGTCGCGCAGTGAGCGTTCCAGGCCCAGGCGTTCGCTGGCGTCGGGCAGGGCTTGCAGGCACACCACCGAGAGGTCGCGGCCGACGCTCATCATCACATTGCTGTGGTAGATCGGCGCGTGATGGCGGTCGACGGCGTGGAACACACAGAGTTGATAGTCGAGGCGTTCGGCGAACTGGCGCAGGGCGTCCTGGTGCGTGCGCCCGGAGTGGCAGGCGTAGCTGATGCGGTGCTGGCGGTCGAGCACCATGCTGCCGGTGCCTTCGAGGAAGATGTTCTGTTGTTCGAGGTGGCTGAGGTCGATGGTGTGGTGGATCGCAAAGCGCTGCTCCAGCACTTGCAGCACGCCTTTGTCGCGCTCCAAGCGTCGGTTCTGGCCTTCCATCGGGTACAGCACCAGGCTGCCGTCGGCGTGGCTGCTCCACCAGTTGTTGGGGAAGATCGAGTCGGGCGTGTGAGGCGCGGGAGTGTCCTGCACCACCAGCACTTCGACGCCGTGTTGGCGCAGGGTGTCGACGTAGCCGTCAAATTCTTCCAGCGCTTTCTGCTGCGCGCTGAGTGGGTCGAGGGGCGGGCGTTGGAAGCGGTTGTTGATCGCGGTGTCCGGGTTGAAGGCAAAGCGCGCCGGGCGAATCATCAGGACAGTGTTTGTTGTTTGCATGGGTGCACGGGTCCATGGGGGCTGAGCTGTGGGAGTATTTTGTGCGTTGTGGTGGGGGAATCCCGGCTGAAACAGAGGGGCGGCTCAGCCGGGAAAGCTGAAAAGTAGGGTGGGGCAGCCGAATCGGCTAGAGAGGCTGGAATGAGGTCAAACTGTGGGAGCGGGCTTGCTCGCGAAGGCGGTGGGTCAGGTTCAGATGCATTGACAGGAAGACTGCATTCGCGAGCAAGCCCGCTCCCACATTGGTATTGTTGCGTCTGTTGTAACGCCGTCAGCCAGGAGGAATCATGTCTACCGCCGTTCGTCTCGCCCAGGCAGCCGATGCCGAGGGGATCAGCCAGGTCATCCTGGCAGCCTTGCACAGCAGCAATGCGCGGGATTACCCGGCGGATGTGATTGCTCGGGTCGCGAGTAATTTTACGCCTGACGCTGTGCTGGCTTTGCTCCAGCGGCGGGTGGTGCTGGTGGCGATTCAGGATCAGGTGATCGTCGCCACTGCTGCCCTTGACGGCAATGTGGTGCGCTCGGTGTTCGTCAACCCGGCGCTGCAAGGGCAGGGCATCGGGCGGCTACTGATGATCGAAATCGAACTGCGTGCCCGCGAAGCCGGGGTGACGGTCTTGAACGTGCCGTCTTCGCTGACGGCCGAGCCGTTCTATACCAAGCTGGGGTTCCACACGGTGCGCGATGTCTATCACGGCAACGAGCGCACGCTGGTGATGGAGAAGGCGTTGTTATCCCGCCATCCCATTGGGCCGTATCGCGACCGTCAGCACCGTGCGCAGGTGGTGGCCTTGTGGCAGGAGGCGTTTGGGTATGACACCGCGCACAACCTGCCGACGTTGGCGATTGATAAGAAACTGGCGGTCAACGATGGGTTGTTCTTTGTGGCGACGGATAAAAAAGCCGTGATCGGCAGCATTCTCGCCGGCTACGACGGGCATCGTGGCTGGCTGTATTCGGTGGCGGTGCACAGCGATTATCGGCGGCAGGGTTTGGGCGCGTCGTTGGTGCGGCATGCCGAGCAGGCGTTGACGGCGCTGGGGTGTATGAAGATCAATTTGCAGATTACTGGCGGGAATGACGCGGTGGTGGGGTTTTACGAGGCGTTGGGGTATGGGGTGGAGCCGAGAATCAGCATGGGCAAGAAGATTGCGGCGAATATCCCGCCTCAATCCTGAGCACGCCGCAAGCAAATGTGGGAGCTGGCTTGCCTGCGATGGCGGTGTAACAGTCGACTTATTCAGTCACTGATAGAGCGCTATCGCAGGCAAGCCAGCTCCCACAAGGGGTTTTGCGTTGTGACTGTTAGACCTTGACGATCCAGCCTTCCGGCGCTTCAACGTCGCCGGTCTGCACACCGGTCAGCTCTTTGTAGAGCTTCTGGGTGATCGGGCCCACTTCGGTTTCGCTGTGGAATACGTGCAGTTTGCCGTTGTACTGGATACCGCCGATCGGCGAGATCACCGCAGCAGTGCCGCAGGCACCGGCTTCCTTGAACTGGTCCAGTTTGTCGATGAAGACTTCACCCTCGACCACTGTCAGGCCCAGGCGCGACTGGGCCAGTTCGATCAGCGACAGGCGGGTGATGCCTGGCAGCACCGAAGGCGACTTCGGCGTGATGAACTGGTTGTCGTGGGTGATCCCGAAGAAGTTGGCCGAACCGACTTCTTCGATTTTCGAATGGGTCATCGGGTCCAGGTAGATTGCATCGGCGAAACCGGATTTCTTCGCTTCGGCACCCGGCATCAGGCTGGCAGCGTAGTTGCCACCCACCTTGGCGGCACCGGTGCCCTGTGGCGCGGCGCGGTCGAAGGTGGAAATCTGGAAGTTGTGTGGCACCAGGCCGCCCTTGAAGTAGGCGCCGACCGGGATTGCGAAGACCGAGAAGATGAACTCCGGCGCGGTACGCACGCCGATATTGTCACCGGTGCCGATGACGAACGGGCGCAGGTACAGCGCGCCGCCGCTGCCGTACGGCGGGATGAACCGCTCGTTGGCCTTGACCACTTGCTTGCAAGCGTCGATGAACGCGTCGGTCGGCACGTGCGGCATCAGCAGGCGAGCACAGCTGCGCTGCATGCGCGCGGCGTTCTGGTCAGGACGGAACAGGTTGATCGAACCGTCCTTGCAGCGGTAGGCCTTGAGGCCTTCAAAGCACTGCTGGCCATAGTGCAGGGCAGTGGAGCCCTCGCTGATGTGCAGCACGTTGTCGTCGGTCAGGGTGCCGGCTTGCCATTCGCCGTTTTTCCAGACCTGGAGAAACCGCTTGTCGGTCTTGATGTAGTCAAAACCCAGCTTGTCCCAATTGATGCTTTCGTTACCCATGACACCCTCTATCTCTGGTCAACCGCCTGGTCGAAGACAGGCTTGTCGGTTTTTTTCTGGATGGGCGCAACAATACTTCATTCTTGGCCGGTGTGGGAGCGGGTGGGCGGGCCATTCAGCAGGTGTGTTGGCTGATCCACCGCTATCGCAGGCAAGCCAGCTCCCACCTTTGGAATGTATTCCTCTGTGGGAGTCGGGCTTGCCCGCGATGGCCTCACCGCGGTTTTAAAGGTGCAGCGCGTGACCCAAGGCCCTTAAAGCAGCTTCCTGCACAGCTTCGCCGAGGGTCGGGTGGGCGTGGATGGTGCCCGCTACGTCTTCCAGGCGCGCGCCCATTTCCAGGCTCAGGCCGAAGGCCGTGGACAGTTCCGACACACCCACGCCTACGGCCTGCCAGCCGACAATCAGGTGGTTGTCACGCCGCGCGACTACACGCACGAAGCCGGTTTTAGACTCCAGCGTCATTGCCCGGCCATTGGCCGCAAACGGGAAGCTCGACACGATACAGTCAAGGCCCGCCGCCTTGGCTTCGTCCGGGGTCTTGCCGACCACCACCAGTTCCGGGTCGGTAAAGCACACCGCCGGGATGGCCGCCGGGTTGAATTCGCGGGATTTACCGCTGATCAGTTCGGCAACCATTTCACCCTGGGCCATAGCCCGGTGCGCCAACATCGGCTCGCCGCTTACGTCGCCGATGGCATACACGTTGCGCATGCTGGTCTGGCAACGGCTGTCGATCTTGATCGCCGAACCGTTCATCTCCAGGTTCAGCGCTTCGAGGTTCCAGCCCTGGGTGTTGGGTTTGCGACCCACGGCCACCAGCACCTGATCCGTCTCCAGCGACAGGGTGTCGCCATTCGGGTCACGCACTTGCAGGCTGTTGTTCTCAAAACCGGTCACGCTGTGCTTGAGGTACAGCTTGACGCCCAACTGCTTGAGGGATTCTGCCACGGGCAGTGTCAGCTCGCCGTCGTAAGCGGGCAGGATACGTTCCTGCGCCTCGACCACACTGACCTCGGCACCGAGCTTGCGGTAGGCAATGCCCAGCTCCAGGCCAATATAGCCGCCACCCACCACAACCAGTCGCTTGGGGACGCGGGTGGGCGCCAGCGCTTCGGTTGAGGAGATGATCGGCCCGCCAATTGGCAGCATCGGCAAGTTGACGCTTTTCGAACCGGTGGCCAGCAGCAGGTGTTCGCATTGGATGCGCTGGTCGCCGACGTCGACGGTTTTGCCGTCCACTACTTTGGCCCAGCCGTGGATCACCTGCACTTTGTGCTTCTTCAGCAGCGCGGCAACGCCGGTGGTCAATCGGTCGACGATGCTATCTTTCCATTCCACGCTTTTGCGGATGTCCAGGGTCGGCACATCCACTTCGATGCCCAACTGTGAGCCCTGGCTATGGTGCACGGTTTGCTGGAACTGCTCGGCCACATGGATCAACGCCTTGGACGGAATGCAGCCGATATTCAGGCACGTGCCGCCCAGCGCCTGGCCTTCTACCAAAATGGTCGGGATACCCAGTTGACCCGCCCGAATCGCGGCCACATAACCACCAGGGCCGCCGCCGATAATCAGCAGCGTCGTGTTCAATGTCTGAGACATGCCTTACTCCAAAAACAGGCTGGCGGGTTGTTCGAGCAGGCCGCGAATGGCCTGGATGAATTGCGCCGCGTCCATGCCGTCGACCACGCGGTGATCGAAGGAACTGGAGAGGTTCATCATCTTGCGCACCACGATCTGGCCTTTGATGACCATTGGCCGCTCGACAATGCGGTTGACGCCGACAATCGCCACTTCCGGCAGGTTCAGCACGGGTGTGCTGACGATGCCGCCCAGCGCGCCGAGGCTGGTCAAGGTAATGGTGGAGCCGGACAGCTCATCACGGCTGGCCTTGCCATTGCGTGCAGCGGTGGCCAAACGTGCGATTTCCTCGGCATTGCCCCACAGGCTGCGTGCTTCGGCGTGGCGCACCACCGGCACCATCAAGCCCACGTCGCTCTGGGTGGCGACGCCTACATGCACCGCGCCAAGGCGGGTGATGACCTGGTTTTCGTCGTCGTAACGCGCGTTGATCTGTGGGAAATCGCGCAGCGCCACGACCATGGCGCGCACGATGAATGGCAGCAGGGTCAGCTTGCCGCGTGTAGCGCCATGTTTCTCATTGAGGTGCACGCGCAGCTCGTCGAGGGCGGTGACGTCGATTTCTTCCACGTAGCTGAAATGCGCGGCGCGGCGGGTGGCGTCCTGCATACGCTGGGCGATCTTGCGGCGCATGCCAATCACCGGGATCTGTTCTTCGCTGTTGCGTTCGGCGTAAGGGTTGCCCGCCGCAGACGATTTTGCCGGACCCTGAAGCAAGTAAGCCTCCAGGTCTTCGTGCAGAATCCGGCCCGCCGGGCCAGTACCCTGGACCAGACGCAGCTGAATCCCGGCATCCAGTGCATGCTTGCGCACGGCAGGGGAGGCCAGTGGGCGTTCGTCGGCTTCACGGGCCACAGGTGCTTGAGTCGCCACGACCGGCGCGGGTTTGCTGGCGGCTGGCGCAGGCTTGGCTTCCACCACCGGCGCCGGCACCGCTTTTACCGGTTCAGCCACTGCCGGCGCCTCTTTTGCATTGCCCGCGCCTTCCACTTCGATGCTGATCAAAATACTGCCCACGGCCATGACTTCACCCGGCGCGCCGCCGAGGGAAATCACTTTGCCGTGCACCGGCGAGGGAATATCCACCATCGCCTTGTCGGTCATCACATCCGCGAGCACCTGGTCTTCAACCACCAGGTCGCCAACCTTCACGTGCCATACCGACAGTTCAACTTCTGCGATGCCTTCGCCAATGTCCGGCATCTTGATAACGTGCGTGCCCATTCAGACCTCCATAACCCGTTTCAACGCCGCGCCCACTCGGGACGGCCCTGGGAAATACGCCCACTCTTGCGCGTGCGGGTAGGGCGTGTCCCAACCAGTGACGCGTTCGATCGGCGCTTCCAGGTGGTGGAAGCAATGCTCTTGCACCAGCGCTACCAGCTCGGCACCAAAGCCGCAGGTGCGGGTGGCTTCATGCACCACCACGCAACGACCGGTCTTCTTCACCGACTTGACGATGGTTTCCAGGTCGAGCGGCCACAGGCTGCGCAGGTCGATGACTTCGGCGTCGATGCCGGTTTCTTCGGCGGCCACTTGCGACACATACACCGTGGTGCCGTAGGTCAGCACGGTGACGGCCGAGCCGGGGCGCACGATAGCGGCGACGTCTAGCGGCACGGTGTAGTAACCGTCCGGCACTTGTGCTTGCGGGTGTTTCGACCACGACGTGACCGGGCGATCGTGGTGGCCATCGAACGGGCCGTTGTACAGGCGCTTGGGCTCGAGGAAGATCACCGGGTCATCGTTTTCGATGGAGGCGATCAGCAGGCCTTTGGCGTCATACGGGTTGGACGGCATTACCGTGCGCAGGCCGCAGACTTGAGTGAATACTGCTTCGATACTCTGGCTGTGGGTCTGGCCGCCGTAAATGCCGCCGCCGCAGGGCATGCGCATGGTCAGCGGCGCAGTGAACTGGCCGGCCGAGCGATAACGCAGGCGCGCCGCTTCCGAGATGATCTGGTCAGTGGCAGGGTACACATAGTCGGCGAACTGGATTTCCGCGACCGGGCGCAGGCCGTAGGCACCCATGCCCACGGCCACGCCGACGATGCCGCTTTCCGAGATCGGCGCGTCGAAAACCCGCGAGCTGCCGTACTTGTTCTGCAACCCTTCGGTGCAACGGAACACTCCGCCGAAGTATCCAACGTCCTGGCCGAACACCACCACATTGTCGTCACGCTCAAGCATCACATCCATGGCCGAGCGCAGGGCCTGGATCATGGTCATGGTGGTGGTGGTCATGGCGGTTTCCAGTTCAATGCTGTTGTTGTGATCGTTCATGTCAGATCCCCAACTCTTGACGCTGGCGCTTCAAGTGCTCCGGCATCTCTTTATAGACGTCTTCGAACATGGTCGCGGCGCTTGGAATCTGGCCACCGGCCAGGGTGCCGTACTGTTCGGCTTCTTTTTGTGCCGCGATGACTTCGGCTTCAAGTTCGGCACTGACCGCCGCGTGTTCCTCTTCGGACCACTGGCCAATCTTGATCAGGTGCTGCTTGAGACGGACAATCGGGTCGCCCAGCGGGAAGTGGCTCCAATCATCGGCGGGGCGATATTTGGAAGGGTCATCGGAGGTGGAGTGTGGACCGGCGCGGTAGGTGACCCACTCGATCAGGGTTGGCCCGAGGTTGCGGCGCGCGCGCTCGGCAGCCCAGGCTGAGGCGGCGTACACCGCGATAAAGTCGTTGCCGTCCACACGCAGGGAGGCGATACCGCAGCCGACGCCGCGTCCGGCGAACGTGGTGGCTTCACCGCCGGCGATGGCCTGGAACGTGGAGATGGCCCACTGGTTGTTGACCACGTTGAGAATCACCGGCGCACGGTAGACGTGGGCGAAGGTGAGTGCGGTGTGAAAGTCGGATTCGGCGGTGGCGCCGTCGCCAATCCAGGCCGAGGCGATCTTGGTATCACCCTTGATCGCCGAGGCCATGCCCCAGCCCACGCCTTGTACGAATTGGGTGGCAAGGTTGCCGGAAATCGTGAAGAAACCGGCGTCTTTGACCGAATACATGATCGGCAACTGACGGCCCTTGAGCGGGTCGCGCTCGTTGGACAACAGTTGGCAGATCAGGTCTACCAGCGGCACTTCCCGGGCCATCAGGATGCTTTGCTGACGATAGGTGGGGAAGCACATGTCGTCGATGTTCAAGGCCAGGGCCTGGGCGCTGCCGATGGCTTCTTCGCCAAGGCTTTGCATGTAGAACGACATTTTTTTCTGACGCTGGGCGACCACCATGCGGTTGTCGAAAATCCGCGTCTTGAGCATGGCGCGCATGCCCTTGCGCAGGATCTCGACCGGTACGCCTTCGCCCCACGGGCCAAGGGCCTGGCCCTGGTCGTCGAGCACGCGAATCAGGCCTTTTGCCAGGTCGGCGGTGTCGGCGGGTTCTACATCGATGGCGGGTTTGCGCACCAGGCCGGCGTCGGTCAGACGCAGGTAGGTAAAGTCGGTCTTGCAGCCTGGGCGGCCCGAGGGTTCGGGAACGTGCAGGCGCAATGGTGCATATGGCTGATTCATGGCTTTCTACGCTCGATCTTGTGAATTCTTGTAGTGGGCGCGCTAGCTGACAGTCAGTCTCCGGGTAGGAGAAATCTTGTCCTACAAACATCATAGGCGTGGCGTAGAAGAATATTTATCTGTGTTTCGTTGCGCTCGCGATCATTTGCGGATAAAAAAACTGCATAACCATAAAAAACAGGTGATTTTGTCTCATGCGCAAACTGGACCGTACCGATATCGGCATTCTCAACGCCTTGCAGGAGAACGCCCGCATCACCAACGCCGACCTGGCTCGCTCGGTCAACCTGTCACCCACACCGTGTTTCAACCGGGTCAAGGCGATGGAGGAATTGGGCCTGATACGCGACCAGGTCACGCTGCTCGACGCGGATTTGCTCGGGCTGCACGTCAACGTGTTCATCCACGTCAGCCTGGAAAAGCAGAATGAACTGGCCTTGCAGCAGTTTGAAGGCGCAATCTCGGACCGCCCGGAAGTGATGGAGTGCTACCTGATGGCCGGCGACCCCGATTACCTGATCCGCGTGCTGGTGCCGACAATCCAGTCGTTGGAACGCTTCATGATGGACTTTCTGACCAAGGTACCGGGCGTCGCCAATATCCGTTCCAGTTTTGCCCTCAAACAGGTGCGTTACAAGACGGCGCTACCCCTGCCGCCCGGTGGCTTGATGGTCTGAGGCGTGTGAGACGGCGGCGCAGTGCGTCGCTGCCTCCGCGTTATAAAGTGATCCCTGTCAATATAACCTGGGCTTTTACCTTACTAGGCTCAGGTACCTGCTAAGCTCTATTTTTAAATGGCGGGACAGGTCATGGATAAGCAGCAATTAATATGCCGCGCGCTCTACGACTTTAATCTAACTCAGCTGTCTATTGCCGCCGCGCTCGAGGACATGGCCGCGCTCATCGAAAATATAAGTAATCTGTCGCCACAAATAAGTGGCTCTTTGAAACGCCACTTGGAAACGGTCGGGCGAAACTGTGACCGGTCCTGTAATGCGATGTATTCGCTGCTTAACGAAAAAGCCGAAGCCGACTGACCCAGCAGAAAGTCTTGGGGTTGAGTGACGTTGTTTGTTAGCTAAGTAACATTAAGGTGCGCACTCTCTTAACCCTGATACTAAACATTCCTGTAAGTGGTTACATAGTATTCACAGACGGCTATGCGCGATGATAGCCATAGACTATCTAACTAAGTGGTCTAAGTAAGAGGTGAATAGATATGTCCATGAGATCCTTGAAGTTGAACGTTCGTACGGCGCTCTGTTTTGGAGTGGTGTGCCTGCTGCTGTTAATCCAAGGGGGCATGACGCTGGTCAAAGTCGATACCATCTATGCCTCGACCGTTGAAATTGAAACCAACTGGCTGCCGAGTATTCTTCTGTCCGGGAAAGTCGACTCGGCCCTGTATAAGCTGCGCCTGGAGTTGCGCAGTTTTGCGATGGACGCTGCCCGGCAAACTCAAGGCTCACAGGATAAAATCCAAAGCCTGCGGGCGGACCTGACCAAGGTCGCCGAGAGTTATGCGCCCATGGTGTCGAGTCCCGAGGAGCAGGCTAAATATGATGAGGTCCTCAGTGGTGTTGGAAGTTACAACCAGCAGGTTGACGGTTTTCTCGTACTCGCTTCCACGGCGGCCACTGAACAGCTCGCGATCTACATGCGTGACGTCCTGAGTCCCATCGCCATGAAGGTGCAGGGTTCGATCAACGAACTGATCCAGTTGAACGAGCGCGGTTCGCAGCAGGCGGTGCAGGTTGCCGCCAGCGAGCACAGCGCGACGCGTCTGTTTACTTGGGGGTTGATGATCGTTTCAGTGCTGTTGACCGTGGTAGTCGCCGGTCTGTTTACCCGCAGTATCATTAAACCGGTACGTGAACTGCTTGTGTCGACCACCAAGATCGCTGAAGGCGATCTACGCGTGGCCATTACCGTTGATGGCAAGGATGAGCTGACGGCGCTTCAGCAATCCACGGCAGCCATGCAGATGAACCTCAAAACCACCTTGCAGAACATCTCCGAAGCCTCCGGGCAATTGGCTTCGGCTGCCGAAGAGATGAGTTCGATTACCCGTGAGTCCAGCGCGGGCATTGAGCGCCAGAGCCAGGAAACCGACCAGGCGGCCACGGCGGTCAATCAGATGACGGCTGCGGTGGAGGAAGTGGCCCGCAACGCGGTCTCGGCCTCCCAATCGACCCAGGACTCCCAGCGCTCGGCGAAAATCGGCCAGGAGCGCGTCACCCAGACCATTGCCGCGATTGAAAAACTCAGCGCCACGGTGCAGCAGACCGGCGTGGAAGTCGAAGGCCTGGCCAAGCAGTCCCAGGACATTGCCCGGGTGGTGGAAGTGATCCGCTCGATTGCCGAACAGACCAACCTGCTGGCACTGAACGCCGCCATTGAAGCAGCGCGGGCCGGTGAGCAGGGGCGCGGCTTTGCGGTAGTGGCCGACGAAGTGCGGGCATTGGCCCACCGCACTCAGACCTCGACGCAGGAAATCGAGCAGATGATCGCGAAGATCCAGACCTGTTCCAGCGATGCCGTAGCCTCCATGAGCATGAACCGCAGCGAAGCGGTGGACTCATTGAAAATTGCTCATGAAGCCGGCCAGGCCATCCTTCAGATTACCGAGGCCATTGCCGATATCAATGACAGAAACCTGCTGATCGCGACTGCTTCCGAGGAGCAGGCCCATGTGGCCCGTTCGGTGGATCAGAACCTGATCAGTATCCGCGACCTGTCGATCCAGAGTTCGTCGGCCGCCGGGCAAACGTCGATTGCCAGCCACGAGCTGTCGAAGCTGGCGATGGACCTCAAGCAAATTGTGGCTAAGTTCTCAATAACCTGAGCCTGCACGCAGTGAGATATAGCCTATGTTGAAATGCATTCCTGCATCGCAGGTGATCGTGGGCATGTACATCCATAAAATCGATGGTGCCTGGATGGAGCATGGCTTTTGGAAAAGCCATTTTCTCCTGAGGCACACCGACGATTTACAGCGCCTGCAGGACTCGTCGGTTCAAGGCGTATGGATCGACACACTAAAAGGCTGCGACGTAGCCCCAGCCGCCCCGGCCGTGTTGAAGCTGGCGCCGGTTGTGGCCAAGCCCCGAGAGGTGTTGACCCGCCATGAGATGAAGGTGGAGGTGGCCCGGGCGGTAAAGTTGTGTGCGGTGGCCAAGCGCGCGGTGATCACGATGTTTGGGGAGTTACGCATGGGCAGGGCGGTTGAACCCACGCAGGTGACCCAACTGGTGGACGACATCTCCCAGTCGCTGCTGCGACACCCTCATGCCTTGATCAGCCTGGCTCGCCTGAAGACGGCCAATGAATACACCTACATGCACTCGGTGGCCGTGTGCGGGTTGATGATTGCGCTGGCTCGCCAGCTGGGTTTGTCACCCGACTTTATCCAGGAAGCCGGTTTGGCAGGGTTGTTCCACGATGTTGGCAAGATGGCTGTTACCGAGTCGATCCTGAGTAAACCCGGTGCGCTGACCGCGCTTGAGTTTGCCTCGGTACGCTTGCACCCGGTGCAGGGCTTGGACATGCTGCGCCACTGCCCGCACATCAGCGCACTGGTGCTGGATGTGTGCTGGCATCATCATGAAAAATGCGATGGCAGTGGCTACCCACACGGGCTGGTCCAAAACCAGATCAGCCTGTTCGCGCAAATGGGCGCGGTGTGTGATGTTTACGACGCCATTACGTCTGAACGCCCTTACAAGCAGGGCTGGGGGCCGGCCGAAGCCATTCAGAAAATGGCCGAATGGAAAGGTCACTTTGACGAGAGAGTTTTTCAGGCGTTTGTCCGGTGCATGGGCATCTACCCCGTCGGTACCCTGGTACGCCTGGAAAGCGGTCGTATCGGTGTAGTCATCGAACAGACATCGATGTCATTGCTTATGCCGACAGTAAAGGTGTTCTTTTCCGCACGTTCCCGTTTGCCGATTAGCCAAGTGGTGGTCAATCTGGCCAAGCAACCCGACAAGATTGTGGCGCGCGAGAATGCCGAGGAGTGGGGCTTCAAGCACGTAGACGAATTGTGGTCGGGACTCCCGCACCCTAAAGGGTCCTATTTCGATTAGCCGCTCACAGCTGATTCAGCGGAATCTTCAGATAGACCACGCCATTCGCCTCCGCTGGCGGCATATTCCCCGCCCGCACATTCACCTGGATCGCCGGCAGTAGCAGCGTCGGCATTCCCAACCCGGCATCGCGTGTCGTGCGCATCGCCACAAACGCCGCTTCCTCCACCCCGTCATGCACATGGATATTCCCCGCGCGTTGTTCTGCCACGGTGGTCAAGCACTTGGCTGCACGGCCCTCAGGTGGATAGTCGTGGCACACGTACAGCTCGGTCTCCAGTGGGAAGGCCAGCAACTTGCGCATCGACGCATACAATTGGCGCGCATCGCCGCCGGGGAAATCGCAGCGGGCGGTGCCGACGTCGGGCATGAACAGGGTGTCGCCCACCAGGATCAAGCGGCCGTCGATCAAATACGCCATGTCGGCCGGGGTATGCCCGGGCACATGCAGTGCCTGGGCCTTTAAATTGCCGATATGAAAGATCTCATCCGGCGCAAACAGGTGGTCGAACTGCGAGCCATCGACGCGAAACTCCGGCTCCAGGTTGAATAAATTCTTGAATACGCCCTGCACCTTGCTGATCGATTGGCCGATGGCGATCTTGCCACCCAGCGTACGCCGCAGGTAGGGCGCGGCGGACAGGTGGTCGGCATGGGCGTGGGTTTCCAGCAGCCATTGCACCTGCAAGCGATGCTCGCGCACAAAGGCGATGACTTTGTCGGCTTGGGCCGTATCCGTGCGCCCGGAAGCCGGGTCGTAGTTGAGCACCGAGTCGACGATGGCGCACGGGCCGCCGTCGTTTTCATAGAGGACATAGGTGAAGGTCGACGATGCCTCGTCCAGAAAGGCTTGAATCAACGCTGGCATGGCGGCTGTCCCTGTTGAGGAAAAAAATGAAGAAGAAAAATGTGGTTACAATCAGTTTACGATTACACATAATGTTTTGAGCTTAAGTGACGTAAAGGACCCGAGGCAAATGGAATCTACTCTGAGTGAGGGCGAAGTCGCCCAGTTGCGCGCGTCGGCGTCCAAGGCTTGCTCCTTGCTCAAGGCGCTGGCCAATGAGGACCGCTTGTTGATCTTGTGCCAGTTGACCCAGGGCGAGCGCAACGTCGGCGAGCTGGAAACCATGACCGGCGTGCGCCAGCCCACGCTGTCTCAACAGTTGGGCATCTTGCGTGACGAAGGGTTGGTCGCCACCCGTCGGGAAGGCAAATACATTTTCTACGGGCTGGCCAGCCACGAAGTGATTCAAGTGATGAAAACCTTGTCCGGGCTGTACTGCGGCGCGGTCATGAAAAGCTGGGCGTGACGCCATCCGGCAGCGACCCTTGTGTGCATTGACTATAAAAGGCAAAAGACCATGACCGAGCAACACTGTGGACCAACCATCAGTGGCGACATCGTAGTCATCGGCGGCGGCTCGGCAGGTATCGGCCTGCTGGCCAGCTTGCTCAAGCGCGACCCGCACCTGAACATCACCCTGATCGAACCGAGCGAATTCCACTGCTACCAGCCGGCCTGGACCCTTGTCGGCGGCGGTGCCTACGACCTGAAAAAGACCCGGCGCCCACTGGCCGACGTGCTACCCAACGGCGTCACCTGGGTGCAGGCCACCGTCACCGAGTTGCTGCCCGACGAACACACCCTGCTGCTCGACAGTGGCCAGCGCGTCACCTGGAACAACCTCATCGTCTGTCCCGGCCTGCGCCTGGCCTGGGAGAAAGTCGAAGGCCTGCAAGACACCCTCGGCCAGAACGGCGTCACCTCCAACTACAGTTACCAGCACGCTGCCTACACCTGGCAATTGGTGCAGCAACTCAAGGGCGGCAAGGCGATCTTTACCCAGCCGGCCATGCCGATCAAATGCGCGGGCGCGCCGCAAAAGGCCATGTACCTGTCCTGCGATCACTGGCTCAAGCAAGGCCACCTGAAGAACATTAACGTGGAATTCAACCTGGCGGGAGCGGCCCTGTTCGGGGTGGCGACCTTTGTGCCGCCGCTGATGAAATACATCGAGAAATACAACGCGCACCTGGCGTTCAACTCAAACCTGATCAGGGTTGATGGCCCGGCACGCAAGGCCTGGTTCGAAGTAAAGAACGCCGAGGGCACTGTCACGGTTGAAGAGAAAACCTTTGACCTGCTGCACGTGGTTCCGCCGCAAGTCTCCCCGGACTTCATCCGCGAAAGCCTCCTGGCCGATGCCGCCGGCTGGTGCGAAGTGCACCCCCACAGCTTGCAGCACTTGCGCTACCCGCACATCTTCGGCCTCGGCGATGTATGCGGCACCACCAACGCCAAGACTGCCGCCGCCGTGCGCAAACAGATCGTGGTCGTCGCGGAAAACCTGCTGGCCCTGCGCAAGCAGGCGCCGCTGCCGCTCAAGTACGACGGCTATGGTTCGTGCCCGCTGACGGTGGAGAAGGGCAAGGTGGTACTGGCCGAGTTTGGCTACGGCGGCAAACTGCTGCCGACCTTTCCATTGGACCCGACCCGGGCGCGCCGCTCGATGTGGTTTCTCAAGGCCACGCTGCTGCCGTGGTTCTATTGGAACGGCATGCTCAAGGGCCGCGAATGGCTGACCCGCCTGAGCAAGGTGGATTAAATGCTGCTGGCGAGTGTGTTGGGGTTATTGATGGGCCTGGTCATGGGCCTGACCGGCGCGGGCGGCGGTATCCTCGCGGTGCCGGCGTTGGTACTGGGGCTGGGCTTGACCATGACCCAGGCGGCACCGGTGTCGTTGCTCGCCGTAGGTGCGGCGGCGGCGGTCGGGGCGGTTCATGGGTTGCGTCACGGCCTGGTGCGCTACCGTGCCGCGTTGTTGATTGCCTTGCTCGGGGCGCTGTTTTCACCGCTGGGTGTGTTTGTCGCACACCAGTTGTCGGAGCACCTGCTGATGGGCTTGTTCAGCGCGTTGATGGTGCTGGTGGCCTGGCGCATGTTGCAACGTGAAAAGGTCGAGGCCGGGCCCAGCGACCATGGTGCCGCGTCCTGGGGCCAAAAAAACTGCATGCTCAACCAGCAAACCGGGCGCCTGGCCTGGACCGCCAAATGCACGGCCACCCTGGCAGCGCTGGGCGCAGTGACCGGCGCGGTGTCGGGCTTGCTCGGCGTGGGCGGCGGGTTTCTGATCGTGCCGGCGTTCAAGCAACTGACCGATGTGCAGATGCGCGGCATTGTGGCTACGTCGTTGATGGTGATCAGCCTGATTTCGCTGATCGGCGTGGCGGGTGCGATGCACGCCGGTGTGACTATCGGGCCCGTGGGCTGGATGTTCATCAGCGCCAGCATTGTCGGCATGCTGGCGGGGCGGCGTTTGTGTTCGTTGATCAGCGCACGAACCTTGCAGGTAGGCTTCGCGAGCCTGTGTGTGCTGGTGGCTGTCGGAATGCTCATCAAGGCAACACTCTCACCCTGACCTGGAATACAGTCCAACTGTGGGAACTGGCTTGCCTGCGATAGCGGTGTGGCTGACCCACCGCGATCGCAGGCAAGCCATCTCTCACAGTGTTGACCGTGTACATATTTGACATGGCAAGATGAACGCCTCTCAGGTTTACTAGGCCCTGAGTCACGGATTCACCGGCCTTGCACGTCGGATCATCAAGGTCATGCAATGGACAAATACACCCCCCACACCTGGCAGCCCCACGAGCGACCGAGCCTGCCCGGCTCGCCGTCGACGCCGCTGCACCCCACGCACAAGCGCTGGCTGTTTGCGCTGGTCGGCGTATTGGTGGCGATTACCGGCGGGCTGGGCAACGCCCTGGTGATCGCCAACCTGCAATACCTGCAGGGTGCTCTCGGCGCGACCACCGCCGAAATGGCCTGGCTGCCCGCTGCTTATGTCATGACCAACGTGTGCATGAACCTGTTGCTGGTGAAGTTTCGCCAGCAGTTCGGCTTGCGTGCGTTTACCGAGGTGTTCCTGGTGCTGTATGCACTGGTGACCTTCGGCCATTTGTTCGTCAACGACCTCAGTTCGGCGATTGCGGTGCGGGCGGCCCACGGTATGGTGGGTGCGGCACTGAGTTCGTTGGGCTTGTACTACATGATCCAGGCGTTCCCGGCGAAGTGGCGCATGAAAGCCCTGGTGCTGGGGCTGGGCACCGCGCAGTTGGCGTTGCCGCTGGCGCGATTGTTCTCCGAAGATTTGCTGCAAATCGCCGAATGGCGCGGGTTGTACCTGTTTGAACTGGGCCTGGCACTGATCTGCCTTGGCTGCGTATTTCTGCTCAAGTTGCCGCCCGGCGATCGCTTCAAGACTTTTGAAAAACTCGACTTCCTCACCTTCGGCATCCTCGCCACCGGCGTGGCACTGCTCTGCGCGGTGCTGTCCCTGGGGCGTATCGACTGGTGGCTGGAAGCGCCGTGGATCGGCGTCGCCTCGGCCTGTTCCCTGGTGCTGATCATGGCTGGCCTGGCCATCGAGCATAACCGCAAAAACCCGTTGCTGATGACCCGTTGGTTGGGCAGTGGCGTGATGATCCGCCTGGCGCTGGCGGTGGTGCTGATTCGCATGGTGCTGTCGGAGCAGTCCACCGGCGCCGTGGGGTTCATGCAGATGTTGAACATGAGCTACCAGCAGATGCACACGTTGTACGTGGTGATGCTGGCCGGGGCGATTGCCGGGCTGGTGGTCAGTGCGCTGACGATCAACCCGGCCCACTTGCTGATGCCGTTGATCATCTCCCTGGCGCTGATGGCCACGGGCTCGGTGATGGACAGCTTCTCCAGCAACCTGACCCGCCCGCAGAACCTGTACATCAGCCAGTTCCTGCTAGGCTTTGGCGGCACCTTCTTTCTCGGGCCGACGATGGTGCTGGGCACGAAAAACGTGTTGACCAACCCGCGCAACCTGGTGAGTTTCTCGGTGATGTTCGGCATTTGCCAGAACCTTGGGGGCCTGATTGGCGCGGCCTTGCTGGGCACCTTCCAGATCGTGCGCGAGAAGTACCACTCCAGCATGATCGTCGAGCACCTGACCCTGCTTGACCCGCTTGTGGCCGCGCGGGTGCAGAGCGGCGGTTCGGCCTATGGCGGCGTCATCGCCGACCCGCAATTGCGTAACCTGATGGGCATCCGCAGCCTGGCCACTGCGGCCACGCGTGAGGCGAACGTGATGGCCTACAACGATGTGTTCATGTTGATTGCGATCATCGCGATCCTCACCATGCTCTGGATATTTATCCGCAGTCTGTGGCTGATGAGTACCACCAAGACAGCAGCCCCTCTCGTTCAACCCAGCGGCGTTACTTCATGACCGAACCGACCACCAGCACCACGACCACCACTAATGCCATCGCGTCCACCCCGGAAGGCACCACGCCGCCGGGTGCATCGGTCACCGAGCCGCGCTCGCTGCGGGTGCGCATCATCTCGTCCCTGGGCTTTGCCGCGATCGCCATCGTCGGTGTGCTGATCGTGCTGTATGCCTGGCAATTGCCACCGTTCAGCAGCGCGGTGGAAACCACCGAGAACGCCCTGGTGCGCGGGCAAGTGACGATTATCGGCCCGCAACTGAGCGGCTATGTGTATGAAGTGCCGGTGCAGGACTTCCAGTTCGTCAAGGCCGGCGACCTGTTGGTGCGCCTGGATGACCGCATCTACAAGCAACGCCTCGACCAGGCACTGGCGCAACTGGCCGTGCAGAAAGCCTCGTTGGCCAACGTGGTGCAGCAACGCAACAGCGCCGAAGCGACGATCAAGCTGCGCCAGGCCGCACTGGTGGACAGCCAGGCCCAGGCGCGCAAAAGCACTGCCGACCTGCGCCGAAACGAAGAGTTGATCAGCGACGGTTCGGTGTCCAAGCGTGAGTTGGATGTGGCCCGCGCCGCGAATGCGCAGACCATCGCCGCTGTGGCCCAGGCCCAGGCCAGCCTGGAAATTGCCCGGCAGGACCTGCAAACGGTGATCGTCAATCGCGGTTCGTTGGAAGCCGCTGTGGCGAGTGCCGATGCGGCCGTGGAACTGGCGCGTATCGACCTGTCCAACACCCGCATCATCGCGCCGCGTGACGGCCAACTGGGGCAGATTGGCGTACGCCTCGGTGCCTACGTCAACTCCGGCGCGCAGTTGATGGCTCTGGTACCGCCCCAGTTGTGGGTGATTGCCAATATGAAAGAAACCCAGATGGACAATGTGCAGGTTGGTCAGCCGGTGACCTTCACCGTGGATGCGCTGAACCACCGCAAGTTTCACGGCACGGTGCAGCATATTTCCCCGGCGACCGGGTCGGAGTTCAGCCTGTTGCAGGCGGACAATGCCACCGGCAACTTTGTGAAGATTGCCCAACGGGTGCCGGTGAGGATTACGGTTGACCCCGACCAGGCCGAGATCGAGCGCCTGCGGCCGGGGTTGTCGGTGGTGGTGAGTATCGACACGGCAGGGCGCCTCAAAAACACACCGCCCTGACACAGACATGTGGGAGTAGGCATTGCGAATGCGGTGTGTCAGTCGGTGGGTGTGTTACTGATCCAACGCATTCGCGAGCAAGCCCGCTCCCACAGTTGGATGGTAGCTGAGGTTGAAATCGAGTTGGATTGATTGGCCTTGTTCTAACAGTTTGAGGCCAGGCCGCCCTGGCAGATGATGGGCATTCACCGGATGGCTCACCGGCTCAATGCAAAAGAACCCCAACCCCGGCGGGCAGTACAACAGGAAGTAATCGGCGCCGGTCGCCCGGCACTCCAGCACATACCCCAGCTCTGGCTGCTCAATCCGGCAATGCCCGTCCCATTGGCAAAACCCATTGTCCACCAGGCCTGCGGGCAGGGCTTTTGAGACCGTGAAGTCCCAATCTTCCGGCATTGGTGCCAGCCCGGTAGGCAGCTTCGACGCATCACTCAACCACACCTGCGTAGCCCTGGCCTGCAACCGTGTGCCTGGCTGACGCGGCAAGTAGGGATGCAAGCCCAAACCGTGCCACGCCGCGTGCTCAGCCAGATGCGTCACGCGCAACGCGATGCTCAGCTCACCGTTATTCAAGCGAAACCGCTGTTCGGCGCGGTAGGCAAACGGTGTGTCGCACACCACCTCGAGCACCACTTCATCCGCCGTCTGGCTGACCACCCGCCACGCCTGTTGCCAGGCTGAGCCATGGATCGGCAACGGATCGGTGAGGCTGTTGGGCGTCAGGTCCAGCCAGCCATCGGGGTTGTCAAAACCGCCCAGGGCGATCCGGTTGGACCAGGGCGCCAAGGGATAACAGCCCAGCTTGCCCGGCAAACCGCTGTTCAGCGCGTGCTCATCCGTGTGTCGCAACAGCGCTTGCCCGGTGGCGCGCACGCGCCAGTTGACGATGCTCCCGCCCACGGCCGGAGCCAGGGTAAGGTGGGTCAGGTTATCTTCGAGTTCAATCAGCATCGCAGTCCAACCCACTAGAGGGCAAAGGTCGGTTCGGGCAGGCCCTGGACGCCAGGGTTCAGGGCAAATACGCCGCCGGCCAGTGACTGTTCACTCTGGTCGTCACGGATCGAGGTGACGAACAACGTGTCCAGGCGGCTGCCGCCAAAGGCGCACATGCTGGGTTTTTTCACCGGCACGCTCAGGGTGCGGTCGAGGCGACCCTCGGGGGTGAAACGGTGAATCAGCCCGGCGTCATTGGCGCAGATCCAATAGCAGCCGTCGGCATCTACCGCTGCGCCGTCGGGGCGCCCGGGGTACTGATGCATATCGACAAACACACGGCGATTGGACGGCGTGCCGGTTTCGATGTCGTAATCGAAGGCCCAGACCTGCTGCACCAGCGGATGGGAGTCCGACGCGTACATTGTGCGGCCGTCAGGGCTGAAGGCCAGGCCATTCAGGGTGATAAAACCGCTTAACTGAGCCTGCGGCGCCACACCTGAGGCGTAGCGGTAAAGGGTGCCCTCGGCCGCGTTCAACCCCATGTTCAGCACCATGCTGCCGGCCCAGAAACGGCCCTGGCGATCACAGCGGCCATCGTTGAGGCGCATGTCCGGGCGCGGGTGCTCGACACTCGCCAGAAGCGTAGTGTCGAGGCTGCCATCGTTGTGCGGGGTCAGTTGGAAAAAACCGGTTTCCATGCCGGCGACCCAATTGCCTGTTGTGGTGCGGGCAATGCACGCAAGCATTTGCGCCGCTTTCCAGGCGGCGACATGGCCGGTGGTGGCGCTCCAGCGTTGCAGGCCGCCGTTGGGGATATCCACCCAGTACAGCGCGTTTTCCTGCGGCACCCACACCGGGCACTCGCCCACGGCATTGCGGGCGTCGACAATCAATTCAGCACTCATGGTTACTCATTCCCTTGGGTTGCTGTGCACTCAGTCACCGAACGGTCCCGCCGCGCAGAATGCGCCGCCTTGATAGCGCTTCGCCGGGTCATCGGCAGCGACGGGTGGCAGCGTTTCGACCTGCGCCCTGAATACTTCGGAAGTGTCCTTGGGCGCAAAACCCAAGTGCGCGGCGTAGCGGTTGTCCCACCAGGTGTCGAGGTTATCCGACATGCCATAGACCACGGTGTGGCCGACGTTCGGCGTGTACAGCGCACGTTCGAGCAATTGAGTCAGGTCATCGAAACTCAGCCAGGTGTGCATCATCCGGCGGTTTTGCGGCTCGGGGAACGAGGAGCCGATGCGGATGCTCACGGTCTCGATGCCATAGCGATCAAAGTAGAAACTCGCCATGTCTTCACCGTAGGACTTGGACAACCCGTAGTAGCTGTCCGGGCGGCGCGGCGAATGTGCGTCGATGGTTTCGCCTTGCTTGTAGAAACCGATCACATGGTTGGAGCTGGCGAAGATCACGCGCTTTACACCCTGGCGGCGGGCGGCTTCATAGATGTGGAAAATGCCGCAGATATTCGCGCCGAGCACTTCTTCGAACGAACGCTCTACCGAAACGCCGCCGAAATGCAGGATGGCGTCGACGCCTTCTACCAAATGGTGCACGGCTTGTTTATCGGCGAGGTCGCACGGCTGCACTTCTTCGCCGACATCGACGGCCGGGGCCATGTTGGCGATGTCCGACAGGCGCAGCACCTTGGCGTAAGGGCGCAGGCGTTCGCGCAAGACTTTACCCAGCCCGCCGGCGGCACCGGTGAGCAGCAGGCGGTTGAATGGAACAGGTGCGGTTGTGGTGGTGGTCATGAGGGTTCCATTGTTGTTGTAGGTTGTCGTATGACTTGATGAAAGTATCGTTTTGCATTCCCTACGTTGTCAACGTTCTTCCTGATGACAAGTGACTCATTGTGGGAACTGGCTGGCGATGGTGGTCGGTCAGTTGATATTGCGGTTACTGATACACCGCTATCGCAGGCAAGCCAGCTCCCACATTGACCGAGTTACAACAAGGAAATCGGGTAACTGATAAAGATCCGATTTTCATCGAATTCATTGTTGCTGAAATCCCGACGCAGGGTCGAATTCCTCCAGCGCACGTTCAAATCCTTCAGCGCGCCACTCTGCACGGTGTAGGCCAGTTCCGATTCGCGGCCCCATTCCTTGCCATCCGTGATCGCACCGGTGTGTACGTTACTGCCGCTGATATAGCGGTTCATCATGGTCAGCCCGGGAATGCCGAGCACCACGAAGTTGAAGTCATGGCGCACTTGCCAGGACTTTTCCCTGGCGTTGTCATAACTGGAGTTGTAGCTGTCGTTGGCCAGGGTGCCGCCGCTGGTGCCATTAACCCTCATCCACAAGCTATCGCCGGTCAGTTTCTGCAAGCCCACATAGAAGGTGTTGCCGTTGTATCGGGCCGAGAGCAGTGCGGAGAGGGTCTTGTTGTTCAAGTCTCCGGCCAGGGCACTACCGTCTTCCTTGCCGTTGAAGTAACCGAGGTTGGCGCCCAGGGTCCAATCGCCCACGGGCTGGCTGTGCGTCAGGTTGAAAAACTGTTGCTGGTAGATATCGCTCAGCTCGGCGTACCACACGCCGACTTGAGTGTGCTTGTCGTTGAAGCTGTATTCGCCGCCGCCGAAATTGAAACGGTTAGAGGTGAACGCGGCTTTGCCGTTCATGAACATGTCTTCCATGCTCCCATCGTTACGCGGGCTGTTACCGCGAAACTGCCCGCCATAAAGGGTCAGCCCGGCGATTTCATTGGAGGTGACCTGGCCACCGCGAAAGGTCTGGGGCAGGGAGTGACCATCGTCCGAGCGCAGGATCGGCAGCACCGGCATCCATTCGCCGACTTTCAATTCGGTCTTCGACAGTTTGGTTTTCAGCGCCACGCCCAGGCGCCCGAAATTGTCAGCGGGGCGGCCGTCACTGCCGATCGGTAGCAGTTGGGTGCCCCCGGTGCCTTTACCGCCATCGAGCTTCTGCGAATACAGCCCCAACACATCAAGCCCGAAACCCACGGTGCCCTGGGTGAAGCCCGATTTGGCATCGAGGATGAAGTTCTGCGTCCACTCTTCGGCCTTGGCCTGGGGATAGGTCGGGTTGGTGAAGTTACGGTTGAAGTAGGCGTTGCGCAGGTTGAGCGTGGCCGTGGCGTCATCGATAAAACCATCGGCCTGGGCGTTGAGGGGAAGAGTGAACGCTAGGCTGCTTAGACCGATCAGGCCGATACGCGAGGAGGAATTGCGGGCGAATTGACTCACAGTGAGGCTCCGTTTCGGTTGTTGTTTTTATTATTTGTCGTACGTCGTCGTACAACATTGGGCGAGATATTTGCGGGGTTTTCGTGGGGTGTCAAGCAGAAGTTATACGATGACTTCGTGTTGATCGGTCTGAAGTGGGCGCGTCAGTGTGGGTAATCGAGGTAGGCTTGAGCGTGCCGTGAATTCAGCCGGCCATCACCATCGGAGGAAGGGTGCCAAGCAGGGAAACAGCGGCGACTGCACAAACGCCTAACAGCCCTTCCAGCATCACGCTGGCCTTCAAGCTCCCCAGCCGTTGCTCGCAATGCTCGATGCGTAGCCGGTTCAGCAGCGCCAGCGCCAACATGCCCAGCACCAGCAGCACTTTGATCAACAGAATCAGGGCAAACCCGTTGAACAGCGGCGTGGGCCACAGCTGCCCGGTCAGCACGCGCACGTTGATCAAACCCGTCACCAGCAGGCCGGCGACCAGGGCGTAACCCACTCCGCTGAAGCGTTGGAGGATAGGTTGCAGCGCGCGCGATTGTGACTGCCTGAGGATCAACACCAGCAACAACAGCCCGCCGAGCCAGGCACCGACGCAGACTAAATGCACCACCTGGTTCAGAATCAGCAATTGCCCGCTCAGCCCATTGAGCATGGCGCCGTGGCCAACGGGGGCCAGCGTCGCCAGCAGCAGTGCGCTCACCGGCAGGCGCACTACCGGCCAGGGTTTGATCAACACGATTACCAGCAGCAGGTTCAGCAATAAATGCCAGACCCACACCTGGCCGAAAAAGGTTTTGCCCAGCACCAATTGCACGGTTGCCGGTTGCAGGGCCGCATCCCAACTGCCGGCCATGCTCGCCGTGATTAACAGCAACCAGGCCACGCCGGAGCCCAGCCCCAGCCACGCCAAGGCACGGGTGATGCGCAGCAGCTGCCGGTCCAGTGTCGGCTGCGGTTCAGCGCCCAAGAGCCAGGGCCTGAACACACAGGCCCCGAACATCAACAGCACGACGATGAAATGCAGGAAACGGCACAGCACCAGCAGGGTCGCCATGGGTTATTGGCCGACCTTGAAGCTGTATTCACCGTTGCTCTTGTGGGTGTCGACCGACACCGCGTTCCACACCACTTTGTAGGTGCCGGCGGCCAGTGGGGCGGCAGGCGTCACCACCAGGGTTTTCTTGTCGGCGTCGGGCGTTTCCAGGCCTTTGATCGCGACTTCGGTGCCGTCCTTGCTCAGGGACACCTTGGTGAAGGTTGCTTCGACGCCTTCGCTGAAGGTCAGGCGCAAGTCCGCGGGCGCTGCGACAGTGCTGTCGGCGGCGGGCGTTTCGCTTTTCAGGTGGGCATGGGCAAATGCCGCCGAGGCGCCCAGCAGAGAAGCGAGCAGAGTGACGGTGGTCAGGGCTTTCTTGATCAACATTGTTCAGTACCTTCAGTGGAGGGAGTCGGTAATGCCATGTGCAGCACAGGAAAGGGTTTGCCCTCGCCATCCAGCGGCGAGCGCGCGACCTGGATAAAACCATAGTGCAGGTAGAACCCCACGGCCTGCGGGTTTTGTTCGTTTACGTCCACGATCAGCGTGCCGAGGCGTGCGCGGGCATGGTCGAGCAATTGCCGGCCGATGCCCTGGCCACGGCGGTCGGGGTCGATAAACAGCATTTCCACAGTGTGCCCGCCGGTGCCGATAAAACCGGCGATGCCTGCGTTATCCTCGAACACCCACACGTCGATGGCAGGCATCGGCAGGTAGGTGTCGCGTACCAGGGGCAGTAAACGTTGAATGTCGTCCTCAGTGAGGAAGTCATGGGTGGCCCGTACCGAGCGCTCCCACAGTGCTCCCAGCACGGTGTCGTCGGCGGCCACGCGAGGTCGAGTAGTCATTGCAATGATCCTTCATGGGGATCGCGATCCTAACCAATCCGTTTTTGGGGGGAAAGGTTCGCGTAAGAAGTTTCATTATGCCCGGTCGCCTTGATCCTGAGCCGACGTCAGTCTTGAGGCCATGGAGCTGTCGGAGGATCGCCCCGCGCGAAGTTCGTCACTTCACGGCAAAGCGCTGCCTTTTTATCCGGTACATATCGCTGTCTGCGTGGCTGAGCAGCGTATCGGCGTCCTCACCGTTCGCCGGATAAAACGCCACACCCACACTGCAAGACGGCATTTTTACCCCGTCAAACTCGGCGCCCAGCGGTTCGGCCATGACCGCGAGTATCTGCGCCACTTTCGCGCAAACAGCTTCTTGCGATTGGATATCCGTCAGCAGCACCGTGAATTCATCCCCGCCCATCCGGGCCACCAGGTCGCTCTCGCGTACGCAGCGTTCCAGCCGTCGTGCGATCACACAGAGCACCCGATCGCCCACGGCATGGCCATGCACGTCGTTGATGCCCTTAAAGTCATTGACGTCCAGAAACAGCAACGCAAACGTGGTGGTGTGGCGCTGTGCTGCTTGCAGGGCCGACGCCAGCCCATCATTGAACAGTGAGCGGTTGGTGAGGGCCGTCAGCGGATCATGATGGGCAAGGAACCGTAACTCTTCCTCAGCCTGTGTGAGGGCCGTTACGTCCCTCGCAACACCGATCCGCGCACCGACTTCTTCGGACCAGAATGCCGCCCACAGGATATGTACGACACTGCCGTTCTTGCGGATATAGCGGTTGCGGAAGTCGACGTGAGGCTGGCCGTTCATGACCCGCACGATCGAGGCCCGGGTGCGCGGCAGTTCTTCTGGGTGCATGTAGTCGGTAATGAGTGTGCCGGTCAGTTCGTCGGCACGGTAACCGAGCAGCGCTTCACAGGCATCACTCACAAAGACGATCAGGTTATCGCTGTCGACCACGAACACCGTGTCCAGCATCAGGTGTATCAACTTTGGATAGAGGGCTTGCAGGTCAACGGCCATAGGTCAGGGGCGTCCGGTTCAGATTCGCCGATCATAGCCCGATCGCGAAGGACGTTGCCGAGGAATCCTGCAGACTTTCAGGCGCCAAGCCCGATCTGTCGATCAACGGCGTTCAAAGGCCAGCGCCACCGTTGCGCAGTCGAGCGATCTGCTCGGCACCTCATGATGGCGTGTAGCCTAATGAGGCGGTTCGTGATGTGATGGAGGGCATTCATCACGCGATGCCTTTACAGCACGCTTATAACGCTCGCGGCGCACACGTTCGTGGGAACGCGCAGAGCAAGAGCGGTAGGGGTTTGATGTGTCGAAGGTAAATTGCATATAACAGTGAGTGGGCTTCCAGCATCTATGGGCAATCACAAGATCAGCATTCGTCGGGTCAACGTCGAAAAAATCCTGCTGGCGGCGGAGAAAATCTTCGCTGAGAAAGGCTATGGCAGCACCGCCATGGCTGACATCGCCGAAGAAGTGCAACTGCCGCGCTCCAACCTGCATTACTACTTCACCACCAAAAGCGAGCTGTACAGCGCGGTGCTGTTCGACCTGCTGGAGCTGTGGAAGCAGGATGCCCTGAGCTTTGAAACCTTCGATGACCCACGGGTGGTGCTCAGCAGCTACATCCGCGCCAAGATGCAGCGCTCGCGTACGCGGCCGTATGGCTCGAAAGTCTGGGCCAATGAAATCATCCACGGCGCGCCGACACTGGGTGAGGCGCTGGACGAAAGCCTGTATGACTGGGCCAAGATGAAGGAAGCGAAAATTCGCCAGTGGGTCGAGGACAAACGCATCCTGCCAGTGGAACCGTCGAGCTTGCTGTATATGATTTGGGCGTCGACCCAACACTATGCGGACTTTGATCACCAGGTGAAAATTCTGAATGATCACCAGCCGTTGTCGGATATGCAGTTTGAGAAAGCGATCCAGACGGTGACGGGGGTGATTCTGCGGGGGATTGGGTTGGAGCCTTAAGAGGTGTGGTGAGGCTTAGGGCCCCTTCGCGAGCAAGCCCGCTCCCACAGTTGACCGCGTTTTGTCTGAAGCAGTGCAGTCGAATGTGGGAGCGGGCTTGCTCGCGAAGGCGGTCCAAGAAGCTACACCGCCTCCCGGTAAGGATTACGCGGGTCCTGCGTCCAATTCAAAAACGGTTTACCCGTCTCTATCGGCACCATCTCAATGCAATCGGCCACCGGGCAGGTGATCTGGCACAAATTGCAGCCCACGCACTCATCGTCAATCACTTCGTATTTGTGCGTGCCATCCGCCTGTTTCAAGCTGGCGATGGCCTGGTGCGACGTGTCCTCACAGGCAATATGGCAACGTCCACAGCCAACACACGCGGCCTGATCAATCTTGGCGATCACCTGATAGTTGATGTCCAGGTACTTCCAGTCCGTGGTATTGCCCACCGCCCGCCCGGAAAATTCCTGCAAGCTTTTGTAGCCTTGGCTGTCCATCCACCGCGACAGCCCATCCTTCATCTCCTCGACAATTCGAAACCCATGCAGCATCGCCGCCGTGCACACCTGCACTGCGCCGCAACCCAGGGCGACGAATTCCGCCGCGTCGCGCCAGTTGCCGATGCCGCCAATCCCGCAGATGGGCAGGCCCTGGGTCTGTGGGTCGCGAGCGATTTCCGCGACCATGTTCAAGGCGATCGGCTTCACCGCCGAGCCGCAATAACCGCCATGGGTACTTTGGGTGCCGACTATCGGCAGGGCGACCATGCGTTCAAGGTCCACGCTGGTGATGGAGTTTATGGTGTTGATCAACGACACTGCATCCGCACCCCCGCGATATGCAGCGCGCGCGGCCACGCGAATGTCGGTGATATTCGGCGTGAGCTTGACGATCACCGGCAGCGAGCAATACGTCTTGCACCAGCGCGTCACCTGTTCCACATACTCCGGCACTTGGCCCACCGCCGCGCCCATGCCACGTTCGGGCATACCGTGGGGGCAGCCGAAGTTGAGCTCGATGCCGTCGCAGCCGGTGGCCTCCACCAACGGCAGGATGTTTTTCCAGGATTCTTCAACGCAGGGCACCATCAACGACACGATCAGCGCGCGGTCGGGCCAGTCCTTTTTGACCTGGGTGATTTCCCGCAGGTTGATCTCCAGGGAACGGTCGGTGATCAGCTCGATATTGTTGATGCCCAGCACTTCACGGTTGGCGCCGTAATGCGCCGAGTAGCGTGACGACACGTTGACCGCCGCCGGGTCTTCACCGAGGGTTTTCCACACCACGCCGCCCCAGCCCGCTTCGAAAGCGCGGACCACGTTGTAGGCCTTGTCGGTGGGCGGCGCGGAGGCCAGCCAGAACGGGTTGGGGGCTTTGATACCGGCGAACACAATCGAGAGATCGGCCATTACGCAGCCTCCACATTCAGCATGAGTTGGGCGTGCATGGCTTCGGCGGCCAGTTTGCCGTGTTGCACCGCTTGTACCGTGAGGTCCTGGCCGAGGCTGACGCAATCGCCGCCGGCGTATACCCCGGGAATACTGGTGCGCAGGTGTTCGTCGACGAAAATTCTTTCGCCCACGCGGTGCAGTTGCTGGGCCAGTGGGTCGTGCAGCGCCTCGTTATCGAAACCTTGCCCGATGGCTTTGAAGATCGCGTCGGTGGCCAGCTCGAAGGTCTCGCCAGTGCGCTGCAGTCGACCGTTTTCCATGCGTGTACGGGCAAAGCGCATGCCGCGTACGTGGCCCTGATCATCGAGCAAGACCTCATCGGGCTGGGCCCAGGTCAGCAGCCGCACCTGATTGGCTTTGGCAATGTCCTGTTCATGCTGGGTGGCGCCCATGTCGGCAAGGCCACGCCGGTACACCAGGTTCACGTCGCGGGCCCCGAGACGGGCCATTTGCACGGCCATGTCGATGGCGGTATTGCCCGCACCAAGCACGATACAGCGGTCGGCCAGAGGCAGTTGCGAGAGGTCATCGGCCTGGCGCAGTTCGCGAATATAGTCGGTGGCGGCGAGCAGGCCGGGGGCGTCCTCGTGGGGTAAGCCGAGCTGTTTGCTGGCGGCGAGGCCCAGGCCGAGGAACACCGAATCGAATTGCTGGTGCAGTTCGCTCAAGGTCAGGTTGTCGCCCAGGCGTTGGCCGTGGCGGATCTCGATGCCGCCGATCTGCAGGAGGAAATCCAGTTCCTTCTGGGCGAAGTCATCGACCAGTTTGTATTTGGCGATCCCGTATTCATTCAGGCCACCGGCTTTTTCCCTGGCTTCGAAAATCACCACGTCGTGGCCGTGCAAGGCGGCGCGATGGGCACACGCCAAACCCGCCGGCCCGGCGCCGACCACGGCGATGCGTTTGCCGGTCGGTGCAGCGCGTTGGAACGGGTGTTCGCTAAAGTGCGCGTTGTCGATGGCGTAGCGTTGCAGCAGGCCGATCAGCACCGGCGCGCATTCTTCGGCGTTGTTACGCACGCAGGCTTGCTGGCACAGGATCTCGGTGGGGCACACCCGCGCGCAACTGCCGCCGAGGATATTCGCCGAGAGGATTTTCTGCGCCGCGCCCTGTACGTTTTCGGTGTGGATATTGCGGATGAACGACGGGATATCGATCTCGCTGGGGCACGCATTCACGCAGGGCGCGTCGTAGCAATACAGGCAGCGCGAGGCTTCCAATTGTGCCTGGCGGGCGTTGAGCGGCGGCGCCAGGTCGGTGAAATGGCTGGCGAGAGTCGCCCCATCTTCGTGGGGATGGGGGAGGTGGGTCAGGGTCTGGATCACGGTTTTGGCCTCACGGTTTTTTTTTGGATTGCCTCTAGCGGGCATCTTTGTTGCCTGTGCTGGCGCCATCGCAGGCAAGCCAGCTCCCACATTTGGAATGTGTGAACCCGATCAAATGTGGGAGCGGGCTTGCCCGCGATTGGCGGTCTCAGCGTTTTACGGCAGTGGGCCTGGAATGCTCCGCCCGCTTGCTCAACTGCTCAAACACCGACGGGTACGCGGGTCGTTCCACATAGCGGCCGGCACCGCGTTCGGCGCGCAAATCGCCATCGGCCCAGACCAGCTTGCCCTGGCTGATGGTGTGGCTCGGCACGCCGCGCACGGTCTTGCCTTCGAAGATGTTGAAGTCGACGTTCTGGTGGTGGGTCTTGGCGGAAATCGTGCGCGTGCCCTGGGGGTCCCACAGCACCAGATCCGCATCGGCTCCCACGCGGATCGCACCTTTACGCGGGTAGAGGTTGAAGATTTTTGCGGTATTGGTCGACGTCAGCGCGACAAACTCCTGCATCGACAAGCGCCCGGTGTTCACGCCTTCATCCCACAGCAGCGCCATGCGGTCTTCGATACCGGCAGTGCCGTTGGGGATCTTGCTGAAATCGTCGCGACCGGCGGCTTTTTGCTCGGCGCAGAAGCAGCAGTGATCGGTGGCGGTGGTGTGCAGGTTGCCCGATTGCAGGCCGTGCCACAGCGCTTCCTGGTGCCCGCGCGGGCGGAATGGCGGGCTCATCACGTAGCCCGCAGCGGTTTGCCAGTCGGGGTGCTGGTAGACGCTATCGTCCAGCAGCAAGTGGCCGGCGAGCACTTCGCCGTACACCGGCTGGCCCTTGCTACGGGCGTAGGTGATTTCGTCCAGTGCTTCCTTGGTTGATACATGCACCAAGTACAGCGGCGTACCGATCGTCTCGGCGATGCGGATCGCGCGGCTGGCCGCTTCACCTTCCACCTGGGACGGGCGCGACAGCGGGTGCGCTTCCGGCCCGGTGATGCCCTGGGCCATCAATTTGCGTTGCAGGTGGTACACCAACTCGCCGTTTTCCGCATGCACGGTGGGCACTGCGCCCAATTCCAGGCAACGTTCAAAGCTCGCGACCAGGGTGTCGTCAGCCGCCATGATCGCGTTCTTGTAGGCCATGAAATGCTTGAAGCTGTTGATGCCATGGTGGCTGACCAGCTCGGCCATTTCCTCGCGCACTTGCTCGCTCCACCACGTGATCGCCACGTGGAAGCCGTAGTCGGAAGCGGATTTTTCCGCCCAGCCGCGCCACTGGTGAAAGGCTTCCATCAAGGACTGCTGCGGGTTGGGGATCACGAAATCGATGATCGACGTGGTGCCCCCTGCAAGGCCTGCCGCCGTGCCGCTGAAAAAGTCCTCACTGGCCACGGTGCCCATGAAGGGCAATTGCATATGGGTGTGGGGGTCGATGCCGCCGGGCATCAGGTATTGGCCGCTGCCGTCGAGTACCTCAGTGCCGGCGGGAACATCCAGCCCCGTGCCAATAGCGCGAATGAGACCGCCTGCGCATAAAACATCGGCGCAGTAACTTTCATCATGGGTAATAACGGTGGCGCCACGGATCAACAGCGACATGTCGAGTTCCTCACAGGCTTGACCGGCTTGTGCCAGTTCTAAGTGTTGTAGTGCTGCTTGCCGATGGTCGGTCAAAACCTGTCATCGGTGACAGGAATAGAAACTAGCCCGAGTTTTTATAATGAGCAAGAACATTTTTTATAAGCTTATATCGAATATAAGATATTGATTAATAAGAATAATAAATATAATTCACCAAAATGTAGCGGCCTCTCACCATTTTGACGCACTTGACAGGTTATCAATTTGAGCAACATTTCTTATTGCAAATCAGACGCTTGAGACATGCCCCTTGACGAGGGCGGGAAATAAAAATAATTGTGTTGCACCAGATTGAGCCCTGAGGCGTCGGACAACGTCTGCGTTATTTAGCCTGAGTCGCGCGGACAGTACCGAGGGGGCAATCGGGTAAGGGCATAAAGCTGATAAACATCAGCAGGTTATATAAGCGGTGCGGGTTCAGGGGCGGTTGTCGGCACGGTTATTGAGTGCAGTGGCGGCTGGCCGGACCCGTGATGTCATGTTGTTTACGAGGTACTCCGGCCACCCCGCACTTAGCGTGGGGTGAGCAAAAATAATTCGAAAAAACCGTGGAGCGGCCATGCAACAGAACAGATCGCAAGTCATTGAGCGCAACGGCCTGTACGAACTCGACGCCGGCCCCGACGTCCTCGACAGCCCTCGCTACAACCACGACATGGCACCGACCAAGGTGCACGAACGCACCTGGAACAGATGGCACATCACCGCGCTGTGGGTCGGGATGTCGATTTGCGTGCCCACCTATACGTTGGGTGGGGTGCTCACCGCCTACTTCGGGTTGTCGGTGGGCGAGGCACTGATGGCGATCCTGCTGGCCAATATCGTGGTGCTGATTCCGCTGACCCTTAACGCGTTTCCCGGCACCAAGTACGGCATTCCGTTTCCGGTATTGCTGCGTTCCTCCTTTGGCATTCTCGGTTCCAACGTGCCGTGTCTGATTCGGGCGCTGGTGGCGTGTGGCTGGTTTGGTATTCAGACGATGTTTGGCGGGTTGGCGATTCACCTGTTTCTGGGCTCGATTTTCGAGGGTTGGAAAGCCCTCGGCGGCACCGGTGAAGTGATCGGCTTCATGATTTTCTGGACCCTGAATTTGTGGGTGGTGCTGCGCGGCGCCGAGTCGATCAAGCGCCTGGAAACGCTGTCGGCGCCGTTGTTGGTGGCGGTGGGGATTGGCCTGCTGGTTTGGGCGATGCCGAATGTATCGCTCAGCGAGTTGATGGCGATTCCACCCAAGCGCCCCGAAGGCGCGAGTCTCACCGGCTACTTCATGGCGGGACTGACTGCGATGGTGGGCTTCTGGGCCACCTTGTCGCTGAATATTCCGGACTTCAGCCGCTACGCCAAAAGCCAGAAAGACCAGATCCTCGGGCAGATTTTCGGCCTGCCGCTGACCATGTTCCTGTTCGCCGCCCTCGGCGTGATCATGACCGCCGCGTCGGTGAAACTGGTGGGTGTCAGCGTCTCTGATCCGGTGACGCTGATCGGGCATATCCAGAGCCCGGTGTGGGTGGCCATTGCCATGCTGCTGATCATCATCGCCACGTTGTCCACCAACACTGCAGCCAACATCGTCTCGCCCACCAACGACTTCCAGAACATCGCGCCCAAGCTGATCAATCGCACCACGGCGGTGATCCTTACCGGTCTGGTCGGTCTGGCGCTGATGGGGCATGAGTTGCTGAAAAAACTCGGGCTGATCGTTTCGAATGTCAGCCTGGAGACCGTCTATTCCAACTGGTTGCTGGGTTACTCAAGCCTCTTGGGGCCGATTGCCGGGATCATGGTGGTGGACTACTTCATCACCCGCAAACAGCAGTTGGACCTGGCCGGCCTGTACCGCGATGACGTGTACCCGGCGTGGAACTGGAGTGGCTTTGTCGCCTTCGGCGTGCCGGTGGTGCTGACCCTGTTGTCGTTGGGCAGCGATGCCTTCAGCTGGTTCTACAGCTACGGCTGGTTCACCGGTTCGGCGTTGGGCGGTTTGTTGTACTACGGGCTGAATGCCAAGCGCAGAGCCAGCCCGGTGGCGCTGAAAACACCGCTATAAAAGGTTGAAATGCAAGCCAAATGTGGGAGTGGGCTTGCTCGCGAAAGCGATGAGTCAGTCAGCACATCAGTCGCTGACCGACTGCATTCGCGAGCAAGCCCGCTCCCACATGGATGACCTCATTCCAGTGCTGGAATCGAGTCAATTTATAAGAAATGTAGCCTGAGGAGATCCCCATGAACGCTGCCCTGGACGTTCTGCAATCCACCCATCAGCACATCAACCGCGACCGCTTGTGGCAATCCCTGATGGACCTGGCCAAGCTCGGCGCAACGCCCAAGGGCGGCGTATGCCGCCTGGCCCTCACCGACCTTGATCGCAAGGCTCGCGATCTGTTCGTGCAGTGGTGTGAGGAGGCCGGTTGCACCGTGACCGTCGACGGCATCGGCAACATCTTCGCGCGCCGCCCGGGACGCAATCCCAACCTGCCACCGGTGATGACCGGCAGCCATATCGATACTCAGCCCACGGGCGGTAAATTCGATGGGTGCTTCGGCGTGTTGGCAGGTGTCGAGGTGCTGCGCACCCTCAACGACCTCAACGTCGAAACCGAGGCGCCGCTGGAAGTGGTGGTGTGGACCAACGAGGAAGGCTCTCGCTTCCCGCCGTGCATGATGGGCTCGGGCGTATTCGCCGAGAAATTCACCCTGGCCGATACCCTGGCCAAAGTCGACGTGGACGGAGTCAGCGTGGGCGATGCATTGAATGCGATTGGCTATGCGGGCACGCGGCCGGAGAGCGGGCACAAGGTCGGCGCCTATTTCGAGGCCCATATCGAACAAGGCCCGATTCTTGAGGATGAGAAGAAAACCATCGGCGTGGTGTTGGGGGCCTTGGGGCAGAAGTGGTTCGACCTCAAACTGCGCGGCGTTGAAGCCCATGCGGGGCCGACGCCGATGCACCTGCGCAAGGATGCTCTGGTGGGCGCGGCAGCAGTGGTGGCTGCCGTGAATGCGGCGGCGTTGGGGCATCAGCCGCATGCGTGCGGCACCGTGGGTTGTTTGCAGGCCTATCCTGGCTCGCGCAATGTGATCCCGGGTGAAGTGCGCATGACCCTGGACTTTCGTCATCTGGAACCGACGCGGCTGGATTCGATGATTGCCGAGGTGCGCAAGGTGATTGACGACACCTGCGCCAAGCACGGCTTGAGTTTTGAAATGGAACCCACCGCCGACTTCCCGCCGCTGTATTTCGACAAAGGCTGCGTGGACGCTGTGCGTGACGCGGCGAATGGGTTGGGGCTGTCGAACATGGACATCGTCAGCGGGGCAGGGCACGACGCGATCTTCGTCGCCGAACTCGGCCCGGCCGGGATGATCTTTGTGCCCTGTGAAGGCGGCATCAGCCACAACGAAATCGAGAACGCCGCACCGGATGACCTGGCGGCAGGGTGTGCGGTGTTGTTAAGGGCAATGGTGGCTGCTTCGGCGGCAATCGCCAGCGGCAAACTGGCTGCCTGAAATGCCGTAAGTAAATGTGGGAGGGGGCTTGCTCCCGATAGCGGAGTATCAGCTACAGATAAGCTGACTGACCCATCGCCATCGGGAGCAAGCCCCCTCCCACAATTGATCGCTTTGTCCTGTCGAATATTGATCAAAATGTGGGAGCAGGCTTGCCCAATGATCGCCAGCGGCAAACGGGCTGCCTGAAATGCCGTAGGAAAATGTGGGAGGGGGCTTGCTCCCGATAGCGGAGTATCAGCTACGGCTGAGCTAACTGACCCACCGCCATCGGGAGCAAGCCCCCTCCCACAATTGATCGCCTTGTCCTGTCGAATATTGATCAAGATGTGGGAGCAGGCTTGCCCAATGATCGCCAGCGGCAAACGGTCTGCCTGAAATGCCGTAGGAAAATGTGGGAGGGGGCTTGCTCCCGATAGGGGCGACTCGGTCTCGACCTATACCCAAATCGCATCCCACAACGGATAGTCGCCAATCTTCTTCACTAATCCCGCCCGCAATGGATTGGCTACCACATACCTGGCCATTTTCACCAAGTCGTCTTCCTTGCGTAGCGCCCGGTCATGGAAGCTTTCCTGCCAAATCCGTCCTTTGCGCCCAGTGACGCCGTTAACGTTTCGCGTGCTTTTAGACTTCACCTGACACATCAGGTCCGCCAGCGAGCCTTTTTGCAGTTCCAGCAGCCAATGGAAATGGTCCGGCATGATTACCCATGCCAGGGAGTTTGCCAGCCCTTGGTGCTGGGCGACCCGCAATTGCCAGACAACCAAGCGACCGAGGTGGAAGTCGCTGAATATCGGTGTGCGTTCGTGAGTGTTGGTGGTGATCAGGTAGGTACGGTTTGGTTCGCTGAATCGACCGATGCGCAAACGGTGTGAAGCGGGTAGTTCAGGCATTCCTTGGCCTCTCTCAGGGGGTGTGTTGAGAGGCTAGATCTGGTGTTGCGAGGATGGTCGACAGGTTTTTGGCAGGATGTGTCTCAGAGGTCGCTAACGGGAGCAAGCCCCCTCCCACAGGGGGCAGCGGTGTTCATACATTGTGTGTCTAACGCAGTATTGATGTGGGAGGGAGCAAGCCCCCTCCCACATTTATCAGGCGCCGGGTTGCCAGCCGCCGCCAAGTGCCGTCACTAACCCTACACTCGCCTGCAGTTGCCGGGTCTGCACCGCCTGCAACGTCCTCTGTGCCTGCAACGCCGCCGTCTGCGCCGTCACCACATCCAGGTAACTCACCGCTCCCGCCTGATAGCTGTTCATCGCCAGTGACTGCGTGTGCTGCGCCGCATCCGCCGCCGCTTGTTCATCTTGCGCTTCCTGCTGCAAGTCGCGCAGTTGCGCCAGGTTATCTTCCACCTCGCGCACGGCTTTCAGTACATGGCTGCGGTACTGCGCCGAAGCCTCTTCAAACTCGGCCTTGGCCTGACGCTCATTGGCACTCAAGCGTCCACCGTCAAAGATCGGCAAATTAACCAGCGGCCCCAGCGCCCAATAACGATTACCGGCGGACAGCAGATTGCCAACCCCTTGTGTCTGGCCGCCAATCAATCCGGTCAAACTGAAATCCGGATACCACGCGGCTTTCGCCACGCCGATATTCGCGTTGGCTGCGAACACCCGGCGTTCCGCCGCGGCAATGTCCGGACGACGTTGCAGCAGGTGGCTCGGCAGTTGAGAGGGAATCCCCGGCAACGCGATCAATTGCTGACTCGCCGGCAACCTGAAGTCGCCGGCTGCGACACCCACCAGCTCACCAATCGCATGCTCGGTCAGGTTGCGCTGGCCGCGCACCTCGTCCAGTTGCGCCTTGGCTTCGGCCAGTTGATTTTGCGCGCGGGTCAGGTCCAGCTCCGAGGCAATCTGGCCCTCATAACGACTACGCGTCAGTTGCAACGCCTGGCTGAAATCATCCAGCGAGCTGTTCAGAATCCGGCTCTGTGCATCCAGCCCATTGAGCTGCACATACAGCGTTGCCAATTGATGCTGCAGGCTCAGGCGCGCCACCGCCAGGTCATCCCCGGAGGCTTGCGCCTGGGCATCACCGGCCGCGACCTGGTTGCGGATTTTGCCCCACAGGTCCAGGTCATAGCTCAACGAAAAGCCCGCCGTATTGCTGTTGTAGACCGACGGCTGCGTATCACCTCGCAGCGGCCGCGAATCCGATTGACGCTGGCGCAACGGCTGCGCGCTGGCGGTAATCTGTGGGAATAACCCGGCATGTAACTGGCTGGCATAGGCCTGGGACGCATCGAAGTGCGCCAGCGCTGCCGCCAGGTCCGGGTTGGCCTTGAGCAGTTGTTGTTGCAGGTCGTTGAGGCGCGAATCGTTGTAGAGCTTCCACCATTCGGGCGCCAGTTGGTCGGACGGTTGCGCACTGTGCCACGGGCCATCGCTGGTCTGTTCGCGGTAGCCGGCCGGGAGGTCGACCGATGGCACTGTGTAAGTGGGCGCCAGCGAGCAACCCTGCAAGGCCAGCAGCACTAACGCCGCGAGGGGTTTAAGCCTTGGGCGCATGCGCACCTCCGGCGTCGGCCAGCTGCACGGGGTCGCCTTCGCGCAGGGCGTCGGGCGGGTTATCGACGACGCGGTCGGCGGGTTTCAGGCCTTGGTCGATTACCAGGCGCTCGCCGAGGTCCAGGCCGATGTGGATGTCTTGCAAGTGCACATGGTTCTGCGCATCCAGCACCGCGACCTGGGTGCCCTGGGCGCGGAAGATCAGGGCGCTGGCCGGGATGCTCACGCCATGGGTGTCCGCTGGAATCGGCAAGGTGGCTTCGGCGTAATCGCCGGGCAGCAATTCGCCGTTGGGGTTGTCGGCCACGAACTGGGCGAGCAAGGTGCCGGAGCGGCGGTCGATGGCGGTGGAGTCGCCGATCAGGTGCGCCTTGAAGTGCTCGCCGGGGTGCTCGGGCACGGTCAGTTCGGCTTCGAGGCCGGGGTGGATGACCGCCGCGTAGTTCTGCGGCACCGGCACGTAGAGGCGCAACTGATGAGTGTCGGCGATGTTGAACAGCTCGGGATCGCTGTCGGTGTCGGCCTTGATTAACTGGCCAATATCGGTGTTGCGCGCGGTGATGGTACCGGCGAACGGTGCGCGAATGGTCTTGTAGCTTTCCAGGGCGGACAGCCGCGCATAGTCGGCAGCCGCCGCCTCGGCGTTGGCCTTGGCTGCGGCGGCGTTGGAGGTTTTTTCATCGGCCTCCTGACGCGACACCGAGTGGCTGGCCAACAGGTTTTGCCAGCGCGTGGCGGTGGTTTCGGCCAGGCGTGCATTGGCCTGTTCCTGCACCAGGCGGGCGTGGGTTTGCGCCAGTTGCTGGTCGAGGTCCGGGCTGTCGATTTCGGCGAGGACTTGCCCGGCTTTGACTTGGGTACCGATGTCGGCTTTCCAGTCTTTCAAGTAGCCGCTGACCCGCGCGTGAATCGGCGCCTTGCTCCAGGCCTCGAGGTGTGCGGGCAGGCGCAAGGTGTCACCGGCCACGTTTTGTTTCGGTTGGAACACCATCACTTGCGGGATGGCGGCGGTTTCGGTCCAGGCGGTGACCGACTGTTCGTGCATCGTGCGGGCGTGCAGGCCGTTGGCGACCAACAGTGCGGCCAGTGTCAGGCCGCCGACACCCATGAGCATCAGACGCTTGCGCGAGGGTTTGTGATCAGACGACATGTGGGGTTTCTCCAGCAGCTGCGCGAGTAGGGTGACGACCGTGGACCAGGCTGAAGACCACGGGAACAAACAACAAAGTGGCGACGGTGGCGAAGATCAAGCCACCGATAACGGCACGGCCAAGCGGGGCGTTCTGCTCCTCGGAAATCGCCAGCGGCAGCATGCCGATGATCATCGCCAGGGCGGTCATGCACACCGGCCGGAAGCGCGTGTAACCGGCCTCCATGGCGGCCTTCAGTGCATCGCCATGTTCGGCCAGGCGTTCACGGCAGAAGCTCACCACCAGGATCGAGTTGGCGGTGGCCACGCCCATGCACAGGATGGCGCCGGTGAGGGCGGGCACCGACAGCGAGGTACCGCTGAGAAACAGCATCCACACGATCCCCGCCAACGCTGCGGGCAGCGCGGTGATGATCACAAACGGGTCGGCCCACGACTGGAAGTTGACCACGATCAGCAGGTAGATCAGCACCACGGCGCCGAGCAGGCCGAAGCTCAAACCACTGAAGGCTTCATGCAGCGCATCGATCTGCCCATGCAGGCTGATCACCGCGCCTTTGGGGCGCATGGAAGCGGTGTCATCCAGCACTTTTTGCACGTCGCGGGCCACGCCGCCGAGGTCGCGGCCTTGCACGTTGGCGTACAGGTCCAGGGTCGGTTCGATGTTGTAGTGGGTCACCACCGCCGGGCTTTGCACGCGGGAGATGGTAGCCACGCCGCCGAGGATTTGTGATTGGCCATCGGCGCCGGTCACCGGCAAGGCTTCCAGTGACGGCAGGCTGTCGAGACGGTATTGCGGGGTGGCGGCCACGATCGAATACGACACGCCGTTGGCCGGGTTGAGCCAAAAGGTCGGCGCGGTTTGCGAGCTGCCGGCGAGGGAGGCGACCATGCTGTTGGTCACGTCACGCTCGGTGATGCCCAGGCCATTGGCGCGCATGCGGTCGACGTTAACTTGTAGCGACGGGTAGCCGGTGGACTGCTGGATGCGCAGGTCGGCAATGCCCGGCACGTGTTGCAGGCGACGTTCAAGTTCCACGGCGTAGGCGCGGTTTTCTTCATCGCTGCGCCCGGAGATTTTCACGTCGAGTGGGGCAGGTGCACCGAAGTTGAGGATCTGGCTGCTGATATCCGCAGGCAGGAATGCGAAGTGGCTGCCGGGGAAACTTTCCGGCAAGGCTTCACGCAGTTTTTTGACGTAATCGGCAGTCGGTGCGTGGTCCTTTTTCAGGGTGACCTGAATGTCGCCATCCTGCGGGCCGATGGTGCCGCTGCTGCTGTAGGCCATGTCGATGCCGCTGAGCGGAATGCCGATGTTGTCGACGATGGTGTCGAGTTCTTCGGCCGGGATCACTTCGCGAATCCGCGCTTCAATCCGGTCGAAGGCCGCGGCGCTTTCCTCAATACGTGTGCCCAGCGGCAAGCGTACGTGAAGGGCGAGGGCGCCGGCGTCGGTGGCTGGGAAGAAGTCCTGGCCCAGGCTCGGCAGCAGCAGGAACGACGCCAGCACGCAGGCCAGGAAACCGACGATGAAGCGCTTGCGGGCGCCCAGGGCCAGCGTCAACAGACCGAGGTAGGTATCGCGGATATTCGAGAAGTGCCGCTCGAACCCTTGCTGGAAATTCAGCACCGATTGCAGCGCGCGATTGCGGGGTTTCTTGTGTTGCTCACCCTCGTGGTGGTTGATGAATTGATCTTCCGGGTGATGCCCAGCGCCTTGCTCAGGCGTATGCGGCTTGAGCAGAAACATCGCCAGGGTCGGCACCAGGGTGCGCGAAAGGATGAACGAGCTGGCCATGGCAAAGATCACCGCGAGTGCCATCGGCCGGAACAGGTAACCGGCGATGCCTTGCAGCAGGAACATCGGCACAAACACGATGCAGATGCACAGCAGCGAGACGAACGCCGGGCCGACAATTTGCGCGGCGCCGTCGAGGATCGCGGTCTTCACCGCCTTGCCTTGCTCCAGGTGCCAGTTGATGTTTTCGATGGTCACTGTGGCGTCGTCCACCAGAATCCCCACCGCCAACGCCAGCCCGCCTAGGGTCATCACGTTGAGGGTTTGCCCGGTGACGGCCAGCAGCGCGATGGCCGACAGCACCGCGAGGGGAATCGACGCGGCGATGATCAGCGTCGAGCGCCAGCTGCCGAGAAAGAGCAGGATCATCGCACTGGTCAGCAGCGCGGCGATGATGCCTTCCTGAGCCACGCTGCCTACCGACTGCTTAACGAACACCGAGGCGTCACCCAACAGCGAAGTTTTCAGCGACGGCGGCAGGGTTTCGTTGATACGCGGCAGCATCTGGCGGATGCCGTCGATGATCGACAGGGTCGAGATGCTGCCGTTTTTCAAGGCCGGCATGAGTACTGCGCGGTGACCGTCGACGCGCACGATGTTGGTCTGTGGCGGCGAGCCGTCACGCACGTGGGCCACTTGGCCAATGGTGATGATGGCGCCGTCGACGGTCTTGATCGGCAGGTCGTTCAGCTCGTCAATCGCTTTGGGGCTGTTGTTGAGCAGGATCGTGTATTCGTTGGGGCCGAGTTTGGCGGTGCCCACCGGGATGATTTGGTTCTGCAATGCCAGGGCGTTACCCACGTCCTGCGCCGACAAGCCTTTTGCGGCCAGAGCCTGGGGGTCGAGGTCGAGGGTGATCTGGCGTTGCTTGCCGCCCATTGGCGTGGGCATGGCCAGGCCGGGCAGGGCACTCAAGGGCAGGCGGATATTGTTCTGCACCAGGTCGCGGGTCTTGGCTTCCGAGAGGCTGGGGCTGGAGAACGCCATCTGCAGGATGGGCACCGTGGAGGCGCTGTAGTTGAGAATCAGCGGCGGCGTGATGCCCGGCGGCATCTGCTTGAGCACGGTTTGTGAAACCGCCGTCACTTGGGCGTTGGCGGTGCGGATATCCACGCCGGGCTGGAAGAAGATCTTCACGATGCCCATGCCGGGCAGCGATTGCGATTCGATGTGTTCGATGTCGTTAACGGTGGTGCTCAGGGAGCGTTCATAGGTGTAGATCACCCGACCGGCCATGGCGTCCGGTGACAGGCCGTTGTACTGCCAGACCACGGCGACCACAGGGATGCCGATGTCGGGGAAAACATCCGTAGGGGTTCTGAGGGCCGCCATCGGCCCGACGATGCAGATGAATATGGCCAACACGATAAACGTGTACGGCTTTTGCAGTGCGGTCTTTACCAGCCCGAGCATGCGTGAACCTCCGGAGAACAGGATTGCAAACCCCGGCAGTCTTGCCCGACCCACCTAACACGCACCTTTCAGCCAAGTGAAGGAACATTTAGTTAACGGCTGAAGATCGTTTCATATGTATTCATTTGTTCTACAAAGGGTGGGTCTCCAAGCTTGTCATCCATCGGACTCGACACTTTTCAGATCCGGACAACGTTGTTTTTTGGAGCCCTGCCATGTCATTTAAAACACTTAAACCCCTGCTGTTGATTCCCGCCCTCGGTGCTGTTTTGTTGTTGTCGGCCTGTGCCGGCCCGCTGCCCAAGGCTGACCCGAGCGAAGCGTGGATTGGTTTGAAAGAAGAAGCACCGAACGACCTGATGGCTGAGCGCGTCGATGGCAAACGTGTGGATGACGGCCGCTACTTTGAAGTGACCCCGGGCGACCACCGTCTGGACGTGACGTTATTTGAAGAGGAGGCGGGCGACGACAACCAGCAAGACTGCCAGGGCCGGGTCGAGTACAAGAACTTCAAGGCAGGTGAGCACTACACCTTGGTGGAGTCGAGCCTGGGCACCACCGTACGTGCCGTCCTCAAGGACGGTCACGGCAAGGAAGTCGCGGCGACTCAAGACTTCAGTTGCATGCCTGGCTAAGCGTGGTGCACCGCCGCCTTGTGGGGCTTGGCCGGTGCAGCAGGGTTGACGTGGGGGTGATGATGCCGGCGAGTCACGCGCATCACGCCCCACAACATGGCGCTGGACACCGCCAGCCAACCGCAGACCAACAGGAAAATCGTTGTTGCAAGGCTCATTCGGGCCTCCTTTCGCCCCACTGGGGGCACACACAGTCTTCTCAATGGACAGTCTAGCTAGCTGGCGGTTGCGTGCTATTGACCAATGGTCGAGTCCATCCAACTTGTTTGCTATATCCGCACCCCCTCTCTGTTACCTAAACGCGATTGGGCTATGATCAGGGCCCTCACCGGCCGTTGATCAAGAGAGTAAAAAATTGCGGTTACGTTCGAACGTTAAAACCTCTTTGCTCCTGGCATGCGCCTTCGGGCTTGCCGCCTGCTCTGGGCACCCGTCGAAACTGGCGGGCTTGCCGGAGCGTGTCGAACTCACCGGGGTGCCGGCCTTTCGCAGTGAGGCTTACCTGAGCGGTCCATCGGCTTTAGCCAGCATGCTGTCGCAACAAGGCATTGTCATGACACCCGGCTTGCTGGATAAACCGCTGCACTTGCCTGGCGGTGAAGCTGATCTTGAGCGCAACATGCAGGTACTCGCGCGCGAATACGGGCTGATGGTGTACCCGCTGGATACCAGGCTCACGGCGGTACTGGAACAGGTGGCCGCGGGTTACCCGGTGATGGCGCGGATCGACTCAAGCTTTTGGTCCGGCGCGCGGTACGTCGTGGTGGTGGGATTCAATCAGCAGAAGAGCACCGTGCTGCTGCGCTCGGGCAAGGATCGACGTTTGTTGATGAGCTTCAGCGATTTTGAGTCGGCGTGGAAGAGTGCCGGTCACTGGGGCATCCTGACCCAGCGTCCGAGCCAGTTGCCGGCAAATGTAGATGCGCAGCGCTGGCGAGAGGCTGCCAATGCTACGGCACAGGCCGGTCAGGAGCAGTCGGCGGCGCAGGCACTCAAGGTGCTGGCAGAAAGGAAGTAACGTACCCAAGGTTCAAAAATGTGCGAGCGCGCTTGCCCGCGATGCAGGCAACTCGGTTATCTGTTGCACCGCGTTGCCGCCATCGCAGGCAAGCCAGCTCCCACACAAGCCAGCTCCCCTCTTCGAACTGCGTGGTTCAGCGACGGACTTCGGCAGCGTTCGGGCGATTCTTCAGGTTCTTGTCAGCCTTATAGCGCAAGGCGACGTCCGGCACCGAACCGCTGCTGCCGGTCTCAACCCAATTGCGGATACGCGTGGCATCGGCGAAGTGGGTGAACTTGCCGAAAGCATCAAGGATTACCAACGACACCGGGCGGTTACCCATGCTGGTTACCAGTACCAGGCAGTGGCCGGCCTGGTTGGTGAAGCCGGTCTTGGTCAGTTTGATATCCCATTTGGCACGGTTGATCAGGTGGTCGGTGTTGGAGAAACCCAGGGTGTAGTTGGGTTTGCGGAATGACACGGTCTTTTCTTTGGTGGTGCTCAGTTGGCTGAGCAGCGGGTACTTGCGCGCGGCGGCCAACAGCTTGCTCAGGTCACGGGCGGTGGACACGTTGTGAATCGACAGGCCGGTAGGCTCGACGTAGTGAGTGCTGGTCATGCCCAGCGCCTTGGCTTTGGCGTTCATTGCGGCGATAAAGGCCGGATAGCCGCCCGGGTAGTGGTGCGCCAGGCTCGCAGCAGCACGGTTTTCCGAGGACATCAGGGCGATCAGCAGCATTTCCTTGCGGGGCATTTCGCTGCCGATTTTCACCCGGGAGAACACGCCTTTCATTTCCGGCGTGTCTTTGATGTTGATATCGATGTACTCATCCATGTTTTGCTTGGCTTCCAGCACGATCAGGCCGGTCATCAGCTTGCTCACGGAAGCAATGGGCACCACGACATCGGGGTTGCTGGAATAGATGACTTTGTTGGTCTGCAAGTCGACCAGCATGGCGCTGCCGGAAGCGATTTGCAGTTTGGAGGTATCACGCGGGGCCAAGGTGGTTTCGGCTGCGTGCGCGAAGGTGCCTGTAAATGCGAAAAATAGGCTGACAATAGAGAGACGAATTTTCACGCGGATGAACTCGCTAAAAAGTAAGGAAATACCGTTTGGGAACGGGTTTTATGACAAATGCCGTTACATTTTAGGAGTATGGATCAGAAACTGTCGAATGTTCTTCGAGAACCAGACGAAAGTGCTTAAAAACTAACAAAAAACGGGTTTTATGCGGGCATTAAAAAGCCCTGCTATAAGGCAGGGCTTTTTCAGTACGGCGGGTTATTAGCCGTGCAGCGTTTCTGCCGCATACAGCGTATTTTCCAGCAGGCACGCACGGGTCATCGGGCCGACACCCCCGGGTACTGGGGTGATCCAGCCCGCGCGGGGCAGGGCGGTTTCGTACACCACATCGCCTACCAGCTTGCCGTCTTCCTGGCGGTTGATGCCCACGTCGATAACGATGGCGCCTTCCTTGATCCACTCACCCTTGACCAGGCCCGGCTTGCCGGCGGCAACCACTACCAGATCGGCACGGCCGACGTGGCCGGCGAGGTCCTTGGTGAAGCGGTGGGTGACGGTCACGGTGCAGCCAGCCAGTAGCAGTTCCATGGCCATCGGGCGACCGACGATGTTGGACGCGCCGACCACCACGGCATCGAGGCCGTACAGATCGACACCGGTGCTTTCCAGCAGCGTCATGATGCCTTTCGGCGTGCAGGGGCGCAGCAGCGGTATACGCTGGGCCAGACGGCCGACGTTATAAGGGTGGAAGCCGTCGACGTCCTTGTCCGGGCGAATGCGCTCCAGCAGTTGGGAGGCGTCCAGATGCTCGGGCAGCGGGAGTTGGAGCAGGATGCCGTCGATGCTCGGGTTTTCGTTGAGGCTGTCGATCAGGTCGGTAAGGGCCTGCTGGGTGGTGTCTTCCGGCAAGTCGTAGGCTTTGGAGATAAAGCCGACTTCTTCACAGTCTTTACGCTTGTGCGAGACATAAACCTGAGAGGCAGGATCGCTGCCGACCAGGATCACCGCGAGGCCAGGCGTGCGCAGGCCTTGCTGGCTACGCTCGGTGACGCGTTTGGCGATCTGCTGGCGCAGGCTGGCGGCGATTGATTTGCCGTCGATAAGTTGTGCAGTCATTACGCGTGATTAACCATCGAGAGGGGGAAGAAAAGTGCGCGTATTCTCGCACGCCAGGACGTGAGGGCAAAGGCGCTTGGTCTGCAAATTGGCCTAACCCCTTAAATAAAATGAATTTTTTTCAAAAAAGATTTGACGGGTTTCAAGGCCCTCTATACTATTCGTCGCACTTGTCGGGCACAGCCTAGCACTGCTTAAGAAGGTCGAGCAGAATTGCTGTTCTGTAAGGCTGGAAGCACTTAGTTTGTAATCCTCCAAGAGTACAGATTAATAAGGCGCCCGTAGCTCAGCTGGATAGAGCATCCGCCTTCTAAGCGGATGGTCGCAGGTTCGAGTCCTGCCGGGTGCGCCATTAGGCAGCTTTGGCACAAGTAGCGCTATATGGTGGGCGTAGCTCAGTTGGTAGAGCACGGGATTGTGACTCCCGTTGTCGAGGGTTCGATCCCCTTCGTCCACCCCATATTTAGAAAGGCGCCAGATTAATCATCTGGCGCCTTTGCTTTAAGAGCTTCAAGCGCGGATGTGGTGGAATTGGTAGACACACTGGATTTAGGTTCCAGCGCCGCGAGGCGTAAGAGTTCGAGTCTCTTCATCCGCACCAATTCAAGCGTTGCCGGGCCGTCAGGCGCGGTAGGGCTCAACAAAGAAGATGTGTGAGTTCTTTGTTAATGCAATATGGTGGGCGTAGCTCAGTTGGTAGAGCACGGGATTGTGACTCCCGTTGTCGAGGGTTCGATCCCCTTCGTCCACCCCATATTCAGAAAAAGCGCCAGATCAATGATCTGGCGCTTTTTTTTGCGTCAGCAATTTCCCATTGGTTGTGCGAGTCAACTTGACGCCAAGAAAAAACAAGCATTCTCAATGCCTTGGCGTTAGAATCGTTGCCGGTTTTGAGCGTGTAGAACTGATCCGAGGCTATACCAGGGTCAGTACAGCTATTTAATAGCGATAACGGCGCAGTACCTGAAAAAGGGCTGTGCCGTTTTTGTTTAAGTGTTTTGAGTTTCAGGGCGGGGCGTTTCGTCGTATTTGTGTTTCTCGATGCTGCCGCCGTGCCCTCCGGTCTTGTTTGCAAGGTCGGTCGCCAGGGGAGTGCGTTCCGACGCTTCTATATATAGAAGGGTTGATGCAGAGCCCTGGCGTGTTGAGCTGTATTTGCTAACGGGATGAGGTGCATGCGTGCACTTGAACCTATAAATGGCCTGCTGTTTTTCTACCCGTTTTCAGTAGGGTGACTTCTTGAGTTTGACCCACTAGAATGCATGCCCTTGATTCTGGGGTCGGAAACGGCCGGCTAACGTCTGTGCAACGAGGAATATCCATGCAAGTTTCTGTTGAAAATACTACTGCTATCGAGCGCCGCCTGAGCATCACCGTGCCGGCAGAGCGTATTGAGACTGCGGTCAACAAGCGTCTGCAGCAGACTGCCCAAAAGGCCAAGATCGCTGGTTTCCGTCCAGGCAAAGTGCCAATGAGCGAAATCAAGCGTCGTTTTGGTGCCGATGCGCGTCAGGAAGCTGTGGGTGACGTGATCCAGGCTTCTTTCTACGAAGCTGTTGTTGAGCACAAGCTGAACCCGGCTGGCTCGCCTTCGATCGAGCCTAAGTCCCTGGAAGCCGGTAAAGACCTGGAATACGTTGCCGTATTCGAAGTGTTCCCGGAGTTCACCGTTGCCGGTTTCGAAGAAATCGCTGTTGAGCGCCTGAGCGCTGACGTGGCTGATGCCGACCTGGACAACATGCTGGAAATTCTGCGCAAGCAGAACACTCGTTTCGAAGTGGCCGATCGCGCCGCCCAGAACGAAGACCAACTGAACATCGATTTCGTTGGCAAGGTTGACGGCGAAGCATTCGCTGGCGGCTCCGCCAAGGGCACTCAGCTGGTGCTGGGTTCCAACCGCATGATCCCTGGTTTCGAAGACGGCCTGGTTGGCGCAAAAGCCGGCGAAGAGCGCGTTCTGAACCTGACGTTCCCTGCTGACTACCAGAACCTGGACCTGGCCGGCAAAGCCGCCGAGTTCACCGTGACTGTCAACAGCGTGTCCGAGCCTAAGCTGCCAGAGCTGAACGAAGAGTTCTTCGCTCAGTTCGGTATCAAGGAAACCGGTATCGAAGGCTTCCGCACCGAAGTTCGCAAGAACATGGAGCGCGAGCTGCGCCAGGCTATCAAGTCCAAGGTCAAGAACCAGGTAATGGACGGCCTGCTGGCTGCCAACCCGATCGAAGTGCCTAAGGCCCTGCTGTCCAACGAAGTGGATCGCCTGCGCGTCCAAGCGGTTCAGCAGTTCGGTGGCAACATCAAGCCTGACCAACTGCCGGCCGAGCTGTTCGAAGAACAAGCCAAGCGCCGCGTTGTGCTGGGTCTGGTCGTGGCCGAAGTGGTCAAGCAGTTCGACCTCAAGCCTGACGAAGATCGCGTTCGCGAAATGATCCAGGAAATGGCTTCGGCCTACCAGGAGCCTGAGCAGGTTGTAGCTTGGTACTACAAGAACGACCAGCAGCTGAACGAAGTACGTTCGGTTGTGCTGGAAGAACAAGTTGTGGATACTGTTCTGCAGAAGGCTAAGGTGACCGACAAAGCGGTCTCTTACGAAGAAGCAGTCAAACCGGCGGAAGCAGCACAAGCCGACTGATTGTCCAACTCGTTCGAAATACAACCATAAGCCAGCCTCGCGCTGGCTTATGCGTTTTCAAGACATGACTATTTGGGAGTAACTGCAGAGCATGTTCCGTAATTCCTATATTCAGCAGAACTCTGATATCCAGGCCGCTGGCGGCCTGGTCCCGATGGTTGTCGAGCAATCTGCTCGTGGCGAACGCGCCTATGACATCTACTCGCGCCTGCTCAAGGAACGAGTGATCTTTCTGGTCGGCCCTGTAGAGGACTACATGGCCAACCTGATCTGCGCGCAGCTGCTGTTCCTTGAAGCGGAAAACCCGGACAAGGACATCCATCTTTACATTAACTCCCCGGGCGGCTCGGTGACGGCGGGTATGTCGATCTACGACACCATGCAGTTCATCAAGCCAAACGTGTCGACCACGTGCATCGGCCAGGCCTGCAGCATGGGCGCGTTCCTGCTGACCGCAGGTGCCGAGGGCAAGCGCTTCTGCCTGCCGAACTCGCGCGTGATGATTCACCAGCCATTGGGTGGTTTCCAGGGCCAGGCGTCGGACATCGAAATTCACGCCAAGGAAATCCTGTTTATTCGTGAGCGCCTCAATACATTGATGGCCAAGCACAGCGGGCACACCCTGGAAGAAATCGAGCGTGACACCAATCGCGACAACTTTATGAGCGCGGAAGCTGCGCGCGCTTATGGGTTGATCGATGCGGTGATCGAAAAGCGCCCCGCTTAATATAAGCAGCTCAAAATAGGGCTGGTCGGCGTGTCCGACCACCGGCGGGCTTGAAAAAGCCCGCATAAGCCTTCATCTTGTGTTGCAAGCCTATCGGATTTGGATCGAACGAATGACTGACACCCGCAACGGCGAGGACAACGGCAAGCTGCTCTATTGCTCCTTCTGCGGCAAAAGCCAGCATGAAGTGCGCAAATTGATTGCCGGCCCCTCGGTGTTTATCTGCGACGAGTGCGTCGACCTGTGCAATGACATCATCCGCGAGGAGGTGCAGGAAGCCCAGGCCGAGAGCAGCGCGCATAAATTGCCTTCGCCTAAAGAAATCAGCGGCATCCTTGACCAATATGTGATTGGTCAAGAGCGTGCAAAGAAGGTTCTGGCCGTAGCGGTGTACAACCACTACAAGCGCTTGAATCAGCGTGACAAGAAAGGCGACGAGGTCGAACTCGGCAAGAGCAACATCTTGCTGATCGGTCCTACTGGCTCGGGTAAAACCTTGCTTGCGGAAACCCTCGCTCGCCTGCTGAACGTTCCGTTCACCATCGCCGACGCCACCACCCTCACCGAGGCTGGCTACGTGGGTGAAGACGTCGAGAACATCATTCAGAAATTGCTGCAGAAGTGCGACTACGACGTAGAGAAGGCCCAGATGGGTATTGTCTATATCGACGAAATCGACAAGATTTCGCGCAAGTCGGACAACCCGTCGATCACCCGGGACGTTTCCGGTGAAGGCGTGCAGCAGGCCCTGTTGAAACTGATCGAAGGCACGGTAGCTTCCGTACCGCCACAAGGCGGCCGCAAGCACCCGCAGCAGGAATTCCTTCAGGTTGATACGCGCAACATCCTGTTCATCTGTGGCGGTGCGTTCTCCGGTCTGGAGAAGGTTATTCAGCAGCGTTCCACGCGTGGCGGCATCGGTTTTGGTGCGGAAGTACGCAGCAAGGAAGAAGGCAAGAAGGTGGGCGAGTCCCTGCGTGAAGTCGAGCCTGACGATCTGGTCAAGTTCGGTCTGATCCCGGAATTCGTTGGCCGCCTGCCCGTCCTGGCCACGTTGGACGAGTTGGATGAGGCTGCTCTGATTCAGATCCTCACCGAGCCGAAAAACGCCCTGACCAAGCAATATGCCAAGTTGTTCGAAATGGAAGGTGTAGACCTCGAGTTCCGTACCGACGCACTCAAATCAGTGGCCAAGCGGGCACTGGAGCGCAAGACCGGTGCACGTGGTTTGCGCTCGATCCTCGAAGGCGTCTTGCTCGACACCATGTACGAAATCCCCTCGCAGTCTGAGGTGAGTAAAGTGGTGATCGACGAAAGCGTTATTGAAGGCAAGTCCAAGCCACTGTATATCTACGAAAACAGTGAGCCGGCTGCCAAGGCTGCACCAGACGCGTAAGCGTTTAGCCGTCGCAGTACAAGCAAGGGGCCTTTCGGGGCCCCTTATTTATTTTGGGGCGATTTTGACGCGTTGTTTTTTTAATTCCCGTTTATTCATGCGTTTAACTGCTGGCATTGAGCTTGTTTTTTTTGCATGCAGCCCCCATCTTGGTTTCAAGCTAATTTTTCAACTGTCATAGAGGCGAAATCATGAAGACAACCATTGAATTGCCTCTCCTGCCGTTGCGTGATGTCGTCGTCTATCCGCACATGGTTATCCCGCTGTTCGTGGGGCGCGAGAAGTCTATCGAAGCCCTCGAGGCCGCGATGACGGGCGACAAGCAAATTTTGCTGTTGGCCCAGAAGAATCCTGCTGATGATGATCCAGGCGAAGACGCCCTGTATCGCGTCGGTACCATTGCGACCGTATTGCAATTGCTCAAGTTGCCTGATGGCACCGTCAAGGTGCTGGTGGAAGGTGAGCAGCGCGGTGCGGTCGAGCGCTTCATGGAGGTGGATGGCCACCTGCGCGCCGAAGTGGCGCTGATCGACGAAGTCGAGGCCCCTGAGCGCGAATCCGAAGTATTTGTGCGCAGCCTGCTCTCGCAGTTCGAGCAGTATGTGCAGTTGGGCAAAAAAGTCCCGGCTGAAGTCCTGTCTTCCCTCAACAGCATTGATGAGCCAAGCCGCCTGGTCGACACCATGGCTGCGCACATGGCGCTGAAAATCGAGCAGAAGCAGGACATCCTCGAAATCATCGACCTGTCGGCCCGTGTTGAGCACGTGCTGGCGCTGCTGGATGGCGAAATCGATCTGCTGCAGGTCGAAAAACGCATCCGTGGTCGTGTGAAGAAACAGATGGAGCGCAGTCAGCGCGAGTACTACCTGAATGAGCAGATGAAGGCCATCCAGAAAGAACTCGGCGACAGCGAGGAGGGCCACAACGAAATCGAAGAGCTGAAAAAGCGCATCGATGCCGCCGGCCTGCCGAAAGACGCCCTGACCAAAGCAAACGCTGAGCTGAACAAGCTCAAGCAAATGTCGCCAATGTCGGCCGAAGCCACTGTGGTTCGTTCCTACATCGACTGGCTGGTGCAGGTGCCGTGGAAGGCTCAGACCAAAGTGCGCCTGGACCTGGCCCGCGCCGAGGATATCCTCGACGCCGACCACTACGGCCTCGAAGAAGTCAAAGAGCGCATCCTCGAATACCTCGCCGTGCAAAAGCGCGTGAAGAAAATTCGTGGCCCGGTGTTGTGCCTGGTTGGTCCTCCAGGTGTGGGTAAAACCTCCTTGGCGGAGTCGATTGCCAACGCCACCAACCGCAAATTCGTGCGCATGGCCCTCGGTGGTGTGCGTGATGAGGCGGAAATTCGTGGTCATCGCCGTACTTACATCGGTTCGATGCCAGGAAGATTGATTCAAAAGATGACAAAGGTTGGGGTGCGCAACCCGCTGTTCCTGCTCGATGAAATCGACAAAATGGGCAGCGATATGCGTGGCGATCCGGCGTCGGCTTTGCTCGAAGTGCTCGACCCGGAGCAGAACCACAATTTCAACGACCATTACCTGGAAGTAGACTACGACCTGTCCGACGTAATGTTCCTGTGCACCTCCAACTCCATGAACATCCCGCCGGCTTTGCTGGACCGGATGGAGGTGATTCGTCTGCCGGGTTACACCGAAGACGAGAAGATCAACATCGCCGTCAAATACCTCGCGCCCAAGCAGATTTCGGCCAATGGCCTGAAAAAAGGCGAGATCGAATTCGACGTCGAGTCGATCCGCGACATCGTTCGCTACTACACCCGCGAGGCCGGTGTGCGGGGCCTTGAGCGTCAAATTGCGAAGATCTGCCGCAAGGCAGTCAAAGAGCACGCGCTGGAAAAACGCTTCTCTGTGAAGGTGGTTGCCGACTCCCTGGAACACTTCCTGGGCGTGAAAAAATTCCGTTACGGCCTGGCTGAGCAGCAGGATCAGGTAGGGCAGGTGACTGGCCTGGCGTGGACACAGGTGGGCGGCGAATTGCTGACCATCGAAGCCGCGGTGATCCCGGGTAAAGGTCAGCTTATCAAAACGGGTTCGTTGGGTGATGTGATGGTCGAATCCATCACTGCCGCGCAGACCGTGGTGCGCAGCCGCGCGAAGAGCCTGGGGATTCCCCTGGACTTCCACGAGAAGCACGACACTCACATCCACATGCCGGAAGGGGCTACCCCAAAGGACGGCCCTAGCGCCGGTGTAGGCATGTGCACGGCACTGGTGTCGGCATTGACGGGCATACCGGTACGAGCCGATGTCGCCATGACAGGGGAAATTACCCTGCGTGGTCAGGTATTGGCCATCGGTGGTCTGAAAGAGAAATTGCTTGCTGCACACCGAGGCGGTATCAAGACGGTGATCATTCCTGAAGAGAATGTTCGCGACTTGAAGGAAATTCCTGACAACATCAAGCAGGATCTTCAGATTAAACCGGTTAAATGGATTGACGAAGTCCTGCAAATTGCGCTGCAATACGCGCCGGAGCCCTTGCCAGATGTGGCTCCGGAGATTGTCGCGAAGGATGAAAAACGCGAGTCTGATTCCAAGGAAAGAATTAGTACACATTAATGCCGTTAAGCCTGGGGGCTTCCTTGACAGCTTTTTAGAGCCCTTGTTATAAAGCGGCTCTTAAGTGTCTGTAGGCCATTCAGCACTGGTTTTTGCTTTCACCAAAAAACTTAGAACCATACTCAATAGATATATAAGGGGACTTAGAGTGAACAAGTCGGAACTGATTGATGCTATCGCCGCATCCGCTGATATCCCGAAAGCTGCTGCTGGCCGTGCGCTGGACGCAGTAATCGAATCCGTCACTGGCGCTCTGAAGGCCGGCGACTCCGTGGTACTGGTAGGCTTCGGTACTTTCTCTGTGACTGATCGCCCAGCTCGCACTGGCCGTAACCCACAGACTGGCAAAGCACTGCAAATCGCTGCCGCCAAGAAACCAGGTTTCAAAGCCGGTAAAGCCCTGAAAGAAGCTGTTAACTAAGTTTCGCTCAAGCCTTACCTACCCGGGTCGGACGCAGGTCTGACCTGGCAGCGGAGCGGCAGCTGACCCAAGTATCCATCGGGTCGCCACGCCGGGGGTGTGGGTTCAAACCCCCGTCCGCTCCGCCAGTTACGAGAAGGCGCATCCTCGGATGCGCCTTTCTTCTATCCGGACTCTACCCACGCTCCACGGTTGCCTAATTTTTGAAGATCAACCGTTTCTGGGGGACGCATGCTGCAGAATATCAGGGACAATTCACAAGGCTGGATTGCCAAAACCATTATCGGGATCATCGTCGCATTGATGGCGTTCACCGGTATCGAGGCCATTTTCCAGGCTTCGACCAATAACAAGCAGGACGTGGCCAAGGTCAACGGTGAAGAGATCACCCAAACCGAACTGAGCCAGGCCGTCGACATGCAACGTCGCCAGCTGATGCAACAGCTGGGCAAGGATTTTGATGCTTCTCTGCTGGACGAAAAACTGCTGCGCGAAGCGGCCCTCAAAGGGCTGATTGATCGCAAGCTGTTGCTGCAAGGCGCAGCTGATTCCAAGTTCGGCTTCTCTGAAGCTGCCCTGGATCAAGTGATCCTGCAGACGCCGGAATTCCAGGTGGACGGCAAGTTCAGCCCTGAACGCTTTGACCAGGTGATCCGTCAGCTGGGCTACAGCCGTATGCAATTCCGTCAGATGTTGAGCCAGGAAATGCTGATCGGCCAGGTTCGCGCAGGTATTGCCGGCAGCGGTTTCGTTACCGATGCCGAAGTGCTGGCATTTGCCCGTCTGGAAAAGCAGACCCGCGATTTCGCTACCGTCAACATCAAGGCTGACCCTGCGGCGGTGAAACTCACCGACGACGAGGTCAAGGCTCACTACGACCAGCACGCCAAAGAGTTCATGACCCCGGACCAGGTGGTCATCGACTATCTGGAACTGAAGAAGTCTTCCTTCTTCGACCAGGTCACCGTGAAGGATGATGAGCTGCAGGCTGCCTATCAGAAAGAAACCGCCAACCTCGCTGAACAGCGTCGTGCCGCGCATATTCTGATTGAAGTGAACGACAAGACTACCGACGCTCAAGCCAAGGCGAAGATCGAAGAAATCCAGGCACGCCTGGCCAAGGGTGAGAAGTTCGAAGCCCTGGCCAAGGAGTTCTCCCAGGATCCAGGTTCGGCCAACAATGGCGGCGACCTCGGTTTTGCCGGCCCTGGCGTCTACGATCCTGACTTCGAAACGGCCCTGTATGCCTTGAACAAGGACCAGGTGTCGGCACCGGTGCGCACCACATTCGGTTGGCACCTGATCAAGCTGCTGGGCGTAGAAGCACCGCAAGTGCCATCGTTTGCCAGCCTGAAAGACAAGCTGACCCGCGAGCTCAAGACCCAACAGGTTGAACAGCGCTTTGTCGACGCCTCCAAGCAATTGGAAGATGCGGCATTCGAAGCGTCCGACCTGGCCCAGCCGGCGTCCGACCTGAAGCTGACCGTGCACACCTCCGCGCCGTTTGGCCGTGAAGGTGGCGAAGGTGTCGCGGCCAACCGCGCCGTGGTGACTGCTGCGTTCAGCCCGGAAGTGTTGGATGAGGGTGCCAACAGCACCGCCATCGAGCTGGACCCGGAAACCATCATCGTGCTGCGGGCCAAAGAGCACTTGAAACCTACGCAACTGCCTCTGGAAAGCGTCTCTGCGGCGATCCGCACACAGATGACCAAAGAGCGTGCCAGTGCAGCAGCCAAAGCCCATGCCGATGAGTTGATCGCCAGCCTGCGTGATGGCAAGACCCCACTGAACCAGGCGATTGATGGTCAGGCATGGAAAGTCACTGCAGCGGCTACCCGTAGCCAGGAAGCGATTGACCCTGCGGTGTTGCAAGCCCTGTTCCGCATGCCCAAGCCTGCGAGCAAGGACAAGCCGACCTTCACCACGGTTACCCTGGCTGACGGTAGCCTGATGATCGTGCGCTTGAATGCTGTCAACGAAGCGGCTGCGCCTACGGACGAAGAAAAGGCGCAATACCGCCGCTTCCTCGCTTCCCGTATCGGCCAGCAAGACTTTGCTGCGTACAGCAAGCAGTTGGAAACCAAGGCTGACATCAAGAAGTTCTGATGTTGGTCTGAATAAAGAGCCCCCGGTCTGCAAGGATCGGGGGCTTTTTTATGCAGCAGGCCCCGTCCTGTAAGGCTGTGACGTTTTACCGACAGGAATGCGCGCGCCAGGACCCCGTTCTGTTGCACAATACCGCCCTGACTGCTTTCCTCAGGATTTTCGATGTCGACATCATTTCACTTGCGTAGCCTCGGGCTGGCGCTGGTGCTGGCGGGCGCCGCGGGCTGCTCGTCACCCAAGACCGCCATTTATGAACATGAGAATTTCGACGATTCCGGTACGTTCTCCCGGGATTACCCGGTCAGTGACGTGGCAGCCTGCGAGGCCGCACGGCGCGCGCTGTTGAGCCAGGGCTACATCATCACCAGCAGCGATCCTAAGTTGGTCGTGGGTAACAAGAGTTTCCAGCAGACTGGCGAGACCCACCTGCAGATCAGTTTCAATGTGGTGTGCGCCGATGATGGCAAAGGTAATAACCACTCGACGATGTTTGCCAACGCCTTGCAGGACCGCTACGCGTTGAAGAAGGTCAACAACTCCGCAAGCCTCGGCGTGGGTGTGTTGGGCTCGGTGTCGATGCCGATTGGCTCCACCGATGACTCGATGGTGAAGGTGGCGAGCGAGACGGTTTCGGCGCCGAAGTTTTATGAGCGTTACTTCTCGCTCGTGGATGTATTCCTGCCGCAAGAAGTGAAGAAGGCCGCGCACATTCCAGAGACGCCGAAGGCGGAGCTGGGCGTGCCGGAACCGAAAGCGGCGCCGGTTGCTGAAAAAGTCGAGGCGCCAAAGGAAGTACCGGCAGCGCCTGCCGTTTCGGAGCCGGTTGCCACGCCACCCGAGGCGGCACCGATTGCCCCGACAGCGGAACCGGCCCCAACGCCTGCAGCTGATCCTGCACCTGCGGCGACCAATCCCAAACTGCCGGCGCCAACAGAGGCGATTCCGCCCCTGCCAACTCCTTCGCAGTAACGTTGACCGCTGCGGGGTTCGTCTCTTCGACGTTCATCCCGTAGCGGCTCAAGCCTCCACGCGCTCCTTCGCGACCGATCATTCATACGCCAGCGGCTCAACGCCGCCAGCGCGATGAAGTGCGGGTGCCCGCCTCAAAGCCCTGATGCTAAATCTGCTCAGCGCTGCTGCGTTTTATCTTGAAGTGCAGGAACGTCACGACGCCGACATTTTTTCGTCATCACGGCACTTTAGGCTGGCTGTGCAGGTCATTTATTGACAGCCGCTTTAAACCAACAAGGAGTCCGCCATGGACGATTACCAAGAAGAACTGCTGGAGTACCACGCGTTTGAATTGGATCCGCTGGATCCGGTCGATGACGCAACCGAGCTGTAAGACCGACTTCAGGCGGAATGCCGCTGACTGCGGCGAAATTCCCCTGGGGTCTGGTTGTTCCACCGCCTGAACGCCCGTTGAAAGGCCTGGGCTGAGGCAAAACCGAGCAAATAGGCGATCTCGCCGAACGCCAGTTCCGTATCGCGAATGTAGGTCATGGCCAAGTCGCGGCGGGTATCGTTGAGAATCGCGCGAAACTGAGTGCCTTCTTCGGCCAGTTTGCGCCGCAGTGTCCAGGTAGGCAGCTTCAAGCGTGCCGCCACTTCTTCCAGGTCGGGCTCCCGGCCGCCATTGAGCATCGGCCCGAGCAACCGGGTAATGCGCTCACGCAGGCTGCGGGTGCGGGTCAACTGCTCCAATTCGTGTTCACATAACTTCAACAACAGGTGCCAGGTACTGGGGCAGTGCTGCGGGTTACGCAAGGCCAGGGTCTGCTGGTTGAGGCGCAGTTGATTGGCGTCGGCGCCGAAGTGGACCGGGCTGTCACCGAGTACACCGTACTGTTCGCTGTACGCCGGGGCTTCAAACTCGATGTCAATGCGCTGTGCCTGCACCGGTTGCTGCGCCACGCTCGACAATTGCTGCAGCCAGCCGGCGATGATCGAATCCACCACAAAGCGGTTGTAGGCGTTGTAAGGGCTGATGGAATAGAAACGCAGCCAGGCGCCTTCGGTATCTTCGTGAAAGCTCGATTGCCCGCGATAGTTGGAGCCGTACAGCGCTTCAAAACGGGTCAATGTGCGGGCCGCTTCTCGCACGTTCGGTGCCTGTGCGGCAGTCACCCCTGCCAGTCCAGCCTGGCTCAGGCGACTCAGTTGGCCCATGCGCAGCCCCAGGCCAGGGTCGCCGGTCAGTTGGATGGCTGCGTGGCCCAGGCGCATGTAGCGCGGGATCGACAGGCGCGCCCCCGCTTCGGCGAGGCGCGCCGGGTCCAGGCCGTATTGCAGCAACAGCGGTTGCGGGTCCAGGCTATGGCTTTGAATGGCGTCCGCCAGGGTGTGCACGAAGCCCACCGAAAGATCGCCCAGGCGCACCGGCTTCACGGCGCTACAACCAAATATTCAGCAGGCGCGCGCCACGGGCGTCGTTGCCTGTGATGACGTGCCCGTTGCCGCTGAGGAAGCTGTGCCCGGCGGTGCCCAGGTCCCAGAACTGCCCGCGCAGGAATACGCTCATTCCGGCGCTTGCCTGGCTGATTGGCTGTTGGCTGATCAGGGTGAGGCGGCGCCAGGCTTCGCCTTCACTGAGTTCTTCGGGCTTGAGGCTGATTTCGGGCGGCGTTGAAACGCTTTTAAAGCCGCGCCATGGGCGCTCCCAGGTGTCGCGGCCGGTCACAAAGGCTGGCACTGCGACCAGTTGCGCGCCTTGCTCGTTGAGTTTGCGGTAATTGTCCGGGTACCAGCTGTCGCTGCCGATCAGGATGCCCAGGCGTCCGGCCGGGGTGTCGACCACGCTGACGATGTTCTCATCGCCCGGTTCGATAAAGCCGCGCTCGTCGTAGATCGGGTAGAACTGGCGCTGTGGCTGGCCTACCGGCAAACCGTCCGCGCCAAACACCAGGCTGGCGTTATACAGCGCACCCTGACCGACCTGCAGTTGCCCCTGGCTGACACTCGGGTTGGGCAGGGCGATAGAGCCGGCCACCAGCGTAACCCCGAATTCTTTGGCCAGGCCGCCGAACAGCACCTGATAGTCGCGGGCCATGGCCGGTGCTTTCATGCGCAGGTAGGCGTCGTCCATGCGGTTATCGCCGGTGGCGCTGATCCAGGCGCGGGCGAATTGCAACGGGTTGCTGGCCGACAGCCAATTCATCGCGTCTTTCAGATGCACCGCCTGGTACAGCTCGTTCTTCTCGCCGCTGAGCATCAGCCACGTGCCGATGTGTTCCGGCAGCACGACGATGGTCTTGTCGTTGATCAAGCCTTTGTCCCGCGCTTTTTGCAGGTAGGCCGCGAGCTTCAGGTGCAGGCGTTCCAGGCTTTGGTAATCGGCGGGAAACAGCTCTGGCTGGATACCCAGCAAGTTACCGCGATCGGCGGGTTGGCCTTCGTTGATAGCCAGGGTGATGCGCAGGTCCGACAGGTAATGCGCCACAGGGCGCTCCTGGGTCCAGACCAGATACGCGGCGACGGCGGCAACCAGGGCCATGGTGACGGTGAACGCTAGAAGTTTACGCATGGGGCAACAGACAACAGACCGGGTGCAGGGTTCGCCGACTAGGGTAGGGCCCAGGCAGCGGCTTGCCAAGGGGGCGCTGTGCATTTGGATCAATAACTTGTCAGTTTCAGTCATTGAGCGGTAGTCCATCGCCTCTTAGTCTGTGGGACATAAACCGATGGCGCGCCGTTCGAGCGCGTCACGTCCCGTGATGATCCGTTGTGGAGCTGTACCATGACCGCTGCTGCCTACCCGCACTTGCTGGCCCCGTTGGACCTGGGTTTTACCACCTTGCGCAACCGCACCCTGATGGGCTCGATGCACACTGGCCTGGAAGAAAAACCCGGTGGTTTCGAACGCATGGCCGCCTATTTTGCCGAGCGCGCCCGTGGCGGCGTCGGCCTGATGGTCACCGGCGGTATCGGCCCGAACGATGAAGGTGGCGTGTACGCCGGTGCAGCCAAACTGACCACCGACGAGGAAGCACAAAAGCACAAGATCGTGACCCAGGCGGTGCACGAGGCGGGCGGCAAGATCTGCATGCAGATCCTCCACGCCGGCCGTTATGCCTACAGCCCCAAGCAGGTCGCCCCCAGCGCGATTCAAGCGCCGATCAACCCGTTCAAACCCAAGGAGCTGGACGAGGAGGGCATCGAGAAGCAGATCCAGGATTTTGTCACCTGCTCGCTGCTGGCCCAGGTCGCCGAGTATGACGGCGTCGAAATCATGGGCTCCGAAGGCTACTTCATTAACCAGTTCCTCGCCGCCCACACCAACCACCGCACCGACCGTTGGGGCGGCAGCTACGAAAACCGTATGCGCCTGGCGGTGGACGTCGTGCGTCGAGTGCGTGAAGCCGTGGGCCCGAATTTCATCATTATTTTCCGCCTGTCGATGCTCGATCTGGTGGAAGGCGGCAGCTCCTGGGAAGAGATCGTGCAGTTGGCCAAGGCCATCGAGCAGGCCGGTGCGACCCTGATCAACACCGGTATCGGCTGGCACGAAGCGCGTATCCCGACCATCGCGACCAAGGTGCCGCGTGGTGCATTCAGTAAAGTCACCGCCAAGCTACGCGGCTCGGTGAAGATTCCGCTGATCACCACCAACCGCATCAACACCCCGGAAATCGCTGAGCAGATCCTCGCCGAAGGTGATGCCGATATGGTCTCGATGGCGCGGCCGTTCCTGGCCGACCCGGAGTTCGTCAACAAGGCCGCTGCCGGCCGTGCGGATGAAATCAACACCTGTATCGGCTGCAACCAGGCCTGCCTGGACCACACGTTTGGCGGCAAACTGACCACCTGTCTGGTCAACCCGCGGGCGTGCTACGAGACCGAACTCAACTACCTGCCGGTGAAACAGATCAAGAAAATTGCCGTGGTCGGTGCCGGTCCTGCCGGGCTGGCGGCGGCCACCGTGGCGGCTGAGCGCGGTCATCAAGTGACGCTGTTCGACTCCGCCAACGAGATCGGCGGCCAGTTCAATATCGCCAAGCGTGTACCGGGCAAGGAAGAGTTTTTTGAAACCCTGCGCTACTTCAAACGCAAGTTGCAGACCACCCACGTCGAGCTGTGCCTCAACACCCGCGTGGATGTCGCGCAACTGGCGGCGGGCGGGTATGACGAAATCATTTTGGCCACTGGCATTGCACCGCGCACCCCGGCCATCCCGGGTATCGATAACGCCAAGGTGCTGAGCTACCTGGACGTGATCCTTGAGCGCAAACCGGTGGGCAAGCGCGTTGCGGTGATTGGCGCCGGCGGTATCGGTTTTGACGTCTCCGAGTTCCTGGTGCATGAAGGCGTGTCCACCAGCCTGGACCGCGAAGCGTTCTGGAAAGAGTGGGGCATCGACACCCAACTGCAAGCCCGTGGTGGCGTGGCGGGCATCAAGCCCCAGCCCCATGCACCGGCGCGCGAAGTGTTCCTGCTGCAACGCAAGACCTCCAAGGTCGGCGACGGCCTGGGCAAAACCACCGGCTGGATCCACCGCACGGGCCTGAAGAACAAGCGGGTGCAGATGCTCAACAGCGTCGACTACTTGAAGATCGATGACCAAGGCTTACATATCCGCATCGGCGCCGAGGGTGAGCCTCAAGTGCTGGCGGTGGACAATATCGTCATCTGCGCCGGGCAGGATCCGCTGCGCGAATTGCACGATGGCCTGGTCGCAGCGGGCCAGAACGTGCACCTCATCGGCGGTGCCGATGTGGCGGCCGAGCTGGATGCCAAGCGCGCCATCAACCAGGGCTCGCGTCTGGCTGCCGAGCTATAAGGCGACGCAAGGGGGCGGTGATAGACTACCGCCCCGTTTTTTATTCAGATGCTTGCTGATGGGTCCTTTCGACTGGCTTCCTCGCGCTCCACTTGAACCCTTGCTGCTGGATTGGCTGAACGGGGTCGAGTTGGCCGTGCTGCGGCTGGACCGTATCGACCCACTTATCAGCGGCAACAAGTGGTTCAAGCTCACCCAACACCTGGCCGACGCGCAACAAGCCGGTGCCGCTGGACTCATCAGCCTGGGTGGCGCTCATTCCAACCATCTGCACGCGCTGGCGGCGGCCGGCAAGCGGTTTGATTTCCCCACCGTCGGCCTGTTGCGCGGCCATCCTCAAGACACGCCCACCATCCTTGATCTGAAAGCCTTCGGCATGCAGCTGCACTGGCTGGGTTACGGCGGTTATCGCGCGCGTCATGACGCCGGTTTCTGGCTGCCGTGGCGTGAACAATATCCCCATCTCTATCCCGTGCCCGAGGGCGGCGGCGGACGGGCCGGTGCAATGGGTTGCGGGGTGTTGGTCGAGCAGGCGCGCGAACAACTGAACACGCTCGGTTGGGCTGATTACGACGCATGGTGGTTGGCGGCGGGCACCGGCACCACACTGGCCGGGTTGGCGCTGGCAGAGGCGGGCGTGCATCCGGTGTTCGGTGCCTTGGCGGTACCGGATGATCACGGGGTTGCGCAGAATGTGCAGGCCATCGTGCAGCATGGCTATGAACTGCTGGACGCGAGCCGAGGCGGTTTCGCCAAGGTCGACCCGTTATTGCTCAATTTTATCCAGGCCACGGAGCAGGCATGCGGCCTGCTGCTGGAGCCGCTTTACACCGGCAAGGCCTTGCTGGCATTGAAGCAACAGATCGAGGCGGGACGCTTCGCCCCCGCCACTCGCTTGATCTTCGTGCACACCGGCGGCCTGCAAGGCCGCCGGAGCATGCAGGGTTAGCGCTTGGGCATCATGCGAAACACAGTGTTATCGCGCATGAAGTAATGGTGGTACAGGCCGGCCAAGGCATGCAGGCCGATCAGCCAATAACCGACGGTGCCTCCCAGCTCGTGCCATTCTTTGATCTGCTTGGACAGGTCTTTGTTTTCGCCAATCAAGGGCGGCAACTCGATCCCGTAGAACATCACGGAATGGCCTTGGGCACTCACGATCAGCCAGCCGAAAATCGGCATGCCGATCATGAACACGTACAGCGCCAGATGCATCAGTGTCGCCAGCAACGATTGCCATTGTGGCGGTGCCGGCACGATCTTCGGTGCAACGCCCAAGGTACGGGCAAACAGGCGCAGCCAGACCAGCACAAACACCGTCAGGCCGAACATGTAGTGCATTTCTACAATCAGGGCCCGCCCGCCACTGCCTTTGGGAAAGATCCCGCGAAACTCAATGCAGGCGTAAACCACCGCCAGCAGCACCACCATCAACCAGTGCAGTGCAATCGACATGGTGCTGTAGCGCGTATCGGAATTTTTCCACGGCATCGCTTTCTTCCTCACTCATCAGGGCAAACCTCCGTTCTTTGGCGACGGAGTCCTATTACTGTAAGCCTGTTTTGGCGGGTTTGCCCGGTGCGAATGCCGTTGTATTGACCTCTATCAGTGGCTTTGCGGCATTTCACCGCGGGCCAGGCGCTGGTTGATGTCGCTAATCACCGCCGGCAGGTCGGTAATGGTGTCGATCAGGTAATGCGGGCGCGAGCCTTTGAACATCGCCTCGATACGCTTGCGCTCGCTGGCCAGGGTGTCCTGGTCCAGCGCACGAAACTGTTCGTAGTTCAGGCCCAGGGCATTGCCCGAGCAGGTCAGGGCCACGGTCCACATTCCGGCGCGGCGTCCTTCGAGGATGCCCGGCACGGTGTCATCGACCTTCACGCACGCCGCCACATCGTCAATACCCAGGGCGATCACGTTGGCCAGGGCCTGGGCCGGCCACGGACGGCCGTTGGGCACTTCGTCGGTGGCAACTACGTGGTCGGCGATGTAGCCATTGATAGCGGCCAGGGCGACCACCTTGTCCATGACTTGCTTGGGGTAGCCGGAGCAGGAGCCGATCTTGATGCCTTGAACGCGCAGCCGGGCGAGGGTGTCGAGGGCGCCGGAGATGAGGGCCGAGTGCTCGGCGATCTTCTCGATCTGCAGCGGCATGAAGCGTTGGTAAATGGCAGTGACGTCGTCATCCGTCGGCGTGCGGCCGAAGGCCTTGCGGTAACGCTCGGCTACCTGCGGCTGGTCGCAGAGTGTGCGGATATGGTCCCACTTGCCCATGCCCATCGGGCCGCGGGCTTCATCGATGGAGACTTGCACGTCGAACTCGGCGAAGGCTTCGACAAAGATCTGCGTGGGGGCGAAGGAGCCGAAGTCGACCACAGTGCCGGCCCAGTCGAGGATCACGGCCTGCAAGGTGGTGGGGTTTTGATAGTTCATGGCTGAGATCCAAAAGATGAAAGGTTGATGTGCATGGCGTGCAGTGCCTGGGCGATGGCCGCGACGGCGGCGCGCATCTCGGCCGTGTCGACATGGCCGATGCAGCCCACGCGAAAGGTGTCTACTTCGGTCAATTTGCCGGGATACAGGATGAAACCCTTGGCCTTGACGCGCTCGTAGAACGCCTTGAACTGGTAACGCGGGTCTTGTGGGGCATGGAAGGTGACGATGATCGGGGCCTGGATCGCCGTGGGCAGGAAACTGCGCAGGCCAAGTTCGGCCATGCCGTCGAGCAATGCCTGGCAGTTACGGGCGTAACGTTGATGGCGCGCGGGCAGGCCGCCTTCCTCAACGTATTGCAGCAGGGCTTCGTGCAGGGCCGCGACCACATGGGTCGGTGGCGTGAAACGCCATTGGCCGGTCTTGGCCATGTAGCTGTGTTGGTCGAACAGGTCCATCGCCAGGGAGTGGCAGTTGCCTTGGGCGGCGGCCAGCGCCTGTTTATCGGCGAACACAAAACCCATGCCTGGCACGCCTTCCAGGCATTTACCTGACGCTGCGATCAGCGCGTCGAACCGCACCTCGCGGGCATCGATCGGCAGCGCGCCGAAGGAACTCATGGCGTCGATGATCAGGCGCTTGCCGTGGTTTTTAACCACGTCGGCGATCTGCGGCAGCGGGTTGAGAATGCCGGTACTGGTTTCACAGTGGATCAGCGCTACATGGGAAATGGCCGGGTCGGCGCGCAGCAGGCGGTCCACATCGGCGGCGGCGGTGGGTGCGTCTTCGGCGGTTTCGAAGGTGCTGAAATCGCGGCCGAGCACTTCGCAAATCCTGGCCAGGCGCTTGCCGTAGGCGCCGTTGATCAGCACCAGTACCTTGCCATCACGCGGGACCAGCGTGCCGATGGCGGCTTCGACCGCGAAGGTGCCGCTGCCTTGCAACGGCACACAGTCATGGCTGTGGCTGGCGTTGAGGATCGCCAGCAGTTGCTCGCACACACTGGCGGTGAGTTGGTTGAAGCGCTCGTCCCATGAACCCCAATCCACCATCATCGCCTGGCGCGTGCGGGCGGACGTGGTCAGTGGGCCGGGTGTGAGCAGGATCGGCGCGGTGCTGGTCATCTGAGGTCCTCGCGGGCATTGGGTTGACTCTAAGGCGCCTAAATTGCAGTTTGGCTTGTCATCAATCAAATTGTTTGTTGTTATGCGAGCTATCAGTGAGGCCGATAGCTATGAATTTGTTCCAACTGCGCGCATTCGATGCCGTGGCCCGTGAGGGCAGTTTTACCCGGGCGGCGGCGCGGCTATTCATCAGCCAGCCGGCGGTGACCGGGCATATCAAGGCGCTGGAAGAGCACTACCAGATCCCGCTGTTGCGCCGTACGGCACGCCGGGTGGAATTGACCGAGGAAGGCACACGCCTGGCGGCGATCACCCGGGCGATCTTCGGCCTGGTGGACGAGGCACAGACCCTGCTGGAGGCCAATCGGCAATTGCTCGCCGGGCGCCTGGAAGTCGCGGCGGACGGCCCACACCTGGTGATGCCGATGATCGCGCGGCTGCGCGCACGCTACCCAGGCATTACCGTCAACCTGCGTCTGGGCAATGCCCAGGAAACCCTGGCGGCGCTGCTGTCGGAGCATGCCGATGTGGCGGTGCTCACCGAGGTGGAGCCGCGCAGTGGCTTGCATCTGCAGCCCCTTGATGAATCGCGGATCTGCGCCTTGGTACCGGCCGGGCACCCTTGGCTGACCGACCCGGCAGGCATTCGCCTGGAGCAATTGCACGACGTGATCATGGTGCTGCGCGAGCCCAGCTCCATCACCCGTCGCACTTTCGACAGCGCTTGCGCGATCGCCGCTGTGCAGCCCAGGGTGTTGCTGGAACTGGACAGCCGCGAGGCCGTCACCGAAGCCGTCGCCGCTGAACTGGGGGTGGGGGTGGTGTCGTCGATGGAGGTCAGCCGTGACCCGCGGGTGCATGCCATTCCCTTGCAGGGCGAGGGGCTGGTGAACCGGCACATGCTCGGTTGCCTGGAGCGACGCCGCTCATTGCGCCTGATCCAGGCGTTTTTCGAGTTGGCGTCTTGACGGTTTTTTGGTGGAACGATGGGTTTTTGCGCTATAAACTCTGCCCCCAAAGCGCCGGCCAGTAGACGTCTCGGCGCGATGGACAGGAAGAGAGTGAGTCATGGGCGCACAGTGGAAAGTCAAACATAAAGAAGCGGCATCCAATGCCAAGGGCAAGATTTTCGGCAAGCTGGTGAAAGAAATCACCATCGCCGCCCGCAACGGTGCCGACACCGCGACCAACGCCCACTTGCGTCTGGTGGTGGAGCAGGCCAAAAAAGCCTCGATGCCCAAGGAAACCCTGGAGCGCGCCATCAAGAAAGGCGCCGGCCTGCTGGGTGAAACCGTGCAGTACCACCGCGTGACGTACGAGGGTTTCGCTCCGCACCAGGTGCCGCTGATCGTCGAATGCGTGACCGACAACATCAACCGTACTGTTGCGGAAATCCGTGTAGCGTTCCGCAAGGGCCAATTGGGCGCATCCGGCTCTGTGGCGTGGGACTTCAACCATGTGGGCCTGATCGAGGCGTCGCCGGACAGCCCTGACGCTGATCCGGAAATGGCCGCCATTGAAGCGGGCGCCCAGGATTTCGAAGACGGCGAAGAAGAAGGCACCACCTTGTTCATCACCGAAACCACCGACCTCGATGCCGTGCAAAAAGCGCTGCCGGAGCAGGGTTTCACCGTGCTGTCGGCCAAGCTGGGCTATATCTCGAAGAACCCGGTGAGCGGGTTGACCGATGAGCAGATGGCCGAAGTCGAAGCCTTCCTGGAAGGCCTGGACAACCACGATGACGTGCAGGATATGTTCGTCGGCCTGGCCGGCTGATTTGTAGCTGAATACATGCAGTAAAAATGTGGGAGCGGGCTTGCTCGCGAATGCAGTGTGTCAGTCGCCAGATCAGCTGACTGACACGCCGCATTCGCGAGCAAGCCCGCTCCCACATTGGTTTAGTGGTTTGGCAGAGACCTCAGCAGCGCTTCGATTTCTTCGAAGCCCGGTCGCGCTAACACATCCGGTTGGCAGCATCGTTTCTGCAGGTCTACCAGCCCCTCGTCGTTGAACTCAGTCTCGATCCGCTCCAACAACTCCCCAAGCAACACCCCAAACGCGCGCACTTCGATGCGCTGCAATGCCCTGGTTTCCAGGGTGTCCGCCGTGGCATGGAAAGACGCCGCGCCAAAGTCCCCGAGCAAGCAATCGCCTGCTGCATTCCACAGAATATTGTGGCCGTACAAATCGCCATGGGTGATGCCGTGCCGGTGCAAGTGCGCCGCCACCGAGGCGATGCCACGCGCCATGCGCAAGGCCACATCGACGCTGAAGCGAGTCGTGGGCTCGTAGATATCGCGCGTGCAGGACGCCAGGCTGGGCAATGCGGCGAGGTTGCGGTAGCTCGGGTCGATCAGGTCCATGACCAGCGCGGCTTGATTATCAGGGTGACCTTTGATGCGGCCTTCTACCTTGATCAGGTTGGGGTGCAACCCGGCAGCGATGCAGGCCTGCATTTCATGCAGCGGTGAACCGTCGCTGGTGATCGTGCCTTTGTACAGTTTTACCGCGACAGGCAAGGCTTGCGGCTTCCACAACGCTTTGCGAATGATCCCCGAGGCGCCTTCGCCCAGCACTTCGCCCAGGTCCAGTTCTGACCAGGGAATGTTCGGCGTCACGTCATCAGCGGCCACGTCCACCGCCATTTCCACCGGGTTACCGGCATAGGCCAGCCACGTCAGGCTTGGCAGCGTCAGCAGCCATTCCGGCAGTTGGGTCAGACGGTTGGAGGCGATGCGGATCAGCTCCAGGTTTTTGCAGTTGGCCAGGCTCTCCGGCAGGTGCGCCAGATGGTTACCGGCCAGCATCAGTTTTTGCAGCAACGGCCGCTCGCCCAATTCGCTGGGAAGTTGGCTGATGCAGTTGTCGGTGAGTATCAGCCAGCGCAATTGCGGCGGCAGCGCGGCGGCGGGTACATGGCTGATCTGGTTGGCCTTGAAGCCGATCATGCTCAACTTGGCGCACTGGCCCAGGCATTCGGGCAGTTCGGTAAAGGCGTTGTCCGAGCAGAACAGCACCCGCAAGTGCGACAGGCGATGCAGGTCGTCCGGCAGGCTGCTCAGGGCGTTACCCGTGAGGTTGAGGATTTCCAGGGTGTCGGCCAGCTCGAAGATTTCTTGCGGGAATTCGGTCAGCCCGCAGGCCAGGTCCAGGCGCTTGGTACCGGCCAATTGGCCAGTCTTGAGTTGGTCGAGGGTATTCATGAACGGCGCGGTCACTCGGCAATAGGGTGTAAAAGGCGCTCATGATACCGGGTCGGGCGCACGTTGCGGGCAGACGGTTTGCAATTGGTTCAGGCGGCTGGCGGTGCGGGCGAGGTCGATGGCCTGGCCTTCCAGAGATTCGGTCAACGGCTGTTGGCCGATCAGGGTCAGGCGTTTGTCCTGGTCGTAGAGCACGTCTACCAGGTTGATAAAACGCTGCTGCACAGCGATTGGACACTCTGCCAGTTGCGGCAGGCCATCGATAACCCAGTGGTCGAAGTCCGCGCATAGCAGCAGGTAGTCCATGACCGCCGTGAGCTGTTCGCACAGGTCGTTGAAGGTGAACACGATAGTGCGCGCCTGATGGCTGCGGCACACGAGCTGCCGGTTGCCGACCCTCAGGGCGTGTGCCGGGCCCTGTGTGGCGGGCAGCCCGAGCGCTTCACGCTGGGCGACGTTACCCGGCCATACATACTGGCCGCCGGTAAAACGCTGCTCGGCATGGGCCTGGGGCAGGCTGCGAAAGTCCTGGGGTGAACTGACTTCCAGCACCTCCATACGCGCCGCGATCAGGTCAATTACCGGCTTGAACCGCTCGTGGTACAGCGGATTGGGCAGCAACCCTTCGGGCGCATAGTTGGAGGTCACCAGCACCAGCACGCCGCGCTGGAACAAGGCCTTGAACAACCGACTGATGAGCATGGCATCGCCGATGTCGTGGACGTGGAATTCGTCGAAACACAACACCCGGCAACCCGCCAGCAGCTCATTCAGGGTGGCGGCCAGGGCGTCGTCATGCTCACGGTGCTTGAACATGCCCCGGTGCAGGCGGGCAAAAAAAGTGTGGAAGTGCACACGCTGTTTTTCGGCAATCGGCAGCGCCTGGAAAAAGCCATCCAGCAGCCAGCTTTTGCCACGTCCCACGGGGCCATACAGGTAAAGGCTACGGGTGGGCTGCCCGGCAAGCAGGTGCTGGGTCTCGCGGGCGAGGGCGGTGATTGCCCGGGTTTGGCCGGCACTGAGGATATAGCCCTGCTGCTCGGCCTTTTTCTGAAAAAACCTCGGGATCGGGGACGCGTCCGGGGTATCCGTTTTTTTACCGAGCAGACGCTGAATCAAGGAAAGCACAGCCAATGCGGTTCACTCTGTATTTCTGTGGTCCCTTACTTTAGGGCGCCCGCTGTGATTTGACCAATAGAGAACGGCGCCGCCAGCTATCTCGAAAAAGCATGGTGGGCGGGTAAACCTGAGCGAACTGGCGGTTTATCGTTAAATGACTGATCTCATACACAGTTGTCACCCCTGTATAAGGAATTGGGGCTGTGAAGGGACGAGCAGTATTGGCAGTAATGGGCGCCATGCTCTGTAACACGTTGTACGCTGCGCAACTTCAGGTTGAGGTGCGCATCGACGTGCAGCGAGGTTGCCAGTTGGTGGGAACCACCCGCAGTGCTGGCATCGAGCAACTTGGCGTACTGGATTTCGGCAGCGGCCCGCGTCTGGACGACCCGGCCGGTCCCCTGAGTGCGGCCCTGATCAGCCAGCGCCAGCCGCGTCTGGAATGCAACCCTGATACACCTTATCAAGTGCGCGTGGATGGTGGCCTGCATGGCGGCACCGGCGAAGTGCGCTACCTGACCAGCGCCACGTCTTCCACCCAACCCATTCCCTATCGTCTCTACGCCGACGCCGCGCGGCGTATCCCCTTGCCCGTGAATGAGCCACTGAGCGGCCGCGTGCCGGATTCCGGCAGCGTCGATCTGCCGTTGTATGGCCGCATTGAATCGCTCAAGGACATTCCTGCCGTCGGTCGCTACAGCGACCTGCTCAAGGTCACGGTCACATGGTAAGCCGGGGCTGGGCCCTTGTGGCGATGGGCGGCCTGTTGCTGCTGGCCGACGACGTCCAGGCGGCTGTCAGCGGGCAGATCCACGCACGCCTGGTGATCACTGCCAGTTGCCAGGTGAGCAAAGGCATTGAGAGCGCACCGGTCAGCCCTTCGGGCGGCGGCGCATTGCTCGACTTCGGCAGCCAGGGCCCGACGTGGAGCAACCCGTTGGGCGCCGCTGTGACTGACGGCGCCAGTGCGCCGCTGTCGGTGTCGTGCAACCCGTCGGTGGTCAGCAGCTTCACGGTGACGATTGACGGTGGCGCCCACGGTGACGGCACCACGCGACGCCTGAGCAACGGGCGCCAGACCATTGCATATCGGCTGTCCGCTGATGCGCTGGGCCAAAGCGCCTACAGCATCGGCCAACAACGCAATTTCGTCGTGACCAAGGGCACGCAAGTACCGATCCCGGTATTCGGCTCGGTGGTGGCGAATACCAGGGCCCTACCGGCCGGCATCTACACAGACACCCTGACGGTGACTCTGGATTGGTAAATCATGAGGATGAACATCATGCATGCACTCGTATCGAAAGCAGTTTTTCCATTGATCGCGCTGGTGTGGGTGTCGGGCGCGCAGGCGGCCACCGTGGCCGGCACCGTGAGCGCGACCCTGGTGCTGACCAGCAGTTGCCAGGTCAATGGCGCGGCGGCGACCGGCGGGATGAGCTTCGGTAACTTGAACTTCGGTACGGCCAATAGCCTGTTCACCGAAGCCGACGGCCAGGTGTTGGGCGGAGGTGGTGGGGCGTTGTCGATTCTGTGCTCGGCAGGTACCTCGCCGACGTTGACGGTGTCTGCCGGTGCCAATGACGGCAAGTCCACAGGCGGCGCGCGGGCCCTGTATGACGGCGTCGCCAACTACGTGCCCTACGATCTCTACACCGACAGTGGTCATTCGAATTTGCTGGCAATCGGTGGGGTGATCAACCTGGCGCCCAGTACCGGTGTGGCTCAAGCCGTGAACATTTACGGCAAGGCCAATGGTAAGGCGGGACTGCCAGCCGGTACTTACACCGACACGGTTAACGTGACCCTGACGTTCTGAGTGCCATGAGCCGGGCAGCGTGGGCGGTGGTGGTGTGCATAGGCTGGGGAATGCCGGTGTCACTGCAGGCGGTGACGAGCCAGTCGTTCCAGGTCAGCGCGACCATCACCCCCGGCTGCCTGGTGGTCGGGGGCGGCACTAATTACGGCAGCCTGGCGTTCGGCACGTATTCGGCACTGGCAACCAGCACGGCGTCCGTCGCGCTGACCGGCGGCGTGACCCTGCAATGTACGCCGGGGGTTGCGCTGAGCATGACGGTTGATGGCGGTTTGCATAACAACAGCGGGCGCCGCATGCAGCTCACTAGCGGCAGTGCTCAGGTGGCCTATCAGCTTTTTCGGGACGCGGCCTTCAGCCAGAGCCTTGGGATCAGCCAAAGCGTCAGCGTGGCCTACAGCAATGCCGCGAGTATCACCTTGCCAATTTATGGGCGAGTGCAGTTACCGGGTAATCAGCCTGGGGGGACGTACAGCGACACGTTGCAGGTGCAACTGTCGTGGTAAAGCGATTGGCAATGAGGAGTAAGACCTATGTATTCAGCTTCCCGGCACTGGTGGGCAGCAGGTTTGAGCGGGTTGTTGGCGTTAGCGGCGGGGCAGGCCCAGGCGGCCAGTTCGGTGCTGATCTGGCCGATTGATCCGGTGTTGGAGGCTGATCAACAGGCCAGCGCACTGTGGCTGGAAAATCGCGGCACGGAGACCGCCAACCTGCAAATCCGCGTGTTTGCCTGGTCCCAGAGCGGCTTCGATGAGCAGTACCAGAACCAGCGCGACGTGATCGGCAGCCCGCCGGTGGCGAAAATCGAACCGGGCCAGAAGCAATTGGTGCGCTTGACCCGTACCAAACAAGTGCCACCGGGCCAGGAGCTGGCCTATCGCATCATCATCGATGAGATCCCCTCGGCCACCCCTGCGCCGGCCCCTGCGGATGGCAAGACCGCCGCCGCGATCCGCTTCCAGATGCGTTATTCGGTGCCCTTGTTCGCCTATGGCCCAGGCCTTTGGAGCAAGGTTGACGGTACGCGCGATCGCGACCCCAAGAGCGCCGGCAAACCTGACTTGAGCTGGAAGAAAGTCACGGTGGGCGGGCGCAACTACGTCGAAATGCGCAACCAGGGCGCCGTTCACGCGCGCTTGACCGATGCCACATTCAAGCAGGGCGGCCAACCTCGTCCGCTGGTGGAAGGCTTGATGGGGTATGTACTGCCGGGTGCGACCATGCGCTGGCCAGTGCCGGATGGACTGGCGGCCGATCAGCCGCTGCAGGTACGAGTCAATGGTGCAACGCAATTGGAGAGCCTTGCGCCGGGGCGGTAAAGCAGTGTGGTAGGGCACGGAATAGCCCTTGATGTTAACGGATGGAGACGTCCATTGATGGACACAAAGCCTTGGTGAGCCACGATCGGGCTCGATGTCTATGGCGATCGGTGTGGGTGGTGAGTGGCCTCTGCGGGCTGGTGCTTGCGCCGCCGGGCGCCGCCGCGCCGTTGCCGCCCCCTCCCAGCAGTATGGAGGCTGTTGCCGATGCACAGTTATTCCTGGAACTGGTGGTCAACCAGAGGGACACCGGCCGCGTGGTCGCCGTCAATCAGCGCGCCGGGCAGCTGTTTTTGCCGGCGTCGGTGTTGCAGGAAGTCGGCATGAAACTGCCGGGTGAGGTCCCCGCCGAGGTGGCGCTGGAAAATCTGCCAGGCCTGCACACCGATTACGACAGCCAGGGCCAGCGCCTGATGCTCACGGTGCCGCCTGCCTGGTTGCCGGAGCAGTTTATCGGCAGTCGTGACAATTACCCGCGTACCCAGGCGCTGACCAGTTTCGGTGCGTTGCTCAACTACGACGCCTACCTCAACGATACGGATGACGCGGGCACCTATCTCGGCATCTTCAACGAAGTCAGGCTGTTCGATACCTGGGGCACCTTGTCCAATACCGGCCAGTACCGCACCACTATTGGCCGGGAGACCGTTGGCAGCAGCCTGGACAATGGCTATCGGCGTTATGACACCACCTGGCGATTCTCCGACGATGAACGCCTGTTGACCTATGAAGCGGGCGACGTCATCAGCGGTGCCTTGCCCTGGAGCACCTCGGTGCGCCTGGGCGGGGTGCAAGTGTCGCGGGACTTTGCAGTGCGCCCGGACCTGGTCACTTACCCCTTGCCGCAGTTTGCCGGGGAGGCGGCTGTGCCGTCGTCGGTGGACCTGTTTATCAATGGTTATAAGTCCAGCAGCGCCGATCTGCAGCCTGGCCCCTACACCCTCACCAACGTGCCGTTTATCAACGGCGCCGGGGAGGCGGTGGTGGTCACCACTGATACGCTGGGTCGGCAGGTCTCAACCACAGTGCCGTTCTATGTCACCAGCACCCTGTTGCAAAAGGGCTTGTCAGACTTCTCGGTGGCGGCCGGTAACCTGCGCCGCGATTACACCGTGCGCGATTTCGGCTACGGCCCCGGCGTGGCCAGCGGCACCTTTCGTTACGGGCTGTCGGACGCGTTTACCCTGGAAAGCCACGCCGAAGCCTCCAGTGACCTGACCCTGGGCGGTGTGGGCGGCAACCTTCGCGTCGGCAACTTCGGCGTGCTCAATACGGCTATCAGCCAAAGCCAGTATGACGGCCGGACAGGCCAGCAACTGAGCCTGGGCTACCAATACAGCAACCAGCGTTACAGCCTGTCGTATCAGCGCGTGGAGCGGCGCGATCAATATGCTGACCTGAGCCTGATCGACACCCCCTACGCCAGCCTCAGCAAGCGCAGCCAGCAGGCGACGTTGAGCCTTAACCTCAACGAGTTCGGCAGCCTGGGCGTGGGCTATTTTGATGTGCAGGCGGCCGACAACTCTCGCACCCGCCTGGTGAACATGACCTGGAGCAAGCCGCTGTGGCGCAACAGCAGTTTTTACCTGTCCGCCAACCATGAAGTCGGTGACAGCAGCTGGGCGGTGCAGGCCCAAGTGGTGGTGCCCTTCGACGTCTACGGCAGTCTCAGCCTGGGCACTGAGCGCAGTAAAACCGGGCAAAGCCAGCAGCGGGTCAATTACAGCCGTGCGGTACCTGCCGAGGGTGGCGTGGGCTTCAACCTGGGATACGCCAGCGGCGATGGGCCGGCCTATCGTCAGGCTGACCTGACCTGGCGCCTGCAGTCGGTGCAGTTGCAGGCGGGTGTGTATGGCAGCAGCGATGCGCAAACCCGTTGGGCGGACGCTACCGGGTCGCTGGTGTGGATGGACAACCAAGTGTTCGCCGCCAACCGCGTCAACGATGCGTTTGTGGTGGTGAGTACGGATGGCGTGGGTGGCGTGCCGGTGCGCTACGAAAATCAGGTCGTGGGCGAAACCGATCGCAACGGCCACCTGTTGGTGCCGTGGACCAGTGCCTACTACCGCGCCAAATACGAGATCGACCCGCTGAACCTCCCGTCCAACGTGCAAGTGCCGAATGTGGAGCAACGGGTTGCCGTGCGCCGGGGCAGCGGCTACTTGCTTGAGTTTCCGGTGCGCCGGGTGCTCGCGGCGAGCATCACGCTGGTCGATGCCCAGCATCAGGATTTGCCCCTGGGCAGCCAGGTACGCCATGAACAAAGCGGTGCACTGGCGGTGGTGGGTTGGGACGGCCTGGTGTACCTGGAAAACCTGGTGGCCCATAACACCTTGCAAGTCACGGTGGGCGACGGCCAGACCTGCCAGGCAACGTTCGAGCTGGATACCACGCAAGAGCAAGTGCCGCTGATCGGGCCACTGGTGTGCCAATGACATAAGGAGTGTGCGAGTGCGAGTGAGGGTCAAGGAATGGCTGTTGGTGTGGCTGCTATTGGCGAGCCTGGGTGTGTCGGCGCAGGTGCAGGCCGTGTGTTCGGTGGTCGCCACCGTGCCGGCCAGCTTTGGCACGACGGTAAGTTCGATGACTGTGCGCACCACGTCCCAGCCCAGCTCAACGACCAACGCCGGCTTGAGCTGTACCCCGGCGGTGCTGTCGGTATTGGCTTCCAGCGACCATTTCTACGCGACCGTTACCGGTTCGTCGCAGGGCGGTTTAGTTGGGCCGACCGGTGATGTCATCAGCTATACCATCTACGCCAACAACACCGCGTCTTTTCCGATGACTCGCGGTACCGCGTTCGATTTTGGCGGCAGTGGCGGCATTGCCGCGTCCCTGGGGCTGGTGTTTGGGCCCGGCACAAAAACCGTTCCGCTGTACTTCGCTACCACCGTTGGCAGCAACGTGGCGGCGGGTGTGTACAGCGAGACGCTGAGCATTTTCTGGAACTGGAACTATTGCTCGGGCATTGGCATTGGCGGGATCTGCCTGGGCCGCGAGATCAACAGCGGAACGACCACGCTGAACGTCAGCATGACCGTGGTCAATGACTGCCAGATCACCACGCCGCCGATCGCATTCGGCAGTGCCCCGGTGGTCAGTGCCTTCGCCACGGTCACCGGGCAGGCCAGCATTGCCTGCACCAAGGGCAGTGCCTACACCGTAGGGCTCAGCGATGGGCAGAACCCGCTCAGTGTGGGCGGCCGTCGGCAGATGGTTTCTGGCAGTAATTTTCTCGCCTATGACATTTTCCAGGGAGCGGGCTCCACCCGCTGGGGTAGCGTGGGCGCAGCGCGGCGGGCCAGCGCCTCGGCAGAGATCAACCCGGGCAACGGCTTGGGCACCGGCAGTCAGGTATTCAACTACAACGCGAAAATCTACACCGACCAGGCCACACCGCCGGGTGGCACCTACCTCGACAACGTGGTGCTGGACGTGGGCTTCTAGAACTTCAGCATCTGCGTGGCGGGCTGATCCACCGGGCTGACCATCGCATAGTTGTACCCGGCGCCGGACCAGTATTCGGCTTGCAAGCCATCGGCGCTGCGGCTGCCACGGGGCAGGAAGCCGTTGTCCGGGCCCGGCGGGCGGATATAGAAGCTGATGCGGCGACCTGTCGGGTCTTCGTACAGCACCATGGCTGCCGCGCCTTGGTCCGTGGTGAGCAGGCGCCCGCTCACCGGTTTGAAACCGGATTGGCTCAAGTCCGGCAGGCGATGGGCCTGGTTGAAATAACGGTCCAGCCACGCCTGCATGGTGCCGCCATCCTGAGTCTTGTAGTCGGCGGGCATGATGCCGTCCTGGGCAAACAGGCGGTAAGCCTGCATGGCATCGGCCATCGGCAACATCGGCGGTTGAGTGGCTTCGCGGGCATGCCATCCCCCCACGCCGCCGAGGCTGACGGCGATCAGCAACACGGCTGCGGTGGCGAAGTGGCGACGGGACTGATGCTTGATGCGTAGGCGAATCAGTGCCGGGTCCAGGTCGGGGTTGGCCGGTTGTTGCAAGGCCCCGCTCAGTGACGCACGCAGCAGGTGCGCATCCTGCTGCCAGGCCTGTACCTGAGCGGCGATGTCGGGGTGCGCCGCCAAGTAGGTTTCAAGCACGCGACGGTCGCTCTCCAACAGTTGGTGGTCGACGTAGGCATGCAAATCGCGTTCGCTGGGGGGCAGGCTGATCATTTGAGTATCCGCAGGGAAGGGCTGGCAATTTCGCCATCGCTGAGTTGACGCAAGGCTTGGCGCGCCCGGGACAGGCGCGACATGACGGTGCCCACAGGCACCTCCAGGATATTGGCAACTTCCTTGTAGCTTAAGCCTTCGACCGACACCCACAGCAGCAGGGCGCGTTGTTCGGTGTTGAGTCGGTCGAAGGCTTGCAGGGTCGATTGGGCCATCACCGTGCGCTCCACCGAGGGCTGTGCGTCGTCACGGCCGGTGAAGAATTCGAGCATGCGCGCATAGCGCCGACTGCGGCGGTGGGTGTCGAGGAACTGCCGGTAGAGGATCGAGAACAGCCAGGCGCGAAGGTCGCCTTCGAGGCGTTTATCGGCCCAACTGATGATCGCCCGTTCCAGGGTCGACTGCACCAGATCGTCTGCGCTGCTGGCGTTACGCGTCAGTGACACGGCAAAACGCCGCATTCTGGGGATGAGTTCACGTAACTGTTCGTCGAGTTCATGCATGGGGGTCTGGCTGGTCGCTACGCTGGGACTAGAGAGACGTCCGGCGTTGAGGGTTATTCCCGGTTCCGAAAAATAAACCCGGAACCCGGGAATAGAGCTGATCGGCGTTCGTCTTAATGCTCCGACCTTATGTTTCAACCCTTAGGCCTCTGGCCCTGGAGTCAGTTCATGGTAGATCACTCATCACCGCCCCGTCCTCCCTTGAGTACCGCGAGCCTGATCGCGCGGCTCGCCGGTATCGGTGCTGTGGTTGCAGTTGTTGCTGGGGCGTTTGCCTACGTCAACGGCACGCTTGACCCACAGCGCCTGCGCCCCAAAAACCTGGTCAATGCTCTGGAAGCCAATAACGGTTTGCACCCGGGCTTCCGACGCAATCATGCCAAAGGCGTGTGCGTGGCCGGTTACTTCGAGAGCAGCGCCGACGCGCGTGCTTACTCCAGTGCGCAGGTGTTCAGCGCGGCTAAAACCCCGGTGATTGGTCGATTTGCCTTGCCCAGCGGCAACCCCTATGCGCCGGACAGCAGTGTGCCGATTCGCAGCTTTGCGCTGCAATTCAGCCAGGCCAACGGCCAGCAATGGCGCACGGGGATGAACAGCATGCCGGTGTTCCCGGTGGGCACGCCTGAGGCGTTCTACCAGATGCTCAAGGCCGGCGCGCCAGACCCTGCGACCGGTAAGCCAAACCCGGCGAGTATGCCGGCGTTTTTTGCCGCGCACCCGGAAACCGCGCCGTTCCTGGCATGGGTAAAGACCGCCAAGCCATCGGCGAGTTACGCGACTGAAACCTACAACGGCATCAATGCGTTTTATCTGGTGAGCGCCGACGGCAAGCGCCAGGCGGTGCGTTGGGGGGTAGTGCCGCAGAGCCAGGATGCGGCGGGTGATACCGCGCCCTCGGGCAGCGACTTCCTGGAAAAAGACCTGGTGCAGCGCCTGACGTCGGGCCCGCTGCGCTGGCAGTTGAACATGACGCTGGCCAACCCCGGTGACCCGCTGGACGATGCGAGCAAACCCTGGGTGGGCGAACACAAGGTGCTCAACGCCGGCACTCTGGTGCTGCAAAGCAGCCAGCCGCAAGCGGAGGGTGATTGCCGCGATATCAACTTTGACCCGCTGATTTTGCCCAATGGTATCCAAGCCTCCAACGACCCGCTGCTGGCAGCACGTTCGGCTGCCTATGCCAGTTCGTACCTGCGCCGCGCCGGTGAAGTCAGCCCCTTGCACAGCGCCCCCCTGGAGTCGAAGCCATGAATGTTCAACCACGGTTTTTCGCGCCGCTGGCCCGTCTGCTGCATTGGCTGATGGCACTGATGGTCATCGCCATGTTGTTTATCGGAGCGGGTATGGCCGCGTCGGTGTCGGAGCGCCATGAGTGGCTGATTCATCTGCACAAGCCGCTGGGTATCGCGATCTTGGCGTTGGTGATCGTACGGTTGGTGGTGCGCTTTTCCACACGGCAACCGCCGCTTCCGGTCGATTTGCCATTGTGGCAAGTGCTGGCCGCCAAGGCCTCGCACGTAGTGCTGTACGGATTGATGCTGGTGTTGCCGCTGCTGGGGTGGGCGATGATTTCCGCGGCCGGTGACCCGGTAATGCTCAGCAGTTCGGTGCAACTGCCGGCGCTGGTGGGGGCCAACGCGCCGTTGTTTGCGCTGTTGCGCAAAGCCCATGGCTATCTCGCCTATCTGTTGTTCCTGACGGTGCTGTTGCACCTGGCGGCGGCCCTGTTCCATGGGCTGATTCGTCGCGACGGCGTGCTGCAAAGCATGACCGGCACCAAGGACTGATGCCGGGGGCAGGGCGGTTAGCGTAGCGCCGTGACGATTTCGGCCACGGTGCTCAATACGTCCTTGCCCAGCTGTTTGGAGCGTTCACCTGACCAACCGGTTTTCGGGTTGGGCGCGTCGTCGTTGTCCTTGAAGGGCATCTCCAGGGTCAGTGACAGGCAGTCATACCTTTCACCGACCGCATTACAGGCCAGCGTCATGTTGGCCTCGCCCGGCAGGTCACGGGTGTAACCGTGGGTGGTCTGGAAGTCGCGGATCAGGGCGCTCAAGTGACTGCGGAAGTGTTTTTCCAACGCTTCGATACGCGGGGTGTAACCGGGGTTGCCTTCGCAACCGGCGGTGAACACGTAGGGGATTTCCTCGTCGCCGTGGATATCGAGGAACAGGTCGACGCCGTATTTTTCCATCTGCTGCTGGGCGAACAGCACTTCCGGGCTGATCTCCTGGCTGGCGTTCTGCCAGGCACGATTCAGGTCCTGGCCCATGGCGTTGGTGCGCAAGTGGCCATGGAAGGCGCCGTCAGGGTTCATGTTCGGAATAAGGTACAGGTCGGCGACAGACAGGAGTTTTTTCAGCTCAGTGTCACCGTCCTGTTGCAGTCGCTCGATGATCCCTTCCATGAACCATTCGGCCATGTGTTCGCCGGGGTGTTGCTGGGCGATGATCCAGACATTACGCCGGCCCTCGCCACCTTTGCCGCGGCGCAGCAGTTGGATGTCGCGACCTTCTGCACTTTTGCCGGTGGCGAGCAATTGGGTGCCGGCGCGGTTCAAAGCCTGCCCGATCAGCCAGTCATGACGTTTACGGCTGTAGGGTTCAAAGTAGGCGATCCATGCGTGTTTCTCGCGGGTTTCCAAACTGATGTGCAGCGTTTCGCCATCAAAGCGCGTGGGCACGCGGAACCAGTTGATGTGGTCGTAGGACGCCACGGCGTTGTAGCCGCTCCAGGCGTTTTTGTAGGAGGACTGGCTGGCGTTACTCAAGCGAAAGGTATGGGTGTGACCCACGTGCATACCTTCGGCCTTGAAGTGGAACCATTGGAAATGCGCGCTGCGGGTATCGGGTTTGATCGCCAGCAACAGCTGGTAAGCGTCGCTGGCATCCAGGACCTGGATGTTGCCGCTGTCGAAGTCGGTGCTGATCTTGATGGAGGTCAAGGCCACGGTCATAGTCTGGGCTGCCTGAGTATGATTGTTGTGGCGGATATCTTACACAGGAGTCAGGCAAAATCTTGATGCAAAATTGTTGCATGGGGAGGGGGCGTCATCCTTGACGCAACAGCAGCTTAGAATCTATGAGATTGATTCTCAAGCGCTATTTCGCAAAGATCCGGGCTAGAGCGTTCGTTCGGCTTGGTTTTGGGGATGGTCTTTTGCTACCATGCGCACCATTCAGCAACACACAGTCTTCATTAGCCTGAAGCCATGCCAGGGAAACTGGCAAAAAAAAGACCCGGCCAAAGAGCCGGGTCAAAAACCGTGATTAGCCTGATGAGGAGATATTCCAAGAGTCCGACCTAAGGTCCCTTGGTCTATCGACTGATCTCGCGATCAGCTGGGTCCAATAGTAATCATTATCATTTGCAAGTCAAATGTTTTTATCCATCCGATAGAAATATTTTTCCTTCGCGCCCGTCATGCGGTGGCCTGAGCAGCAGGCACCTGCAACGTCTGCTCCACCATTGCTTTCGCCATATCAATCAAATACACCACCGAAAACGCCAGGTCCCGCTGGTTGCCCTGACGGCTGCTTGCCGATTCATAGGCTGCTGCTGCCGCACTGCGTAACAGGTCCGAAGCGTGCACCAGTGCATCCTCATGGCTGATGCCGGGCTTGATGTCGAAAAACGTGGCGTCCGTGATCGGCGCCGACACATCCTCTTTCAAGTAATAGTCGAGTGCGCGCTTGGCGGCGCCGCTGTTGCACATGAGCAACAGTTCGTCGGTTTCAGCCGCGTCAGGCTGGTGATTTGGGCTGGTCGTCATGAGGGCGGGTACTCTGAGTGAATGTCGAAAACCTGCACCTGATATTAATACGAATCGTATTTATGTCATTTGATTGATTACTACAAACTGTTTATTGTCGTGGCGAATACGCAACGTATCGTCACGCCCCATGGATAACTGGATAGCGTTGGTCAAAACCAACATGAAAGACCGCAAGGTCACGCAGGACGAGCTGGCCGAACGCTTGGGCATGTCCCAGGGCGGCGTTGGGCATTGGCTCAACAAACGTCGTGTGCCCAGCCTGGCGGACATGAACCGGGTACTTGCCGAGTTAGGGCTGGGCGATCTGGAAGTGGCGCTGGAAATTCGCGAGAGAGCCCATGAAGCGCCGGCGTTGGAAAAACACTACAACCCGTATTTTCGCTACCCGGTCAGCGACTGGAAGGGCGTCTGTGAAGTTCGTGAAGAACGCCCGACCTACGGCGCTGCGCGATTCGAATTGACCGATTACCACGCCCGCGGTGAAGCCTTCTGGCTGCCTGTGACAGGAGACGCCATGACCGCCCCGAGCGGACTGAGCATCGGCGCAGGCATGATGATCCTGGTGGACCCGGCCATCGATGCCGAACCCGGTAAACTGGTGGTCGCTCAATGGGCCGACAGCACCCAGGCGACCTTTCGCCAGTTATTGGAAGAGAGCGGCCAGCTTTACCTGGTACCGCTCAACCCGACTTACCCCAAATTACGCTTCACCGACGATTGCCGAATTCTTGGGGTCGTCGTGCAAGCCACTGCGAAGTTTTAGTCCGCTGCTTCGAGCTCCACCAAGGCACTGCCTTCGGCAACCATTTCGCCTTCCTGGCAGAACAGCGCCTTGACCACGCCGGTTTGCGGCGCGCGGATGCTGTGCTCCATCTTCATCGCCTCCAGTACCACCAGTTGGGTCCCGGCTTCCACGGTTTGCCCAACCTCCACCAGCACGCGCACGATGCTGCCGTTCATCGGCGCGGTGAGGCCACCCTGATGAGATTGGTTGGCCTCGACCGCCGCAATCGGGTCAAACAGGCTGACAGCGTGCATCTCACCGTTCCAGCGCAGGTACACGGTGTCTTCGTTACGCACCGCCAGATGAGCGCGGCGTACGCCGTTGTGTTCGGTCCATAACTGTTCACCTTGCAACTGCGGCGGGCTCTGGCACAGCCTTACCAGATGATCCTGCCCATTGCAGCTCAGGTGCAGCGAAACATCGGCCGGTAATCCCGTGCGAAACCCGCGCGTATCCGCCCAAGGACCGTCACCGGCCGGCAAACTCTGCATAAATGCCGAGCCCGCTGCCTGCCAGAATTCATCACTCAAGGCGCCGGCCACGGGCAGTAGCTGGTCCTGATAGCGCGGAATAAACCCGGTATCCAATTCAGCTGCCGCAAACGCCGGGTGGCCGATGATGCGCCGTAAGAAGCCGAGGTTGGTCTTGAGCCCGCCCACGGCGAACTCATCCAGCATGCTCAACAAGCGCAGACGCGCCTGTTCACGGTCTTCACCCCAGGCAATCAGTTTGCCGAGCATCGGGTCGTAGAACGGTGAAACGCTGTCGCCTTGTTCGACGCCGCTGTCCACGCGGCGGCCCGGTCCCGGCGCAGATTCGCGGTACAGCGTAAGGCGCCCGGTGGCCGGCAGGAAATCATTGGCCGGGTCCTCGGCATACAAGCGCACTTCAATCGCATGCCCCCTCAAGGGCACCTGCGCTTGAGTGATCGGCAGTGGCTCACCCTGGGCGACACGAATCTGCCAGGCCACCAGGTCGAGGCCGGTAATCGCCTCAGTCACCGGATGCTCCACTTGCAGCCGCGTGTTCATCTCCATAAAGAAAAATTCGCCGCGCGAGTCCAGCAAAAACTCCACCGTGCCTGCGCCCACGTAGCCGATCGCCTGGGCGGCGCGCACGGCGGCTTCGCCCATGGCTTTGCGCTGTGCAACACTCAGGCCCGGCGCCGGCGCTTCTTCCACCACCTTTTGGTGACGACGCTGAATCGAGCAGTCGCGTTCATTGAGGTACAGGCAGTGGCCGTGCTGGTCGGCAAACACCTGGATTTCCACATGGCGCGGCTTGAGCAGGTATTTTTCCACCAGCATCTGCCCGTTGCCGAAGGATGAAAGCGCTTCCCGCTGGGCCGACGCCAAGGCTTCGGCCAGTTGGCTGACCTCCTCGACCACCTTCATGCCTTTGCCGCCGCCCCCGGCCGTGGCCTTGAGCAACACCGGATAACCGATACTTTCACAGGCATCGCGAAAGGTTTCCAGGTCCTGAGCGTCCCCGTGATAACCCGGCACCAGCGGCACGCCGGCCTTTTCCATCAATGCCTTGGCTGCCGATTTGCTGCCCATGGCGTCAATGGCAGAGGCGGGCGGGCCGAGGAAGATCAAACCCGCCGCCTCAATTGCACGGGCAAATCCGGCATTTTCTGACAGGAAACCATACCCCGGATGAATCGCCTGGGCGCCGCTGGCCTGTGCAGCGGCGATCAGCTTGTCGATTTGCAGGTAGCTGTCGGTGGCCTTGCTGCCACCCAGGTCGACACGAATATCCGCTTCGCGGCTATGGCGCGCATCGCGGTCCGTGGCGCTGTGCACGGCCACGGTGGTCAGCCCCATGGCCTTGGCCGTGCGCATCACTCGGCAAGCAATTTCGCCACGGTTGGCCACCAGTACAGTGGTCAGTGTACTCATGAACGGGGCTCCTGGGCTTGCCAACTGGGCGAGCGTTTTTGCAGGAAGGACCGCAACCCTTCTTGACCCTCGGCGCTGACGCGAATCCGCGCAATGGCGTTTTCGCAGTAACGACGCAGGGCCGGGGTGAGTGCGCCGTTGCCCACCTCACGCAACAAATCCTTGCTGGCGCGCATGGCGGCCGGGCTGTTAAGCAGTAGATTGGCGACCCACTGTTCTACGTGTTGGTCCAGTTCGGCCACCGGGTAACTTTCCGCCAACAAGCCGATATCCCGTGCCTGCTGGCCGCCAAAACGCTCGGCCGTCAGGGCATAGCGCCGCGCCGCACGCTCGCCGATGGCCTGCACCACGAACGGGCTGATCACCGCCGGTGCCAGGCCGATGCGCACTTCCGACAGGCAGAACTGCGCGTCATCGGCCCCAATCGCCATGTCGCAGCAGCTGATCAAGCCCAGTGCGCCACCGTAGGCCGCACCTTGTACCACCGCCAGCGTCGGGATTTTCAGCTTGGCCAGGTTGTACATCAGTTCGGCCAGCTCGCGGGCGTCGTCCAGGTTGGTGTGGTAGTCCAGCTCGGCAGATTGTTGCATCCAGGCCAGGTCAGCACCGGCGCTGAAGTGCTTGCCGCGTCCGCGCAGCACCAAAAAACGCAGGGATGAATCACCCTGCACCTGGTCGAGGGCGATGATCAGTTCGCGGATCATCTCGGCGTTGAACGCGTTGTTCTTGGCTTCACGGCTGAGCCACAGTGTGGCGAAGCCACGGCTGTCGGTGATCAGTTCGAGGGTGTTGAAATCGCTCATGGGTACAGCTCCATTTACATGCGAAACACGCCGAAGCGGCTCGGCTCGATGGGGGCATTCAGCGAAGCTGACAAGGCCAGCGCCAGCACGTCGCGGGTCTGCAACGGGTCAATCACACCGTCATCCCACAGGCGCGCGCTGGAGTAGTAGGGGTGGCCCTGGGTTTCGTACTGGTCGAGGATCGGCTGCTTGATGGCGGCTTCTTCCTCGGCGCTGAACCCGACGCCTGCACGTTCGGCCTGTTCACGCTTGACCTGGACCAATACGCCGGCCGCTTGTTCTGCCCCCATTACGCCGATGCGCGCGTTTGGCCACATCCACAGAAACCGCGGGTCGTAGGCGCGCCCGCACATGCCATAGTTCCCGGCACCAAAGCTGCCGCCGATGATCACCGTAAACTTCGGCACCTTGGCGCAGGCCACTGCGGTGACCAGCTTGGCGCCATGCTTGGCGATGCCGCCGGCTTCGTACTTTTGGCCGACCATAAAGCCGGTGATGTTCTGCAGGAACAGCAGGGGAATCCCGCGCTGGCAGGCCAGTTCGATAAAGTGCGCGCCTTTTTGTGCCGCTTCGGCAAACAGAATCCCGTTATTGGCGAGGATCGCAATCGGGTAGCCGTGAAGGTGGGCAAAGCCGCACACCAAGGTGGTGCCGAACAGCGCCTTGAACTCATCGAACACCGAGCCATCCACCAGGCGCGCGATGACTTCGCGCACATCAAACGGCTGCTTTGCGTCGGCCGGGATCACGCCGTAAAGCTCTTCGCTGCTGTACAGCGGCGCCACCGGTGTGCGTTGCAGTAACTCACCCTGTTTGCGCCAGTTAAGGTTGGCCACGCTGCGCCGTGCAAGGGCCAGGGCGTGTTCATCACTGTCGGCATAATGGTCGGCTACGCCGGAGATCTTGCAGTGCACATCGGCACCGCCCAGGTCTTCGGCGCTGACCACTTCGCCAGTCGCCGCTTTTACCAGTGGCGGCCCGGCGAGGAATATCGTGGCTTGCTGGCGCACCATGATCGCTTCGTCGGCCATCGCCGGCACATACGCGCCGCCGGCGGTGCACGAGCCCATCACCACTGCGATCTGCGGGATGCCCTGGGCGCTCATGTTGGCTTGGTTGAAGAAGATGCGTCCGAAGTGTTCGCGGTCGGGGAACACCTCGTCCTGGCGGGGCAGGTTGGCGCCGCCGGAATCCACCAGGTAGATGCACGGCAGGCGGTTTTGCTCGGCGATGGTCTGGGCGCGCAGGTGTTTTTTTACCGTGAGCGGGTAGTACGAGCCGCCTTTTACCGTGGCGTCGTTGGCGACGATCATGCATTCGACGCCTTCCACGCGGCCGATCCCGGCGATCACGCCGGCGGCGGGTACGTCTTCGCCATACACCTGATGGGCAGCCAGTTGGCTGAGTTCGAGGAACGGCGAGCCAGCATCGAGCAAACGGTTGATTCGCTCGCGAGGTAGCAGCTTGCCGCGTGAAGTGTGCCGCTCCTGGGCTTTCGCGCCGCCGCCTTGTTGTACGTGGGCGAGCAGGGTGTGCAGGGCGTCGACCTGGTGGCGCATCGCCGCGCTGTTGGCGGCAAATTCCGCCGAGCGCGGGTTGAGCTGGGTGTGCAAGGTGGCCATGGGCGCGCTCCGTCAGCGGGTTTCGTTGAAGAGTTCGCGACCGATCAACATGCGGCGAATCTCACTGGTGCCGGCGCCAATTTCGTACAGCTTGGCGTCACGCAGCAGTCGCCCGGCGGGGAATTCGTTGATGTAGCCGTTGCCGCCGAGAATCTGGATCGCGTCGAGGGCCATTTGCGTGGCGCGCTCGGAGGTGTAAAGGATCACCCCAGCGGCATCCTTGCGTGTGGTTTCGCCGCGCTCGCAGGCCCGGGCCACGGCGTACAGGTAGGCGCGACCCGCGTTGAGATGGGTGTACATGTCGGCGACCTTGCCCTGGATCAGCTGGAATTCGCCGATGCTTTGGCCGAACTGCTTGCGATCGTGGATGTACGGCACGATCAGGTCCATGCACGCTTGCATGATGCCGATCGGACCACCCGCCAGCACCACGCGTTCGTAGTCCAGGCCGCTCATCAGCACTTTGACGCCGCCATTAAGTACGCCGAGGATGTTTTCTTCCGGCACTTGCACGTCATCGAAAAACAGCTCGCAGGTGTTGGAGCCGCGCATGCCCAGCTTGTCGAATTTGTTGCTGCGGCTGAAGCCTTTCCAGTCGCGCTCGACGATAAAGGCGGTGATGCCGTGAGGGCCTTTTTCCAGGTCGGTCTTGGCGTAGATCACGAAGGTATTGGCGTCGGGGCCGTTGGTGATCCAGGTCTTGCTGCCATTGAGCACGTAATGGTCGCCGCGTTTTTCGGCGCGCAATTTCATCGAGACGACATCGGAGCCGGCATTCGGCTCGCTCATGGCGAGCGCGCCGACGTGCTCGCCGCTGATCAGCTTGGGCAGGTACTTGAGCTTCTGCGCGTGGCTGCCGTTGCGGTTGATCTGGTTGACGCACAGGTTGGAGTGGGCGCCGTAGGACAAGCCGACCGAGGCCGACCCACGGCTGATTTCTTCAATGGCGACCACATGCGCGAGGTAACCCAGGCCGGCGCCGCCATACTCTTCCGGCACGGTGATACCGAGCAAGCCCATGTCACCGAACTTGCGCCACATATCGGCGGGGAACAGGTTGTCACTGTCGATTTGTGCCGCGCGGGGAGCGATTTCCTTGGCCACGAAGGACTGCACCTGATCGCGCAGCATGTCGATGGTTTCGCCGAGGGCGAAGTTCAGGGACGGGTAACTCATGGACAGGCACCTTAATGTGAGCATTGTTTTTGTGTGGGTTGAGCGCCGGGGGAGGTTGCTCACCTTTACGTTAACGTAAGCTTGCGTTGCGAGGCTGTCAATCGTAGTTTACGTTTACGTCAAGCAACCGCCGTCCACCTTACAAAAAAGACAAAAGGGGTCGTTATGGATCAACTGAATCAGAGCTACAGCCGTGGCGCTCAGGACAAGACGTTGCTGGCCATGACTATCGGCCAAGCCTTCGACAACACGGTTTCGCAATACCCCGATGGCGAAGCGCTGGTGGTGCGCCATCAGCAACGCCGCTACACCTGGCGACAATTGGCCGAGACTGTTGATCTGCACGCACGCGCGTTCCTCGCCTTGGGCATGCAAACCGGTGACCGCCTCGGTGTCTGGGCTCCCAATTGCGCCGAGTGGTGTATCAGCCAAATCGCCAGCGCCAAGCTCGGGGTGATTCTGGTGAATATCAACCCCGCCTATCGCAGCAGTGAATTGGCGTACGTCCTCAAGCAATCCGGTTGCCAGTGGCTGGTGTGTGCGGGGTCGTTCAAGGGCTCTGATTACCACGCCATGCTGCAAGAGTTGCAGCCGGACCTGCGTGCCATGATCAGCCTCGACCCCAGCCCGCCCGCAGGATTCCTGCCCTGGTCACAATTGTCGGCCCTCGGCGCAGGCGTCCCGCCCGAACAACTGCACAGCCGCCGGGCCAGCCTGCACTTCGATCAAGCCGTCAACATCCAGTACACCTCCGGCACCACCGGCTTCCCCAAAGGGGCCACCCTCAGTCACCACAACATCCTCAATAACGGTTACATGGTCGGTGAAAGCCTGGGCCTCACGGCGCAGGATCGCCTGGTGATCCCGGTGCCGCTGTATCACTGCTTCGGCATGGTGATGGGCAACCTTGGTTGCATCACCCATGGCACCACCATGATTTACCCCAATGATGGCTTCGACCCTCTGCTGACGCTCACTGCCGTTGCCGAAGAGCGCGCCACCGGGCTGTACGGGGTACCGACGATGTTCATCGCATTGCTCGATCACCCGCGCCGGGGCGAGTTCGACCTGTCGACCCTGCGCACCGGCATCATGGCCGGCGCTACATGCCCCATCGAGGTCATGCGCCGTGTCATCAGCGAGCTGCACATGGGCGAGGTGCAGATCGCCTATGGCATGACCGAAACCAGCCCGGTGTCACTGCAGACCGGCGCCAATGACGACCTCGAGCGCCGTGTCACTACCGTCGGGCGCACTCAGCCGCAACTGGAAAACAAGATCATCGACATCGATGGCAATACGGTTGCACGCGGAGAGATCGGCGAATTGTGCACTCGGGGCTACAGCGTGATGCTCGGCTACTGGAACAACCCCGACGGCACCCGCGACGCCATCGATGACGCGGGCTGGATGCACACCGGCGACCTGGCGACCATGGACGAGCACGGCTATGTGTGCATCGCCGGGCGTAACAAGGACATGATTATTCGCGGCGGTGAAAACGTGTATCCGCGTGAGCTGGAAGAGTTTTTCTTCACCCACCCGGCGGTGGCTGACGTGCAAATCATCGGCATCCCGGATGCGCGTTACGGTGAAGAGATCGTGGCGTGGATCAAGTTCCATCCCGGCCATGTCGCCAACGAGCTGGAGCTGCAAACCTGGTGCAAGGGCCGCATTGCACACTTCAAGACGCCCAAGCACTTTAAGTTCGTCGACGAGTTTCCGATGACCGTAACCGGCAAGATCCAAAAGTTTCGCATGCGTGAGATCAGCATTGAGGAACTGACGCGTTAACTACTTAGCCCCCGGCGCAAAAGTAGCTCATTAAATTGGTCTTTTGAGAACACTCACTGGACCGGATATGCCCGATATAGACACCGCCTACGCACTGGTAGAGGCGCAGAGCATTCATGTGGGGCCAATCCGGGAGCACATCCCGGGTTGGTATGCCGACTCTTCATTGCGCCGTAAGCGCGAATTGGCTGAATTTGCACTTGATGTGCCGGACTTTTACCTCAGCGCCAGTACCCTTGAGCTTGAAAACCTCCACACGGCCCATGCCGACGGTTGGGCTGCATTGAATGCGGTCGATCGGGTTTTTGATGGGCTCAAGGACAGCGTCGAATTTGTCGAGCCGTTATTGGTCAAGGCGATAAAAGCTCAGCTCAACCTTGATTTGGATGTCAGGAAAACCTTTTACGCACGCAAAATTTACTACCGCAACCGTGTCGATGAACGCAGCGATTTTGGTGGGGCATTTGCGTTTTCCACAGGCGTTGGTGGGCCCAGAGACTATTACTACTCCGGCATCACGTTGCTGGAAGCCGCGATGGGTAACTTCTCTGCTGACGAAGGGATTGCGGGATCATGCGACGATTGCCAGCTGATTACCCGGTTCGATTTTCAGGCTGACAGCGCAGTATTGCCCACTGAATTTGCGGTCAAACAGCTGGCGCTGACACTGCCTGCTCATCGGTTTGCGGCCCTGTGTCGCAGCCTCGATCTGGGTAAGCAGTACCAGGCACATGTTAACGCAGTGCTTGCGCCCGTTGACCCTCCAGGCACCGAGGCAGGCACGGCGGCCACGGCACTGCTGAGGGAACTGGTGACGTATCAAAAAATACAACTGGAGGTGCAGGCCCGGATAGCGCTGGCGCGTAAACACATCGAAGCGGATAGCTTCCAGATGATCATGGATTACGGCGCCTATCGGCTAGGGAGCAAGGTCGTCACTTGGAGGGGACTCGATATGATGTGTTCCACCCCGACCATCGAGCGTGTCCAAACCAGACAGATCATGTTGTTTTACACGGACACCCCGCGGGTTGAGAACTACCTGCTTTACATACCGGGTGACCCAGACAAGCCCCTGATGGAATACACCTCGCTCTGGGCCGTGGCCGATGATTTGGCCAAGCGTCTGTGCGTCTTCAAGTACCGGGTGTTTTTCAGTCAATTTATTCCGGTTGAGTACCAGCATAAATTTTTTACCGCGGTTAAACAGACCCTGGATCCTCAAGACATCTATGAGCCCCATGACAACTTCACGTTAGACAGCCATGCAGGGCACCACCGGCCTCGGATATTCGAAACAACGTACTACGTCGATTGGCACTACTGGGCGCAGCAGAAGCTCACCCTGACCCGCGATAACGCCAAGGCACTGGTGGTGTCGACCGCTGATCAAGACACGCGGGCCCAGCGTGAATGGTTGCAGGCCGTTGGCAGTGCCGCGTTGGATGTCCTCAATTTGGCGTCATTCGTTGTGCCGGGGTTAGGCCCGTTGATGATGATGGTCGGTGCCATTCAAATGATGAGTGAGCTTGAGGAGACCGTTTCCGCGATCAGGGAAGGTGATACGAAAGAGGCGTGGGCGCATGCGTCAGGGATCATGCTGAACCTGGCGTTTGTGGGTGCCGGGCACACGCTGATTCCGGTCATCAGCGAGTCTGAGTACGTCAAAGGATGGGTGCATGTGGTCTCGCCCCAGGGGAAAACACGCCTGGCAAGGCCAGACGTCGACGATTACCAACAATCCGTGGTCCTACCACCGGGCACGCGCCCGGATTCCCTGGGTGTGTATACCCACGCCGGCAAACGTTATTTGTCGGCGCAGAACGGGCGTTATTACGCACTGGCGAATGCGGATGGCGCATTCACGCTCCGCCACCCCAGCGATTTACGACGGTATGCGCCACGCGTCGTGCATAACGGTATGGGCGCCTGGGTACACGAATTCGAGCAACCGCTCAGTTGGGACCGGCGCACGCTTATGCGGCGTATAGGCCCTTCGGTGGACGGGCTCAGCGACGAGCAGTTAGAGCAGATTTACCAGGTCAGCGGTATTCACGAAGATCAATTGCGCAGGATGTATATCGACCTGTCGCTACCGCCACCATTATTGGCCGAGAGCATCCGACGTTTTCAGATCGGTCGTCGTTACAGCGCTTTTATGGAGCAGATGTGCAGTCCCGACGCCGAGGTCTACAGCCAGGCAGATCCTGACCTGCAGCTGGAACTGCTGACCCACGAAAGAATCTGGCCACCGTCCAGGGGCCTGAGTGTCATCGACACTGAACAAGGCGCCACGATTTATCAGGCGCCTGCGGGTTCCCAAGCGAAGGCCCAGGTAGCGATCAGCAGGCAGGCGCTGTACAGCGGGCAATTGCTTGATACGGTGGTCGCGGAGCTGAGCGATGAACAGTTGCAGGTCTTGTTGGGCGAGGATGTCCAGGAAGCCCGGCTGCGCGAAGGACTCAGTAAAAATCCTTCCTCAGGCAGTTACTCGTGGGAACTGACCAACTTGTTGCGCCGCCCGCGTGATCCCGGCATGACCCTGTCGAGGTTAAGACTGCGACTGGCACTGGCGGCCCGGCTCAAGCGTGATGAGCTGTTGAACGCCGTACCTCAGAGTCCAGACGCGCCTGCACGCTGGATCCAGGAGGCGTTTCCCGCGTTGCCCGACGTAGCGGTCGAGCAATTGCTGGAACATATGGATGAGGTTCAGCGTCAGCAACTGATTACCACCCAACGACCGCCTTTGCAGCTTTCGCAAGAGGCGCGCGAATACCTCGACGCATTTCGCCTGCAGCGGGCCTACGAAAGCCTCTACCTCCCTGTAGGCATGAGCGAAGACATGGCGCGTCTCGCCCTGCACACCCTGGAGAATATGCCGGGGTGGTCGGACACCGTACGTATCGAGTTGCGTGACGGCACCTACACAGGGCCGGTGTTGGACAGTATCGGACTACTCGATGCCAAACGCAGACATGTCTGGATCAAGCGTGCCGATGGACGCGTAGGGAGTACCTGGCATGCCTATGACACCGACAGGTTCTACGAGTCACTGTTTGAGTGGGTGCCGACGCCTGATGTCGAGGTGATGGTTTACCCGGCGCAAGCGCGTTGGACTAATCTTCGCCGTGTCTTGCAGCAGCAGGCGCGTACCCCTGCCGAGCTGCGGGACACCCTCGATATGCCCGCCGTCGAGCAAGGCTATCAATCGCCGATGGGATTGGCTCAAGGTGCTCGTGGTGACGGCGCGGTAACGCCTTCAACGCGTGCCATTCAATGCCGTCTCAAAGCTCAGAAGCTCTATCCCGGTTCGACGCTGGAGCAAATAGAGGACTACCTGAACGTCAAGGGGCAGGGTGATGCCTTCATGCTCAAGGAGGTTCGCCGGATGCAGGTTGAATTTGACCGCTTGAGTGAGGACTTGAAGCAATGGGCAGGCACTCAGCCTCTTAAGTTGAAGGTGGCAGAGCGGATCAAGAGGTGCTGGCAGCGACGTACCGATCTCGTCCGCAATAATGCCGATGAGGCGACAGGTTACGCCCTGGACCTCAGCAATTGGCATGTCGAAGACTTGCCGACGTTAACGGTTGAAATGCCCAACGTCGCAAGCCTGACGCTGCGAAACATGAGGTTGTCGAATTCGAATAATGTCGGCGAGTTTCTGGGTTCCTTCAAGGGGCTGCGTCACCTGGATTTGAGTGGAAATCGCCTGACTTATCTGCCGAAGATTATTGGCAGCATGAGCGGGCTGAGCCGATTGTCCCTGGCGGACAACCAACTGCAGTTGACCGCTGACAGCGTGGCTGCGTTGGCGCGCTTGAACCACTTGCGGGTGCTTTCACTGGCGAACAACCCTCTGCTACTGGCACCTGATGTCAGTGCTATGACGCGGTTGGATCAACTCTACCTGGCCAGGTGCGGATTGAACGTATTGCCTGTCGGAGGGCTGGAGCTGCGTTGGTTAACGCGTCTGGACTTGCGCGGCAACCTGCTGCAGGAACTGCCTGAAACGCTGTTTGAGCGAACAGCGCAGCAGAACAGGGGGACGACATTGGGTGAGAATCCACTGTCCGAGCAAACCCGGGATCGAATTGAAGCCTATCGACAGCGCAGTGGTGTGGCATTGCTCGACAGGGCGATGTCACGGCATGTCACCGAGAGCGTTGCCTTGTTGATTTGGCTTGAGGAAATGCCGGCCGCTCAACGTGTGCAACTGGAGCAGCTATGGCGCGACCTTCGGTCAGAACCTGGTGCGGATGCTTTCTTTCGGTTGATAGCGGACATGACCCGTTCGGCCACTTACAAGGCAGCGAATGCGCGTGCCGGGCTCGCTGGGCAAGTCTGGGAGCTGATAAAAGATGTTTCGGACGATGAGGCACTTCGTCAGGAAATTTTCAAGGCGGTCGACGCCCCTGGGACCTGTACGGACCAACGCACTGATGTGCTGTTCAAACTCCGTCTGCAGGTGCGGATTCATAAAGCCAAGGTTGACGCGGGTACTTTGCAGGTTGAGCCGATGCTGATAGAGCTGGCTAGGGGCCATTTTCGTCTGGTGGAGCTGGATAAACTGGTCAGCGCGGATATTGCCGGGCGTGAATCGGCCTTGCACGCACGTGCTGCTGCGGATGCGCTGAACATGGCTGCGACGGTGGCTGGAGAACAAGGCTCGCCCGGCGCCGCGGCTTTGGCCGAAGCCGCTCTGGCGGCAACAGCCGCTGCAGATACCGCGCAAGCCGCAGCGGAGTTGGGCGCGCCAGGGGCTCTCGCCGCAGACGCCGCGGAGCGCCAGGTACGCGCGATTGCGAACGCGGCAGGTGTTGTTGATTGGCCCAGAGTGCCCTTTAATGAAAGTATCGAAGTGGACCTGGTTTATCGAACGTCCCTGGCCGATCGGCTCAACTTACCGCTTCAGCCGCGCCTCATGACGTTTGCACACTTGTACCCGGTCAGTGAACCACTCATCCGCCAAGCTGGCGAAACCGTTCTGGAGCAGGAGGCCGTGCCGGGTGCGCTGGCGCGCTTCTTGGTGGAAGAGACCTTTTGGGGCAATCACCTGACGAGTCTCTATGCCCAAGAGATTGAGCAACACTTCGGTGAAACCAAACAATTGCTACAAGAGCAATCGTCGGTGCTGGATGACCTCGAAACGTGCGTCAGAGCCTATGATGAGGCCGAGAATGCTGCGGCTCGTGTCTCGCATTTAGAGGATATAAACGAGGCATTGGAAGACGTGATGAGGCTTTTTGGTTTAGAGCGCCAGCAGATTGTCGGGCCTGCGGGAATGCCGCAAGCCGACTTTCTATCAACGCAACGCATTGCGGTGGGAGAGCGTTGGGCGATAGAGGAAAAACGTGCGCTGGTGGCTGTTACCCAATCAATACTGGATAGGCCCGTACCCGTCTGAACCCGTGCGCCAGAAAGCACAAAGGGGACCCGAAGGTCCCCTTTAATTTGTCGTTGCGTGCTCTTTTTTTATTATTGAGGGGCGGTCTATTGTTGTTTTTGGCAACCGTTACCCTTTACCGCTGTTTTTGGCGACCCCCATCCGGGGTCAAGAGCAAACGTATTTTTTTGAGCGCTGATCTGCTTCTTCGTAATCGATCCAACCAGTGGGTAGCTACCTGAGGTAGTTTTATTTTTCTCTAACCGGTTGCGGGTTTCGGCACGCCGTACCCTGCGAAGCACATCTTCTCCAAAAAAATCTGTTAGCTGCGTCTCTGCCGTGTTGTTTTTGTTATGTCAGAGTCGTTTCGTCTTATTTTTATTAGGTTTGGCGCTTTTTATTCTTGTTATGCAATAGAGATAGCAGAAGCCGTGCCAACTTTTAAAAGTCCTTTAAAATCAATGGTTTGATTTTTTCGTGGGAAATGAACTACGGCAAATGAGACAAAATATGTTCCCGTGTTACTCGATATGTAGCGGTGCGGTAACACATTGTCACGGCTAAGCTACTCAACCGGCGTTACGGGCCTTTGCCACACGCGAACAGGTTGGGCGCCCCAGCACCTGACTGATCTGCAGGCCCGCGCGAATCAGCGCCTGCAAGTCGACTCCGGTGTCGATACCCAGGCCATTGAGCAGGTACACCACGTCTTCGGTGGCAACGTTACCGCTAGCGCCTTTGGCGTAAGGGCAGCCGCCAAGGCCTGCGATAGAGCTATCGAACACCGTGATTCCTTCGAGCAGGCTGGCGTAGATATTCGCAATCGCCTGGCCGTAGGTGTCATGAAAGTGCCCGGCCAGCTTGTCCCGTGGCACCTGCGCACCGACCACTTCAAACAGCTGCCGCGTGGCGCCCGCCGTGCCGGTGCCGATGGTGTCGCCCAGGGAAACCTCATAGCAGCCCATGGCGTACAACTCGCGCGCGACCGCCGCGACCTGTTCCGGGGCGATGTCACCTTCGTAAGGGCAACCCAACACACACGACACATAGCCGCGCACGCTGATGCCGTGCTGCTTGGCCGCCGCCATGATTGGCGCAAAGCGCTCCAGGCTTTCGCTGATCGAGCAGTTGATATTGCGCTGGGAAAACGCCTCGGACGCTGCCGCGAACACCGCTACTTCCTTCACGCCTGCAGCCAGCGCATCTTCAAACCCGCGCAGGTTCGGTGCGAGTGCGCCGTAGGTCACGCCGGGCTTGCGCTGAATCTGCGCAAACACCTCGGCCGAGCCGGCCATCTGCGGCACCCATTTGGGCGACACAAAACTGCCAACCTCGATATAGCGCAAGCCTGCGCCGGTCAGGGCATCCACCAACTGGACCTTGTCGGCCACGCTGATGGGCTGGGCTTCGTTCTGTAATCCGTCGCGCGGGCCGACTTCCACCAGGCGTACGTGTGAGGGGAGGGACATGGCAGCTACCTTCTGGTTATTGGCCAACCTGGCTCATGGTCTGCGCCAGGGCCTGGGTGCAACGCTCTTCGGCGGTGTCCAGTTCCAGTTTCATCTGTTCGATATCCAGCAACTGTTGCTCAAGCTGCTCGCGGCGCTCGGCGATCTTGGCCAGCATGCTGTTGAGCTGGATGTGGTTGCCGCTGGTAGGGTCGTAGAGTTCGATCAGCTCGCGGCATTCGGCCAGGGAGAAGCCGATGCGTTTGCCACGCAGGATCAGCTTGAGGCTGACCTTGTCTCGCGCCGAGTAGATGCGCTCCTGGCCCCGACGTTCAGGGGCCAGCAGGCCTTGTTCTTCATAGAAACGAATGGCGCGGGTAGTAATGTCGAGCTCGCGGGCGAGGTCGGAGATGCTGTAGGTCGTGCTCATGGGGGCGCTCAAGAAGGTCTTGGCGCTAAGCTAATGGCACGTTGACGTAAACGTCAAGGGCTGCCGTGCAGCCCAGCGCAAGTAAGCCCCCTGCGACGCTCAAGCTTGCTTGCCATCGAGCTTCTTCTCATGCGCCGTCACCTGTTGGCACAACTCGATCATCTGCTCACGCATCCAGCGGTTGGCCGGGTCCTGGTCGGTGCTTTCGTGCCAGTACAGGTGAGTTTCCACCGGCGGCACGTCGTTGACCGGCAAGTTGAACCAGTGCAGTTCGTGGCGACGGGCGAAGCGTTCGGGCACGGTCATGACCATGTCGGTCTGCTGCAACACTTGCGAAGCCATCAGGTAATGCTGGGAGCGCAGGGCGATCTTGCGCTGGATGCCCATTTTGCCCAACGCCAGGTCGACATGGCCCAAGCCGTTGCGGCGGCTGGAGATATGGATATGGGTCAATGACAGGTAGTCGTCCAGGGTGAATTTGTCCTTGCCCGCCATCGGGTGGCCCTTGCGCATGGCGCACACGTAGCGGTCTTCCATCAGCTTGACATGGCGCACTTGCGGGTCAGTGTTAAGCGGCGCGTCCACGGCAAAGTCCAGGCGCCCGGCGGCCAGCTCCTTGGTGGTTTCGCGGCGTTTGGACAGGAAACTCTCGATCACCACGGTCGGCGCCAGGCGGCGCAGGCGCTGGAACAGCAACGGCAGAATCACCGCCTCGGTAAGGTCGGTCATGCTGATGCGATAGGTCTTGGCCGCCTGTTGCGGGTTGAAAATCCGACTTTCCTGCACTGACACCCGCAGCAGCGACAACGCGTTGCGTACCGGGCCGATGATGTTTTGCGCCATCGGCGTGGGCACCATGCCTTGGGCGGTGCGCACGAACAGCGGGTCGTTGAACGTCTCGCGCAGGCGCGCCAGTGCGTTGGACACCGCCGGCTGGGTGATGCCGACAATCTGCCCGGCGCGAGTCAGGTTGGCTTCGGTGTAGATCGCGTCGAAGACGATAAAGAGGTTGAGGTCGACCTTGCTCAGATTCATGTCGTTGCGCTCTTATTGTTAGGTGGCGATTTGTTAAGTGCCCATGCGCCGATCATATATCGGTGATGAATGTTAATACACGCCGAGAATAGGCTAGGTAAATTATCAACGCTGTTCTAGCATCGATTGCATGACCTAAACAACCTCTCAGAGAAGGGAGCTGCTCATGGATTTCGCCTATTCGCCCAAGGTTCAGGAACTGCGTGAACGCGTCACCGCGTTCATGGACGCTTACGTTTACCCGGCCGAGACGGTGTTTGAACGCCAGGTCAGCGAAGGTGACCGCTGGCAGCCCACCGCCATCATGGAGGAGCTGAAAGCCAAGGCAAAAGCCGAAGGCCTGTGGAACCTGTTCCTGCCGGAATCCGAGCTGGGCGCCGGCCTGACCAACCTCGAATACGCGCCGTTGGCCGAGATCATGGGCCGCTCCTTGCTGGGACCGGAGCCGTTCAACTGCTCCGCCCCCGACACCGGCAACATGGAAGTGCTGGTGCGCTACGCCAACGCAGAACAGAAACAACGCTGGCTCGAACCGCTGCTGCGCGGCGAGATCCGCTCGGCCTTTGCCATGACCGAGCCGGACGTGGCCTCCTCAGACGCCACCAACATGGCCGCCCGCGCCGAACGCCAGGGCGATGAGTGGGTGATCAACGGCAAGAAGTGGTGGACCTCCGGCGCCTGCGACCCGCGCTGCAAGATTCTGATCTTCATGGGCCTGAGCAACCCGGATGCGCCGCGGCACCAGCAGCACTCGATGATCCTGGTGCCGGTGGACACCCCCGGGGTGAAGATCGTGCGCCCGCTGCCGGTATTCGGTTACGACGACGCCCCTCACGGCCACGCTGAAGTGCTGTTCGACAACGTGCGCGTGCCGTATGAAAACGTACTGCTCGGTGAAGGCCGCGGCTTTGAAATTGCCCAGGGTCGCCTTGGCCCAGGCCGTATCCACCACTGCATGCGCTCCGTCGGCATGGCCGAGCGTGCGCTGGAGCTGATGTGCAAACGCGCCGTCAGCCGTACCGCGTTCGGCAAGCCATTGGCACGCTTGGGCGGCAATATCGACAAGATCGCCGACTCGCGGATGGAAATCGACATGGCGCGCCTGCTGACCTTGAAGGCGGCCTACATGATGGATACCGTCGGTAACAAAGTGGCGAAAAGCGAAATCGCCCAGATTAAGGTCGTGGCGCCGAACGTGGCGTTGAAGGTGATCGACCGCGCGATCCAGATCCACGGAGGTGCCGGAGTGTCCAACGACTTCCCGCTGGCCTACATGTACGCCATGCAACGCACCTTGCGCCTGGCCGACGGCCCGGATGAAGTACACCGCGCGGCGATCGGCAAGTTCGAGATCGGCAAGTATGTGCCTAAAGAGCTGATGCGCAGCGGGCAGTAACACCGCGTCGCCCTTATCGCGGGCAAGCCCGCTCCCACAATTGACCGATTTCCAACATGAGAATGAGGTCGAATGTGGGAGCGGGCTCGCCCGCGAAGAGGCCAGTGTTTACACCATAAAACTCAAGCTTCAGTACACCCAAACCTCCACCCGCCGATTCTTGATCCGGCCCTCATCCGCCGTATTCGCCGCCACCGGCATCTGCGCGCCGAACCCGCGAATATCGCGCAGCACCACGCCGCTTTTGACCAATTCCCGGCGCACCGCCATCGCCCGCAATTTTGACAAGAGCGCCGCACGCTGCGGGTCATTCTTGGCATCACCAAACCCCACCAGTGTCACGTGCCTGTCGAGCTTGCCGTGGCTGCGGATATAAGCCACCACCCGCTGCAAATCCTGGCGAGCCTTGTTGTCCAGGCTGGCACTGCCTTCCTCGAAACGAAAATTCACCGTTAAGCGCTGGGCATCACGGGCGATGGCCTGATAGTCCTCGGGCATTGAGTCGCGCGGCTCCACGCCAATCGCCTGCACTTGCTGCGCGATAAAACCGTTGGCAGCCACAATCGCCTGGCCTTTGCTGCTCTGGGTAAAGTCCACCAATGCCTTGGCCCAAGGGTTATGGCTTGATGGCGGCCAGTAGAAATACAAGCGGCGTGACAGCGGGTAATCCTCGGTGGCAATCAGGCTGGTCAGCGGCTGCATGGGTTGTGAGTCACCGTCGACAATCGCCACGGCTTTGGCCTGGCGCACATAAGGCAGGCCGATGAACCCGATGCCTTGTGGGTCATGGCTCACCGCGTCAGACAACGCTTCACTGGACTCGAAGCGCTTGGCGGATGCTGCGAGAGGCTTACCGCGCAGGCGTAGCACCAGTTCCTTGAAGGTGTCGTAGGTGCCGGATTGATCATCCCGGGCATATAAATGAATGGCACCGCCGGTGCCGCCCAGCGCCTCCCAGGTGCTAACCTCGCCGTTGAAGATCTGCGCCAGTTGGTCGGTGTTCAAGGTATTCAACGGGTTTTGCGGATTCAGGATGATTGCCAGGCCGTCAATGGCGATCACTTGCTCGGCCTCGGGGCTTTTCAGGTCTCCCTGGGGTTCCAGGTCAACCAGTTCGCTGTCCTTGATCGGCCGGGACGACGCCGCGAGGTCGGCGCTGGCGTTTTTGAGCGCGCTAAACCCGGTGCTGGAACCGTGGGCGGCCACCTCGATAGTCACGGTCTTGCCCTGACGTGTCGTGCCGATCACCCGTCGTTCGTTGGCGCCATCGCCGGGCTCGCTATGTACCGTCTGCAAGCCCTGGTGCTCCATCAAACCCTTGACCAACGCGGGCCCCAAGGCCGCGCCAATGGTATTGGAGCCCTGGATACGCAATGCGGGGCCTTGATCGGGAACGGGCAGGGGAGTGGCGACAGCGTAGAGGGGCAGGAGCAACAGGAGCAGAACGCGCAGCATCATGCCGGCACCTTCTTAAGCCAAAGGGAGTGCCGCCAGATTAAGTCAGGCAGGTTGCATAAATATGACGGGTACGCCGCTGATCAACGCGTGGGAGCTGGCACGCCAACTCCCGCACTGAGTAATGGTGTCAGCTCAGTTCGAGCCAGATCGGCGCATGGTCCGATGGCTTTTCCAGACCACGCAAATCGTAGTCCACACCGGCATCCTTGACCCGTGACAGCAAGCCGTTGGACGCCATGATCACGTCAATGCGCAGCCCACGCTTGGGCTCGTCCTCGAAACCACGGCTGCGGTAGTCGAACCAGCTGAAGCGGTCGGTCACGTCCGGGTTCAAGTGACGGAAACTGTCGACCAGGCCCCAGTTCTTCAAGCGCGCCATCCACTCGCGTTCTTCCGGCAGGAAGCTGCACTTGCCGGTTTTCAGCCAACGCTTGGCATTGTCGGCGCCGATGCCGATGTCGCAATCTTCCGGGGAAATGTTCACGTCGCCCATCACCACCAGCGCCTGGTCATTGCTGAACTGGCTTTCCAGCAGGTGCTGCAAGTCTGCGTAGAAGCGCTGCTTGGCAGGGAACTTGGTGGGGTGGTCGCGGCTTTCGCCCTGGGGGAAGTAGCCATTCATGACGGTCACGGGGTTGCCGTTCTCATCGGCGAAGGTGCCCCAGATAAAGCGGCGCTGGGCGTCTTCTTCATCACTGGCAAACCCTTTGTGCACGCTCAATGCTTCTTTGCGCGAGAGCAAGGCCACGCCGTAGTGGCCTTTTTGGCCGTGGTAGTACACGTGGTAGCCCAGTGCCTGCACTTCGGCCAGCGGGAACTGGTCATCGTGGACCTTGGTTTCCTGCAGGCCAATCACGTCGGGTTGATGCTTTTCAATCAGCGCCGCCAGCTGATGAGGGCGGGCGCGCAGCCCGTTGATATTGAAGGAGACGATTTTCATGGTCGGCAGTCCAGTCTGGCAAAAAGGCGATGCTAGCCGACAAGTCGGACGGGGGCCAGCGTGGCGGTAGGGCGGATGCACTGCTAATGTCTGGGAACGACTGGTGCTGCGTAGGTTCGTACCCATAAGAACGCCATCTTTTGAATGGCGCCCAGGGAGATTAACTGCATGCCTGACACTTCGACTGCCATCGCCGACATTCGCCTGCTCAACAGCGGCTATTCCCGCGAGGCGCGTTCCTTGTTGTACCAGGCTTATCGGCATGAGCCGACCTTCGCCTATATCTTCGAGGCCGAGCGTTCGGGTTATGAACAGCGGGTACGGGCCACCGTGCGCGAACTGGTCAAGCAGCACTTCTTTCAGAAACTTCCCGCCATCGGGCTGTTCGTCAACGACCGGCTGATCGGCATCGCGCTGATCGCGCCACCGCAGCGGCGCCTGGGCATCACCGAGAGCTGGGCCTGGCAATTGCGGATGTGGTTGAGCACCGGGGTGCGCGGTACTCGGCGTTACTTGGAATACCATTACGCAGTGCTGGCGTGCCTGCCCAGCGAGTCGGTGCATGTGCTGCCGCTGTTGGGCATTCACCCGCAATTTCAGGGCAAACATTACGGCGAACAGTTGCTGGAAGCCGTGCACAACTGGTGCGCCGATGACCCGCACTCTTCAGGCGTCGTGCTCGATACTGGCGATTCGCGCTATCTGGATTTCTACAAGCGCCAGGGCTATGAGGAAATTGGTGAAGTGGCGATAGGCCCCATCCTGGAACACGTTTTTTTTCACCCCAATCCGCAGTCGTTACATGCTGCAACGGCTTAATACAGAATTATTCAGATAATTCCGGGTTCAAAGAGCCTCCCAAGGTCGTGTAGCATCCGCGCGTATGAAGCTCCCAGGAAGATTTACCAGCGGCTTGATTCTGCTGTTCACAAGCTGCGGCGCATTGGCGCAAAGCGAATTGGACGTGCGAATCAAGCCTTCAAACGACGCGTTGAAAGCCAACATCGAAGGCTATATCGGCGGGGTAGGCGATCGCGATGAAGAAGCCTTGCTGCGGTTCAGCCGTGGCGCCGAAGAGCAGGCCCGCAAAGCGGCCCAGGCTCTGGGCTTCTATCAGCCTCTGATCAGCAGTGATGTAAAGGGCGGTAAAAACCCGCGCCTGGTCCTCACCATCGACCCCGGCGAACCGGTGCATTTGCGCAACGTGACCATTCGGGTCGACGGCCAGGCCGCGAGCCTCAAGGCTTTTCGCGTGCCCGAAGGCAGCGACCTCACCTCCGGCGCCGTGCTCAACCACGGCCACTATGAAGACGCCAAGCGTCTGATCCAGAACCAGGCCTCGCGCTACGGCTTTTTCAGCGGGCGCTTTACCAGCCAGAAACTCATCGTTGACCCGAAAGCCGGTGTCGCCGATATCGAACTCGTGTACGACAGTGGCCCGCGCTACACCATGGGTAACGTCAGCTTTACCGGCGATACGCCGTTTGATGAAGACCTGTTGCAACGCATGGTGCCGTTCAAAAGCGGCACGCCTTACGACTCCGAATTGATCGCTGAACTCAATCAGAACCTGCAATCGAGCGGCTTCTTCGAAGGCGTGCGCGTGGACGCCACGCCCGCCGGCTCGGCCAATGACGTGATCCCGGTGGCCGTGCAACTGGAAACCCGCAAGCCACGCACCATGGGCCTGGGCCTCGGTTACTCCACCGACGTCGGCCCGCGTGGCAAGGCCAACTGGACCCGCCACTGGGTCAACCCTCAGGGCCACAGCTATGGTTGGGAAGCCGAACTGTCGGCGCCGCGGCAGAACGTCGGGCTGTGGTACGACATTCCGCTGGACCCACCGTTGACCGACAAATTGCGCTTCGCCGGTGGCTACCAGAATGAAGAACTGGCCAACACCGACACCCTGAGTAAATTGCTCACCCTTGGCCCGGAATGGCACAGCAAACTGCCCAGCGGCTGGACCCGTGTGATCTCGCTCAAATACCAGCGCGAGGAATACCGCCTGGGCAATGACTCGGGCCTGAGTAACCTGGTGATGCCGGGGATCAATTATTCCTACCTGCGCAGCGACAACCGCATCGACCCGCACAATGGCTATCGCCTGATGTTCGACGCCAAGGTTGCCAAGGAAGGGCTTGGCTCCGACACCAACCTGCTTTACGGCACTGCCACGATCAAAGGCCTGACGACCGTGTGGGATAACCACCGTTTCCTGGGCCGTGCGCAGTTCGGCGGCAGCGCCACCAATGGCTACCAGTCCGTGCCCCCTTCGTTGCGCTTTTTTGCCGGTGGTGACCAGAGCGTGCGGGGCTATGAGTACCAGACGCTGTCGCCGGAAAATGACCGTGGTGACCGTATTGGCGGCCGCTACATGGTGGCGTTGAGCGCTGAGTATCAATATTCAATCGCCGAAAAATGGCGGATCGCGACCTTTATCGACCAGGGCAACTCCTTCAATACCCTGGAAATGCCAAGCCTGAAAACCGGTGTTGGCGTGGGCATACGTTGGGTCTCGCCCGTCGGCCCGATTCGCCTTGACCTGGCCCATGCCCTGGAAGACCCGGGCGGTATTCGTTTGCACTTTTCCATGGGGCCTGAGCTGTGATGCGTGGTTTGAAAATAGCAGGGCTGGCCATCGTGGCTGTCCTCGTCTTAGCGTTGTTGGCGCTGTGGACCGTGCTCGGCACCCAGGCGGGCAGCCGCTGGGTCCTGAACCAAGTGCCGGGTTTGACGGTGGAGAATTTCCAGGGCCACTTGGGTGGCCAATGGAGTGCCGATCATCTGCTGTGGCAGCAGGACGCCAGCCGGGTCGAGCTCAACGCACCGAAGTTTGACTGGTCGCCGGCGTGCCTGCTGCGCATGACCTTGTGCATTAATCAGCTGGACGTGGAGCAGGTCAGCCTTCAGTTTCCACCCAGCGCAGAAGAAAGTAGCAGCGGGCCGATCCAATTGCCGGAGCTGAAACTGCCGGTAGCGATCCAGTTGGGCGACGTTCGCGTCGGCAGCCTGCTGTTTAACGGCAGCGAAGAGCTCAAAGGCCTGCAATTGGCCGCGCACTGGACGGCTGCCGGTATGCAGATCGACTCGGTGCACGTGCAGCGCGACGACCTGGTGCTGGACCTCGCCGGTCTGTTGCAACCCACCGGCAATTGGCCGCTGAATGCCACCGGCAACCTGAGCCTGCCTTACGCCCCCGGCGGCGCGCCGTGGAAGGTGGCCCTCAAGGTGGACGGCGACCTGCTCAAGACCCTCAAGCTCGATGCCGACAGCAGTGGCTACTTGCCCGCCAAACTCAGTGGCGAGCTGCAACCGCTGGCGGAGAACCTGCCCGCGCAGTTGCACATCACCGCCGATGGCTTCAAGCCCAGCGCCGAGTTGCCTGACACCCTGCAACTCAATCAACTGGACCTCACCGCCAAGGGCGACCTGAGCAACGGCTACCAACTGTTGGGCAAAGCCGTGCTGCCGGCGGACAAAGGTCCGGTGGACTTGCTGTTGCAAGGCAAAGTCGACGCCAAGGGCGCGCAGATCGCTGGCCTGGACTTGAGTGCCGGGGACAAGCAAAGCCTCAAACTCAGCGCCAATCTGGACTGGCAGCAAGGCTTCAGTGCCGACGCCAAGATCGACTGGCTGGATTTCCCCTGGCACCGCCTCTACCCCTTGATTGATGAACCGCAGGTTGCGTTACGCACCTTCAATGGCGAGATCGCCTATAAGGACGGCAACTACCTCGGCAACCTCAAGGCCGACCTCGACGGCCCGGCCGGTAAATTCAATGTGGTGACGCCGTTCAGTGGCGACCTCAAGCAGGTCTTCCTGCCCGAGTTGAAATTGACCGCAGGCCAAGGCAAAGCCGAAGGCCATCTGAACTTGCAATTTGCCGATGGCATTGCCTGGGACACGGCGCTGGACCTGTCGGCGCTGAACCCGGCGTACTGGGTGGCGGAATTACCCGGCACCTTGGCCGGCCCGCTGCGCAGCAAAGGCGAGTTCAAAAATGAACAACTCAAGCTGAACGCCGACCTCGACCTCAAGGGCCGTTTGCGCGGCCAAACCGCTGTGCTGGCGGCCAAGGCCGAAGGCGCGGGTGAGCAATGGACCCTCGCCAACCTGGATATCCGCCTGGGCGACAACCGCATCAATGGCAGCGGCAGCCTGCAACAACGCCTGGCCGGTCAGATCGATATCAAACTGGCGCGCCTGGCCCAGTTGTGGCCGCAGTTACGTGGGCAAATCAATGGGCGGGTCTATGTGGCCGGGACGCTGAAGGCACCCCAAGGCAAGCTCGACCTTAAAGGTCAGCAACTGGCCTTCGCCGACAATCACCTGCAAAACCTCAATCTCGACGCAACGCTCGACAACGCCCAGCGCGCGAAGATCGACCTCAAGGGCACTGGCATCCAAGCCGGCGATACTCAGGTTGGCACCCTGACCGCCAGTGCCCAAGGCGATATCAAGAGCCAGAAGGTCCAGCTGGATCTGGCGGGGCCGCTGCTCAAGCTGGCCCTGGCGTTGGACGGCAATCTCGACAAAGGCAACTGGCGCGGGCGCCTGGCCAGCGGCGAGGTGCAGGCCGGTGGCCAGGACTGGAAACTGCAGGCCCCGGCGAAGATCGAGCGCCTGGCCGACGGCAAGCTGACCTTTGCGGCGCATTGCTGGGTGTCTGGCCCTGCCAGCTTGTGCGGCGAAGATCAGCGGCTGATGCCTGAGCCGAAACTGCGTTACCACCTCAAGCAATTCCCCATCGACAGCCTGGCGGCCTTCTTGCCTAAAGATTTCGCCTGGCAGGGCAAGCTCAACGCCGATGTGCAGCTCGACCTGCCCGCCAGCGGGCCTAAAGGCGTGGTGTCGATAGACGCCAGCGGCGGCACGTTGCGCGTGAAAGACAAGGACCAGTGGCTGGATTTCCCCTACGACACCTTGAAGCTGGAAACCACTCTCAACCCCAAGCGCATCGACACTCAGCTCAACTTCCGCGGCGGCAAGCTCGGTGAATTACTGTTGCAGGCGCAGATCAACCCGCTGCCGAAGAACAAGCCGATTACCGGTAACTTCAGCCTCAACGGGCTGGACCTCGCAGTGGCGCGGCCGTTTGTGCCGATGGTTGAAAAACTCAACGGCAAGCTCAACGGCAACGGCCGCATCTCCGGTGGTTTGCTGGCGCCGCAGGTCAATGGCAGCGTGAACCTCGTCGGCGGTGAGATCGCCGGGCCTGAATTACCGATCAGCCTTGAAGGCTTGAACGTACAGGCGTTGATTGCCGGCGAAAGCGTGCAGTTGAACGGCGCCTGGCACAGTGGCAAAGCCGGGCAGGGTAGCCTCAAGGGGCAGGTCGACTGGGGCCAGGCCCTGATGGTGGACCTCAGCCTGCAAGGCTCGCAACTACCGGTTACGGTAGAGCCTTATGCCACGCTGGAAGTGGCGCCCGACCTGAAGATCAGCCTCAAAAACGACAAGTTGGCGATTGCCGGCAAGGTGCACATCCCGCGGGGCGACATCACCGTGCGCGAATTGCCGCCGTCGACGGTCAAGGTCTCGGATGACACGCTGATCGTCGGCAGCCAGACCGAGGAGGGCAAGCCGCCAATGGCGATGGCCATGGATGTCGACGTGGAGGTGGGCGAAGACCAGCTTAACTTCGCGGGCTTTGGCCTGACTGCCAAAGTGCAGGGCCATGTGCATATTGGCGACAACATGGACACCCGTGGCGAGCTGTGGCTCAACGACGGCCGCTACCGCGCCTATGGCCAGAGGCTCAACGTGCGCCGTGCGCGGCTGTTGTTCGCCGGGCCGCTGGACCAACCGTTCCTGGACATCGAAGCCGTGCGTGTCGTTACAGAACCTTCCAGAACAGTCACGGCCGGGATTCGCCTGAGCGGCAGCGCTGAACAGCCGACCACGCAGATTTTCTCCGAGCCGGCCATGCCCCAGGAGGATGCATTGTCGTACCTGGTGCTGGGGCGTTCGCGTAACAACACCGGTGAAGACAACAACATGCTCGCCGAAGCGGCCTTGGGCCTGGGCTTGATGGGCAGCGCCGGGGTGACCTCGGATATTGCCAACAAGTTGGGTATCCAGGACTTCGACCTCGATACCCAGGGCAGTGGCAACACCACCGCCGTGGTGGCCAGCGGCAAGATCACCGAAAAACTCAGCCTGCGTTACGGGGTAGGCGTGTTCGAGCCGGCCAGCACCATTGCCTTGCGCTACTTGTTGAGCAAGAAGGTCTACCTGGAAGTGGCCAGTGGCGTGGCCAGCTCGTTGGATATCTTCTACAAACGGGATTTCTAAGCCCCGTACCGGGTAAACAATGTGGGAGCTGGATTGCCTGCGATAGCGGTACATCAGTCGATGATTTATTGACTGACACACCGCCATCCCAGGCAAGCCAGCTCCCACATTTGTTTGCATTGCAGCCCACCTGTCGTGAAATTAGCAAGCAAGCTAATAATTCCATTTGACATTCGCTGCCTAAGCAGTAACATCTTGTCATACATTCACTGCCTAGGCAGTAATAAGGTGACTTTCGATGACCCACTTCACCCCTGACAGCTTTCGCAACTGCCACCTCGGCTTGTTGCTGGGCCGCGCGGCGCTGCTCAAGGACCGCATTATCGACACCCACATGGAACCTCACGGCGTGACGGCCGCGCAGTTCAAGGTGTTGATCATCATTGCCCAGTTTGATGTGGATACCCCGGCCGAGCTGTGCCGCAACTTGTCGCTGGACAGCGGTTCCATGACCCGCATGCTCGATCGTCTGGAGCAAAAGGGCCTGCTGGCGCGCAAGCGTTCCGAACAGGACCGGCGCCAGGTGCAGCTGGTGCTCACCGAAGACGGCCAGCGCCTGGCCGACATGCTCCCGCACATCGGCGCCCAGTCAATGAACGAACTGGCCGGTGCCCTCGAGCCCGGTGAGTTGCAGACCCTGGAAGCCATCCTCACAAAAATTCTGGTAGCTGCCGGTGACGCCATCGTCATCCAGCGGGTAGGTAATAAATGAACACACGTGCACTTAGCCTGGTGCTGGTGGCGATGAGCATGGCCGGTTGCGCCAACTTCAGCGGCCTCGACACCCAAGGCCAACGCCTCGACGCCAACACGTTGCAAACCGGCAAATCCCTCAGCGGCGTGACCCTGTCCACTGCCGCATGGCCGAGTGCCGATTGGTGGAAAATCCTGGGCGACCCACAGCTCGACGGCTTGATCCATGAAGCCCTGCAAAACAGCCCCGACATGCAGGTCGCCAGCGCCCGTGCCCACCAGGCGCAAGCCGCTGCCTATGCCGCCGACGCGGCACGCATGCCGACCCTGGATGCCAGCGCTGGCGTGAGCCGTTCGCGCCTGGCCAAGGACCAGGACCCGCGCGGCGAGGGCGATGCCTACGCCACCGTGCGTAATATTGGCGCCAGCTTCAATTACAACTTCGACCTCTGGGGTGGCCAGCGCGCCGCCTGGGAAGCCGCCTTGGGCCAGGCGCGTGCCGCCCAAGTCGATCAACAAGCCGCACGCCTGACCTTGGCCGCCAACGTAGCCAAGGCCTACAGCGACCTGGGCCAGGCCCATATCGTGCGTGACCTGGCCAATGACGACCTCAAGCGTACCCGCCAGATGCTCGACTTGAGCAAGCGCCGCCTCAGCTCCGGCATCGACAGCCAGTACCAGTACCAACAGACCGAAAGCCTGGAAGCCAGCTCCCAGTCGCAATTGATCGATGCGGAAAAACAACTGCAAAGCGCCAAGATTGCCCTCGCCGTATTGCTCGGCAAAGGCCCGGACCGTGGCAGTGAGCTGGTGCGCCCGAACGTGTTGAAACCCAGCGTCGTTGCCGTGCCTTCAGTCTTGCCGGCCGAACTGCTCGGCCGTCGCCCGGACCTGATCGCCGCGCGCTGGCGGGTGGAGGCGGCGAGCAAGAACGTGGCCGCGAGCAAAACCCGTTTCTATCCCAACCTCAACCTGAGCGCGAGCGCCGGGGCCGAGTCGTTGCTGGGGGATGCGATGTTTGGCTCAGCCAGTCGTTTCTTCAGCATTGCGCCGACGATCTCGTTGCCGATCTTTGACGGTGGCCGCTTGCGTGCCGACCTGGATGCCCGCGACGCCGATTACGACCTGGCGGTGGCTCAGTACAACAAAACCCTGGTGCAAGCCTTGGGCGATATCGGTAACACCCTGATGCAGTTGCGCGAAACCGGGCGGCAGATCCAGGCACAGCAACATGCCGCGGACATTGCCCAGCAGTCTTACGACACCGGGGTGCAGCGTTACAGCTCAGGCATCGGTAATTACCTGGATGTGCTCAGCATCGAGCAGCAATTGCTGCAGGCCCAGCGTCAGCTGGCGACCCTGAATGCTGCGCAGATCGATCTGTCGATTCAATTGATGCAGGCCCTGGGTGGCGGGTTCAACGCCGATAACGTGGCCGCGACCACCCCAGCCACACGCACGGAATAATTTGAGGTATTTGTCATGGCCACTGCCGACAGCAACAACGTCACTGAAAAACCGGATAACAACCCACGCAAACGCAAAATCATGCTGATCGGCCTGGCGCTGATCGTCATCCTCGGCGTGCTGGGCGTGTGGGGTTGGTATGAGTTCTACGGTCGCTTCAACGAAAGCACCGACGACGCCTACGTGAACGGCAACGTGGTGGAAATCACCCCGCTGGTCACCGGCACGGTAGTCAGCATCGGCGCCGACGATGGCGACCTGGTCCACGAGGGCCAGGTGCTGATCAATTTTGACCCGAATGACGCCGCTGTCGGCCTGCAAAGTGCGCAGGCCAACCTGGCGCGCACCGTGCGTCAGGTGCGTGGTCTCTACAGCAATGTCGACGGCATGAAAGCCCAAGTGCTGGCCCAGCAGGCCAACGTGCAAAAGGCTCAGGACAACTACAATCGCCGTAAGAATCTGGCTGCCGGCGGCGCGATTTCCCAGGAAGAACTGTCCCATGCGCGTGACGACCTGACCTCGGCGCAAAATGCCCTGGCCAACGTGCAGCAACAATTCAAGACCAGCAGCGCGCTGGTGGATGACACGGTGATTTCGTCCCACCCGGACGTGCAGGCCGCCGCCGCGCAGTTGCGTCAGGCTTACCTGACCAACGCTCGCAGCACTTTGATCGCCCCCGTCACCGGCTACGTTGCCAAGCGCACCGTGCAACTGGGCCAGCGCGTGCAGCCGGGGACTGCGTTGATGGCGGTGATCCCGCTGAACCAACTGTGGATCGACGCCAACTTCAAGGAAACCCAACTGCGCGATATGCGTATTGGGCAGCCGGTAGACATCGAATCCGACATCTACGGCAGTGACGTGAAGTTCAGCGGCACCGTGGATAGCCTGGGCGCCGGTACCGGCAGCGCGTTCGCCCTGCTGCCGGCGCAAAACGCCACCGGTAACTGGATCAAGATCGTGCAGCGGGTGCCCGTGCGTATCCATATCAACGCCGATGAGCTGGCCCAGCACCCGCTGCGGGTGGGCCTGAGCACCGTGGTCAATGTGGACCTGCACGATACGAGCGGCCCGGTACTGGCGCAACAGGCGCCGCAAAAGGCCTCGTTCACCACCAACGTGTATGACCGCCAACTGGCCGAAGCCGACGCCATGATCAGCCAACTGATCCATGACAACAGCCTCGCCGCACCCAAGGCTGTGCAACGCTGATGAGCAATAACGCCTCCTTCACGCCACCCAGCCTGTTGATGGCCACTATTGGCCTGTCGCTGGCGACCTTTATGCAGGTGCTCGACACCACCATCGCCAACGTGGCGTTGCCGACCATCTCCGGCAACCTGGGTGTGAGCTCGGAGCAGGGCACCTGGGTGATCACTTCGTTTGCGGTGAGCAACGCGATTGCCTTGCCGCTCACCGGCTGGCTGAGCCGGCGCTTTGGCGAGGTGAAGCTGTTTTTGTGGGCGACCATCCTCTTTGTGCTGGCGTCGTTCCTCTGTGGTATTTCCACTTCGATGCCCGAGCTGATTGGTTTTCGGGTGCTGCAAGGCCTGGTCGCGGGGCCGTTGTACCCGATGACCCAGACCTTGCTGATTGCGGTCTACCCGCCAGCCAGGCGCGGCATGGCCCTGGCGTTATTGGCGATGGTCACGGTGGTGGCGCCGATTGCCGGGCCGATCCTCGGCGGCTGGATCACCGACAGCTACAGCTGGCCCTGGATCTTCTTTATCAACGTGCCCATCGGCATCTTTGCGGTGATGGTGGTGCGTTCGCAACTGAAGAAGCGTCCGGTGGTGACCAGCTACCAGCCGATGGATTACGTCGGGTTGCTGAGCTTGATCGTCGGTGTCGGCGCCTTGCAGATCATCCTCGACAAGGGCAACGACCTGGACTGGTTCGAGTCCAACTTCATCATCATCGGTGCGGCGATCTCGGCCGTCGCCCTGGCGGTGTTCGTCATCTGGGAACTCACCGACAAACACCCGGTGGTCAACCTGCGGCTGTTTGCCTACCGCAACTTCCGCATCGGCACCATTGTGTTGGTGCTGGGGTATGCCGGGTTCTTCGGGATCAACCTGATCCTGCCCCAATGGCTGCAAACCCAAATGGGCTACACCGCCACCTGGGCTGGCCTGGCGGTGGCGCCGATCGGGATTCTGCCGGTACTGATGTCGCCGTTTGTGGGCAAATACGCGCACAAGTTCGACCTGCGCTTGCTGGCCGGCCTGGCATTTCTGGCGATTGGCTTGAGCTGCTTTATGCGGGCGGGCTTCACCAATGAGGTGGACTTCCAGCACATCGCCCTGGTGCAACTGTTCATGGGTATTGGTGTGGCACTGTTCTTTATGCCGACCTTGAGCATCTTGATGTCCGATTTGCCGCCGGCACAAATCGCCGATGGCGCGGGCCTTGCGACGTTCCTGCGGACCCTGGGCGGCAGTTTTGCGGCATCGCTGACCACCTGGATCTGGATTCGCCGCGCGGATCAGCACCATGCGTACATGAGCGAGAACATGACCACCTATGACTCGGCGACCCGCGATGCGCTGCAGGCGCTTGGTGGGGCAGGGCATAAGGCCTATGCGCAGTTGGACCAGATCCTCACCAGCCAGGCGTACATGATGTCCACCGTGGATTACTTCACGTTGCTGGGGTGGATGTTCATGGGCTTGATCGTGATTGTGTGGCTGGCGAAACCGCCGTTTGCGGCGAAGGCAGGGCCGGAGGCTTCCGGCCACTAACGGGTGTACTCAATCAATGTGGGAGCTGGCTTGCCTGCGATAGCATCACCTCGGAGTATTGATGTACCGAGTTGTCTGCATCGCAGGCAAGCCAGCTCCCACATTTGATTGGGGTTGTGCTTGAGTTATGCGCCGGGCAACGCCAGTTGCGGATTGACGAAGTCAAACGCCGCGAACTGAAACCCTTGCTCATCCACCTGCAAGGCCCAGCCCTGCTTGTCCCAATCCCCCAGCACGATGCGCTTGGCCGCCTGGTCACCAATCTGCAACTTATGAATGGCCGGGCGGTGCGTATGGCCGTGGACCAGGGTGCGCACGCCGAACTGCTGCATCACCCGCGGCACTTCCTCGGGCGTCACATCGACAATGTCGTTGGCTTTCATGCGTACCTGGGCGCTGCTCTCGCTGCGCAGCTTGCGGGCCAGCTTGTGCCGGGTACGCAAGGGCAGGTGGCGCAGGATAAACAGCACAATCGGATTACGCAGGATGCGCCGCAGCTTCATATAGCCGACGTCGCGGGTGCAGAGGCTGTCGCCGTGCATCAACAGCACAGGCTCGCCATAGAACTGCACGACACTGGGGTCCTTGAGCAAGGTGGCGCCTGCCGCTTTGCAGAATGCCTTGCCGATCAGGAAGTCCCGGTTGCCATGCATGATAAAAATCGGGGTGCCACTGTCGCTCAGCTCATGCAGAGCCTCGCAAATCGAGCGCTGGAACGGAGTCATCCCATCGTCGCCAATCCAGGCTTCAAAGAAGTCCCCCAGAATGTACAACGCCTGGGCGCCACGGGCGCGGCCGTGGAGCAAATCCAGAAACGCCCGGGTGATGTCCGGGCGCTCCTCTTCCAGATGCAAATCTGAAATCAGCAATATCACCCAACGATCTCGGCTTTCTCGACGATTACGTCTTCTACCGGAACATCCTGGTGACCGGCTTTACCGGTGGTTTGCACGCCTTTGATCTTGTCGACGACGTCCTGGCCTTCGGTCACTTTACCGAATACCGCGTAACCCCAACCCTGCACGTTCTTGCCGCTGTGATTCAGGAAGGCGTTGTCGGCCACGTTGATGAAGAACTGCGCGGAGGCCGAATGTGGCTCCATGGTACGGGCCATGGCGACGGTGTACTTGTCGTTGGAGAGGCCGTTGTCTGCTTCGTTCTGGATGCTTGGGCGCTTGTCTTTCTTTTCTTTCATGCCGGGCTCGAAACCGCCGCCCTGGACCATGAAGTTGCCGATGACACGGTGGAAAACGGTGTTTTCGTAGTGGCCGGCTTTAACGTATTCGATGAAGTTGGCGACGGTGATCGGCGCTTTCTCGGCGTTCAGCTCGATGACGATGTCACCGTGGTTGGTGGTCAGTTTGACTTGAGTCATGTTCACTACTCTTTTCAGGGAATTCGTGGGTTTGGACGCCGGGGCGTCTTACCTGTCTGGCTAAACGAGGGCCAAGGCGCGCAGTTTAGCGTGCCCGGCGGGAATTTCGAGGTGGTTTTTTATCGCCCCGGTCATTAAAAGAGGAATTAAACAGCAGTTTTTGGTCCCAGCCTGTCAGTGTCTTGACTGCTTCGGCTATTATGAGCCCTTTGTTTTATCTGGCCCCACCTGGCCACGAACCTGTCTGTTCAAGGATCCTATGAGCAAGCCCACTGTCGACCCTACCTCGAATTCCAAGGCCGGACCTGCCGTCCCGGTCAATTTCCTGCGCCCGATCATCCAGGCGGACCTGGATTCGGGCAAGCATACGCAGATCGTCACCCGTTTCCCGCCAGAGCCCAACGGCTACCTGCACATCGGTCACGCCAAGTCGATTTGTGTGAACTTCGGCCTGGCCCAGGAGTTCGGTGGCGTCACGCACCTGCGTTTCGACGACACCAACCCGGCCAAGGAAGACCAGGAATACATCGACGCCATCGAAAGCGACATCAAGTGGCTGGGCTTCGAATGGTCCGGTGAAGTGCGCTATGCATCCAAGTATTTCGACCAGTTGTTCGACTGGGCCGTCGAGTTGATCAAGGCTGGCAAGGCCTACGTTGACGACCTGACCCCCGAGCAAGCCAAGGAATACCGTGGCAGCCTGACCGAGCCTGGCAAGAACAGCCCGTTCCGCGACCGTTCGGTGGAAGAGAACCTGGACTGGTTCAACCGCATGCGCGCCGGTGAGTTCCCGGACGGCGCCCGCGTGCTGCGCGCCAAGATCGACATGGCCTCGCCGAACATGAACCTGCGCGACCCGATCATGTACCGCATTCGCCATGCCCACCATCACCAGACCGGTGACAAGTGGTGCATCTACCCGAACTACGACTTCACCCACGGCCAGTCGGACGCCATCGAAGGCATCACCCACTCCATTTGCACCCTGGAGTTCGAAAGCCACCGTCCACTGTACGAATGGTTCCTCGACAGCCTGCCGGTACCGGCGCACCCGCGTCAGTACGAATTCAGCCGCCTGAACCTGAACTACACCATCACCAGCAAGCGCAAGCTCAAGCAACTGGTCGATGAAAAGCACGTGCATGGCTGGGACGATCCGCGCATGTCGACCCTTTCGGGTTTCCGTCGTCGTGGCTACACCCCGGCGTCGATCCGCAATTTCTGCGACATGGTCGGCACCAACCGTTCTGACGGTGTGGTCGATTACGGCATGCTTGAGTTCAGCATCCGTCAGGATCTGGACGCGAACGCGCCGCGCGCCATGTGCGTGCTGCGTCCGTTGAAAGTCGTGATCACCAACTACCCGGAAGACAAGGTCGACCACCTCGAGCTGCCGCGTCACCCGCAGAAAGAAGAGCTGGGCGTGCGCAAGCTGCCGTTCGCTCGCGAAATCTACATCGACCGTGATGACTTCATGGAAGAGCCGCCCAAAGGCTACAAGCGCCTGGAGCCGAACGGCGAAGTGCGCCTGCGCGGCAGCTACGTGATCCGTGCCGACGAAGCCATCAAGGACGCCGATGGCAACATCGTCGAACTGCGTTGCTCCTACGACCCGGAAACACTGGGCAAGAACCCGGAAGGCCGCAAGGTCAAAGGCGTCGTGCACTGGGTGCCGGCCGCTGCGAGCATCGAATGCGAAGTGCGCCTGTACGATCGCCTGTTCCGTTCGGCCAACCCTGAGAAGGCCGAAGACAGCGCGAGTTTCCTCGACAACATCAACCCTGACTCGCTGCAAGTGCTTACAGGTTGTCGTGCCGAGCCATCGCTTGGCGACGCACAGCCGGAAGACCGTTTCCAGTTCGAGCGCGAAGGTTACTTCTGCGCGGATATCAAGGACTCGAAACCCGGTGCTCCGGTATTCAACCGTACCGTGACCTTGCGTGATTCGTGGGGCCAGTGATCAAGTCTTAAGGGATACGTCGTGCTAACGATCTACAACACACTCAGCAAAACCAAAGAAGTCTTCAAGCCGCTGGATGGCAACAAGGTGCGCATGTACGTGTGCGGCATGACCGTGTACGACTACTGCCACATCGGCCACGGCCGCAGCATGGTTGCCTTCGACCTGGTGACGCGCTGGTTGCGTTTCAGCGGCTATGACTTGACGTATGTGCGCAACATCACGGACATCGACGACAAGATCATCAACCGTGCCAACGAAAACGGCGAGTCGTTCGACGCGCTGACCGAGCGCATGATCGCTGCCATGCATGAGGACGAGGCGCGCCTCAACATCCTCAAGCCGGACATGGAACCGCGCGCCACGGACCACATCCCCGGCATGCACGCGATGATCCAGACCCTGATCGACAAGGGTTACGCCTACGCCCCGGGCAATGGCGACGTGTACTACCGCGTCGCCAAGTTCATGGGCTACGGCAAGCTGTCGCGCAAGAAAATCGAAGACCTGCGCATCGGCGCGCGCATCGAAGTCGACGAAGCCAAGCAAGACCCGCTCGACTTCGTGCTGTGGAAAGGCACCAAGCCCGGCGAGCCGAGCTGGGAGTCGCCATGGGGCGCCGGGCGTCCGGGCTGGCACATCGAATGCTCGGTGATGTCCACCTGCTGCCTGGGCGAGACCTTCGACATTCATGGCGGCGGCAGCGACCTCGAGTTCCCGCACCACGAAAACGAAATCGCCCAAAGCGAAGCGGCTACCGGCAAGACCTACGCCAACGCCTGGATGCACTGCGGCATGATCCGCATCAATGGCGAGAAGATGTCCAAGTCCTTGAACAACTTCTTCACCATTCGCGACGTGCTGGAAAAGTACTCTCCTGAGGTTGTGCGTTATTTGCTGGTGTCCAGCCACTACCGCAGCGCCATCAACTATTCGGAAGACAACCTCAAGGACGCCAAAGGTGCCCTGGAGCGTTTCTACCACGCGTTGAAAGGCCTGCCAGCCGTGGCGCCTGCCGGCGGTGAAGCATTCGTGGCACGGTTTACCGAAGTCATGAACGACGACTTCGGCACGCCGGAAGCCTGCGCGGTGTTGTTTGAGATGGTGCGGGAGATCAACCGCCTGCGCGAGACTGATCTCGACGCGGCGGCAGGGCTTGCTGCGCGCCTGAAAGAGCTGGCCAGCGTGCTGGGTGTTCTGCAGATGGAAGCCGACGACTTCCTGCAAGCCGGCGCCGAAGGGCGTGTGGATGCGGCTGAAGTGGACGCGTTGATTCAGGCGCGTTTGGCTGCTCGGGCTAATAAAGACTGGGCGGAATCCGACCGTATTCGTGACCAACTGACCGCGATGGGTGTGGTGTTGGAAGACGGCAAGGGCGGGACAACGTGGCGGTTGGCCGATCAGGCCTGATCGGTAAACGCTGAATAAAAAACGCCCCGACTGGTTCGGGGCGTTTTTTTGCCGGTGTTATTTCAGCGACCTACTCAACCCAAATGTCGGAGCGGGCTTGCTCGCGAATGCGGTGGATCAGTTAAAGATGTATCTGCTGACACTCCGTCTTCGCGAGCAAGCCCGCTCCCACATTTTACCGTGCTCGCTCTGCATGCCCGCTGTTGTTGAATTTATCCCAGCGTTGGGCTGGAGTTGAGGCTGAGTATTTTTTCTACCATCAACTGGATTCCCTCCAGCATCCGGCAAATTCCGAGCACCACGCTGCGGGGATTGCCGTCTACCTCAAACGCCAAATGGCTTGCCAGCGCTTGAACTGACGCAAGATCCTCCGAAGCATTGACCAGCAGCGTCTCGACGTCTAATCCTTCGCGCACGGTAAACACACCAGGGCTTTCAGCAGACGGCTCTGGTTTCTCGGAAGGATTCAGATAATGGTTAATTGCTCGATGAGCAGCAGCGTGAAACGCGGTTGAATCTGACGGCGGGTTTGGACTGTCTTTAATCATGGCGAAGCGCCTAGAGTATTGGCGTCACCACCCATCGCTGCGAAACGATAATCGGGTGGCAGTCGTACGCAGGTTCGCAGACCGGGACTCTAGGCACCCGGCATACCCGAAGGTATCCCGCGCACAGCCGCCATAACATCAGGCATAAAAAAGCGCCCGCTATCTTGAGGTGGACGCTGTGCGTCTAGAGTTTAACCGGGCTGTGAAACCCGGTCGCTGAATTTGCAGCGACCCCGGAAGATTAGGCAGCCATCTTCCGAGGGGTAACCCTAAAAAGCTGTCGGAAACTTCCGAGTGTTGGCATGGCGGTTAACCGCATCGCTATAGGAGCGTCAGGTTGCTTCAACGACCCGATACGTACTCTGAACAAACCCATTCTGCGACACATACGTGCCGACATGGCGCAGTTCACGCTCACTGCCGATCTGGCTGAACAGGGGAACCCCTTTGCCCAACAGAACCGGAATACGGGTGATGATCAACTCGTCGATCAGGCCTGCTTCAAGAAACGCCTGGATCGTTTGGCCCCCATCGATATACAGGTGTTTCATGCCGCGCTCGGCTAACTGTTTGACGAGGGTGGTGACGTCCGCCGACATCACCTCAACCTTGCCCTGCACATGGGCGGGTAGCGCTAATGATTGGTGCGAGAGGGCGATGACAGGCGTGCCTTTATAGGGCCACTCCGGGAAGGACACGACTTTTTCCAGGGTTTTGCGGCCCATCACCAGCGCATCGACCGTGGCGATAAAACTGTCGTAGGTCAGGCCATTCAGCTGCGCGGTTTCGTACTCTGGCCGGTGCAGCCACTCGATATCACCGTCTGCCCGAGCGATGAAACCGTCGACGCTGGCCGCGATGAAGACGGAGCATTTGATATCCATTAAAAGTAAATCTCCTTGAACACATAGTCCTCTACAGTTTTGCACCAACCGCCCGTATCCCAAAGCCCGCAATACTCGCCAACTGCTCAACCGTCGCACCGCCTTTGCTGGCGATTCATAACGCTTAGGCGGCTTTTGTCGAGGAACTTTGTGGAAATACATTTTTTGACGCCCGCCGAATCATGGTTTTATAGGGCGGCGACGACCAAACTCATGAAGAAACCGGTGGATATCCAAGATGGATTGTATTTTTTGCAGCATTGTCCGAAGGACCTCTCCCGCCCACATTCTGTGGGAGGACGAACACCATATGGCGTTCTTGTCGATTTTCCCCAACACGCCGGGTTTCAGTGTGGTGATCCCCAAGCAGCATTACGGCAGCTATGCGTTTGCGCAGTCAGATGCCGTGCTGGCTGATTTAGTCGTGGCGGCGAAGAAAACCGCGCTGCAGATTGATCGGGCGTTTCCTGACGTGGCGCGCACGGGGATGATGCTGGAAGGGTACGGCGTGGATCATCTGCACGCGAAGCTGTTCCCCATGCATGGCACGGGTCAGGACAGCGCATTCAAGCCCATCAGTTCCAAAGTGGATAAATTTTTTGAGGCCTATGAGGGCTATATCTCGTCCCACGATTTCGTGCGGGCAGATGATGCCGAATTGGCGCAGTTGGCGGCGCGCATCCGCTCGTTTGCTTAAGGATTATCTGGCGCTATCCCCCCATCCAAATGTGGGGGCAGGCCTGAGAAATATAAAGAACGGTGAGAGGGCTTCGGTTGCCTGGATTTTTTAATGGGAGGATCAGAATTCTCTTATAGAGGGGGCGGGTTTTTTTTCCTAGTTTGGCTGCAACGGTTCTTAGGACGAGGACACTTTTCAGTGGCTCTGTTGCAGAGGATTGATTATGCCAATTTCCCTTATCCCGTACGCCAATTCTCAAAATGGGCGCCCATCGCCCGCGGATAATTCACCTTTCACATTCGCTTCATCCTCCGAGTCTCCCCAACCTGCACGCCAAAGCCTGGGCGGTTTTGCGCCGCCTGCACCGGAAGGCGATCAAAAACAATTGCCCGTGTTCGCGCCCATCGAAACACGTGGAGGCCTGAGATCGCCCGGGCGATTCGGGCAACCTTCCGAGGGTACCGACCCTGTCGCTGTACGGCGCGAGAAACGCGCGCTTGTGCAGACGCCTGACAAACCTGCGCGCAACACGCTGGGCCTGTTGGCGGGTGCGCACTCTCACTCCGCCGATGCAGATGAAACCCTTCAGACGCAGTTGATTGCGCAGATGGGCAGTGTGCCGGATGCGCTGGTGACCGTGCCCGTGCGGTCGCTGATGTCTCAGCCGTTCGACATCTACAAGCGCGTGCTGAATCAGCCCGAGGTTTTAGCCTGGTTGAGGGGCAAGGGTTTTTCCCTGGACTCGGTGACGATCGGCAAAAACGCTGTATCGGGCCTTGTTACCCATAATGGCGTGACCTCTCATCAGGCATACACCCTGCAAGACACCTCCGGTTGGTGGCAGGTATCGGCGCGTGTGATGCACGCGCTTGAGGCGTTAGACCCCACGCACCAGGGTGTGCCTTATGTCTCTATCAACAGCCAGCAAATTTCGCGGAATGTGGCGAGCTTGTTTTATGGCGTCAGTCCGCCACATACCGCCGAGCAAGCGAATGCGCTTGTGACAAGCCTGGAGGCAGGCTGGCCTGCGTTGTCTGCAGCGGAAACACGCAATCACCCACTCCGGTCTGAATGGTCAAAGCGTGTTATCAATGAGCTCGATGATCGAGAAAACCTCGCCGACGCGCTGGAACGCACGGCGCTGGGCGTTGCGGACAGTAGGCCATTATCGTTATCGGGTACCGAGTTTGAGGTCTCTCGAACAAACCCGTTGAAACGTGATGGTGAGGCCCGCAGGCGCCTGGCCGAGCTGGTTGCACTGCCTGAGATGCAGGGTGTTCTGGCGGATCTGGGGCAAACCTTGTCGGACCAGACGGTTCGTATCAGCGAAGGCCACCTGCAAGTGCTGCAACCGACCCTGAATCAGTGGCTGGATGTACCTGTCAGTGATCGTTGGAGCCAGCCGTTGAAAGACGCATTAGCGGCGGTTGTCGTGTTGAGCGAGCAGACGGGTAACGCGCTCTACTCAGACGATCGCCACGATCTGCGGCAGGTCGCGAGGTCGATGGGCCTGGGTGCACTCGATACCGCAGGGCAGGCTCGCGCCGCCGCCCAATGGTTGCGTACCCACTTCCCACCGACTGCGCCTGTCGGCAATTATGCGAAATTACTGCCCCAGGCATGGGCTGCGGGCACCTTGTCGGCGAGCGACAAAACTACGTTGATTTCGCTGGCGACGGATCAGAAGTATGGCGCCAATACCATAGGGCTCGCATGGGGGCGTCAGATCGTGACGCAAGTCGACCCGCAGGAAACAGCAGCCAGGGCAGACCCGATCTGGGACGAACTACTCAACACCCCGCAGGCCCAGCAGTGGGGTCGGGAACTCGCCCAGGCGTTGGGTTGGTATAAGGGGGAGGGTGATGACGATATCGATGCCGCGCAACGCAAAAGTCTGCTGACCGCCGCCATCATGCTCAGTGTCGAGCCTAATGTTCCCGCCGCCCAGGGAAGCGCCGCCGGTTATCAATTTTACACTCCGGCCAATATGGGTCGTGAAATGCGGGCTGTACGCAAAGACTTTGAAAAACACTTAATCGAGAAAAAAGGCGTGAGCGCACGTGCTGCGCCGTTGGTGGCTCATCTGTTCCTGGCACACGCCGCCCCGGAGTTTCTGGTGAAACCTGACCAGCAGGAGTCAACAAAGCTCCCTGAGCCGCTACGTCAGTCTCCAGACAAAATACGTGTAGGCAGCCCTGCGTGGATGACGGTTAGCCTGGGCAGTGCATTGGCCGAAGTGTGGGGCGGTGCTGGAGCCAGTCGCGGCATGAGCCTGAATGAGCTTGGAGCACTGACCACCCTGGAAGCCGTCCAGCCGCAACAGCAAGCCCTGGCTATAGCGCTGGGTGCAAAGCGGGTGCTCGATGTGGGAATCATGACCGGTACTGTGCCCCGGCGTAGCGACGGTAACTATACGCCCGGCGATTATCAGTTGGCTTCTGACGGCATTACTCGTCGTTCCGAGGCGGTCGAGCAATCCATAGTCACCCTGGGGACGGCACCGCCCACCCGTAGCAGCCTGGCAATCAAGGCGCTGAAACAAGCGTTCCCGGAGTTGACTGACAGTGAGATAGAAACAATCACAGTGAGAAAGCCCGCCACTCAACGCAGCCTCTCAGGTGTCGGCATTAATACGAAGTGGCCGACGTTGGTTGAGGCATATGCAACGGGGGATCTGCATCAGCATTGGTTTTCCTTCAGCCATCCTCGGATTACACAAGCGCAATTTGACGCCCGGATAAAGACACTTCCTCCTATTGCCGATCAGGTCGGGGGTGCAGTCGATCACTATCTGAGTAATGTCAAAGGGGCGATGCCCTCACTCATGAAGATGAGTCTTGCAGACTTGCCGCTTGACGTTCGGCAGGCTATGGAATGGGGCGAGGTCCAGGTCTATAGGCTGCGTCGGGAAACCGGTGAGACGCAGCCCGAAGACGCCGGCAGGGGAAGTAAAGTCGCCGAGAATCGGGGTTGGCACGGGGTGTTGCTGGTCATCAAATACGAGGGAAAAAACCGGTTGCTTGAGTTTTTCCCCACGTCCGGGACGGTTATTGATCGCACGGCCAGTTTGGCGGGGAAAAGATTGAGCCTGAATGAGGGTGTCATCGAAGAAGAGACCGTGCCCAGATGGCGAAGTGGCACGAAGACACTTCGGTATTTGCGGGGCACTCAAGCACCTTTTGATTTCGACGCATACCTCACGGGGGAGGCGCCTCGTAACAATACCTCGTCGAAGGTGATCATTTCCAAAGTAGGGGCTTCCATGGCGGCGGCTGCGTCGAAAGGGTCGGGTGATAACCGCAATGAGTGGGTGCCTGACACCTTTGGCTCCGCCAAAAGCCAGGCGATTATCGACGTTATACTTTCGGGTAATTACATAGGCAACTATAGCGGGCATCGCCAGGCATTCATTGATCATGCGAATGCAGTGCTGCCCAGCGAAGATAACGTTCGGGGCTACGTCAATCGTCTGATGAGCAAAGAAAATGGTCGCGCGCTGGTGTCGATGATTTCGTTCATCGGCCCATTGGTTGACATCTATGAGGGCAATATCAAAGACGGCTTGAAAGGCTTGGCAATTGATACGTTGCTGTTTATTGGCGCGGGAGGATTACAGGCCACCCGCAAAGCATGGAACGCGATCAGGTTTGCATCACGGCTGAACAAGCAGGCATTTCGTGTCTCTGTACTCAAGGAAGGCACTGCATTGCTGCGTGGGATATTTAATCCGAGTGAAGGCTTCTTTGGTCTGCCGAACCAGCCGAGTCGACTGGGAGATTTTCTAAGACGTGCGCGCAAGGGCGTTCCCGTCGGGATCGGGATGGGGGTGTACGTACCTGTTGATCTTTTCGCAAAGGCTCGCTTTGCCAATGATGCTGCTCCCACCGTATCCGAGATGCTCAAGAAGGCGAACGCCAAGCCGGTGACGCCCATACAGGGTACGGTTAACCAGGTAACGCTGAAGGCCATCAGGGAGCAGGAAAAATGGTATGCGATCGATCCCGATAGCGGTGTGCCGTTCGGCTCGCCACTTCAAGGCTTTACCCCTCAAACCCCCTAGTGCCGACGGGCTGATGGAGTCGCTCGGCTATTTGGCTCGGCGACTACTCACCTCGGCAGGCACATCATCGCCGGCCATGCGCTTACGGAACAGCGCCGTCCTCGCCAATAGCAGCGTGGTCACCGGCACCGTGATCGACAACAAAATCGGAATCAACCACCCGTGCAATACCGGCCCGGACTTGAGTACCGAAAAGTAGATAATCGACGCCAACGCCACACACCACGCGCCCAGCGTCGAGGCCAGCGCGGGTGGGTGCATGCGCTGGAAAAAGTCCTTCATGCGCAGCAACCCGATTGCACCGATCAACGCAAACAGGCTGCTCAGCACCAGCAATAGCGCCACGCTCACTTCAACCCATAACGGCATCATTCAATCACCTCGCCACGCAGCAGGAATTTGGCCAGGGCGAACGACCCGACAAAGCCAAACAGCGCAATCAGCAGCGCCGCTTCAAAGTAGGTGTCACTGGCATAGCGAATGCCGAGCACCAGCATCATCAGCATCGCCAGGATGTACAGATAATCCAGCGCCAGGACCCGGTCCTGCGCGGAAGGGCCTTTGAACAGGCGTAACAGCGTCAGCACCATCGCCAGGGAAAACAGGAACAGGCTGAGCAGGATCGCATTGGAGAGCAGGGCGCTCATTCGAAGATCTCCATCAGGGGCCGCTCGTAGGCGTGTTTGAAGTGCTGGATAAACTGCGCTTCGTCATCCAGGTCGAACACGTGGATCAGCAAAATACTGCGGTCCAGCGCCAGTTCCGACCAGACGGTGCCGGGCGTGACGCTGGTGATCATCGACAGCACGGCCAGGCCGTTGGCGTCGCGCAGGTCCAGCGAGATTTTCACAAACCGTGAGCGCGGTGGCCGCGAGCCGCAGACCAACACGCCCCATGCCACATGCAGATTGGAAACGATCACGTCGCGCCCCACCCGAAAAAACAGGCGGATGATCACGCCTGGGCGGCGGATGCGGATCGGCAACGGGCGCAGCGGTGCCATCAGCAGCGGCGCGAGAAAACCCAGCAGCGCGCCCAGCAACAGGTTGCCGGGGCTGATCGACAAGTTCAGCACCAGCCACAACACCCACAACGCCAGCGACAACCACGGGGCAGGCAACAGACGCTTCATGGCTGCACCTCCAACGCCGCGGTTTTGGCTTCAGGGCTCGGTATCGGACGCGTCGCCATCACCGCCATCACATAGTGTTCCGGGTTGTTCAAGCTCTCGGCGGTGGCTTGGGTGTAGCGCATCAACGGTTCGGCCTTGAAGGTCAGAATGATGCTCAGGCCGAGCAGGAAGAAGATCGGCAAGCACTCGTAGCGACGCAGCAGGGGCGATGGACGCTCTTCCGGGGTCCAGAAGCGCTGGATGCCCAGGCGGGCGAAGGCGATCAGCGAAGCCAGGCCGGACAGGATCAGGAGCGCCACCAGGCCCCAGGCGGCCGGCCGGATCGGTTCATCCACCGCGTTACCCAGGCCCATTGGGTTGACCAGCGCACTCAACAAGCTGAGCTTGCCGATAAACCCGGACAACGGCGGCATGCCGATAATCAGCAGCGCACAGGCGACAAAGCTCAAGCCGAGGAAGGCCATGGTCCAGGGAATCACCTGGCCGACCACGGCTTTCTGCTCGTCATCAAGGTTGACGCCGGGACGCGGATGCAGAGATTCCATGGCTTTGGGCAGGGCATCGATTTCTTCATCCAACGGCAAGTCATTGGCCGAGCGCGAACGCTCGATCAACTCAGCCAGCAGGAACAGCGCGCTCAAGGCCAGGGTTGAGCTGACCAGATAGAACAACGCGCCGGCGGTCAGGCTTGGCTGGGCAAAACCCACGGCCGACAGCAGGATCCCGGCCGACACCAGAATGCTCAAACTCGCCATGCGCTCCAGCCGTTGCGCGGCCAACATCGCCAGCGCCGCGCAGATAATGGTCGCCATGCCGCCGTACACCAGCCAGTCGCCCCCAAACAGCGCCGAAGCACCGGCCTGGCCGGAGAACAGCAGGGTCCACAGGCGCAGCACGGTGTACACGCCAACTTTGGTCATGATCGCAAACATCGCCGCCACCGGTGCGCTGGCCGAGGAATAGGCGGGCGCCAACCAGAAGTTCAACGGCCACATGCCGGCTTTAGCCAGGAATGCCGTCGCCAGAATCGCCGCGCCTGCGTGCAACAGGCCGCGATCCGCCTCCGGCACCAGCGGGATTTTCAGTGCCAGGTCAGCAAAGTTCAGCGTGCCGGTCACGCCGTAGATCATCGCCGCGCCAATCAGGAACAGCGACGACGCCAGCAGGTTGATCGCGATGTAATGCAGCCCCGACGACACCCGAGCGCGGCCCGAGCCGTGCAACATCAAGCCGTAGGACGCGGCCAGCAGCACCTCGAAGAACACGAACAGGTTGAACAAATCTGCCGTGAGAAAGGCGCCGTACAGGCCCATCATCTGGATCTGGAACAGCGCATGAAAACTGGTACCGGCACGGTCCCAGCGAGCCATGGCGAACAGCAGCGCACTCACGCCGATAATGCCGGTGAGCACCAGCATCAATGCCGAGAGTTGATCCACCACCAGTACGATGCCGAACGGAACCTGCCAGTTGCCCGGCAGGTACACGCCGATTGAGCCGGGGCCGCCTTGTTGCGTCCAGTACAACAGCAGAATGGCAATGCCCAGGCCGACAATGCTGGAGAACAGGTTGATTTTTGCCTTCAGCGGGCGACGTTTTTCGCCCAGCATCAGCATCAGTGCGGCCGTCAGCAGTGGCAGCAGGATCGGCGCAACGATCATTTGGTTGACCCAATTCATTCCTTGGGCTCCCGGCCGTCCACATGGTCCGTACCGGTCAGGCCCCGGGAAGCCAGCAGCACCACCAGGAACAAGGCGGTCATGGCGAAGCTGATCACGATCGCCGTCAGCACCAGGGCTTGTGGCAGGGGATCGGTGTAGTGCAGCAGGTCTTGCGGCACGCCGTCCTTGATGATCGGCTCCTTGCCGATAAACAGGCTGCCCATGCTGAAAATGAACAGGTTGACCCCGTACGACAGCAGGCACAGGCCCATCACCACCTGGAACGTCCGTGGTCGCAGGATCAACCAGACGCCGGAGGCCGCCAGGACTCCAATGGCAATTGCGATGACTTCTTCCATCAGGCGGCTCCTTCCGTTGCGGCAACGGCTTTCGCCTGGTTGCTCGGTTTATGGGCCCGCACGGATTGGTGACCGAGGGCGGTGAGCATCAACAGCGTCGAACCGACGACCATGGCGTACACGCCGATGTCGAAGAACAGTGCGCTGGCAATATGGATATCGCCCAGCACCGGCAGGCTGAAATGCCAGGTGTGGGTCGTGAGGAAGGGGTACCCGGCAAACAATGCGCCAAGCCCGGTTAATGTTGCAGAGAGCAGGCCGAAGCCCATCCAGCGCATCGGCCGCAGGCTCATCTGTGCCTCGACCCACTGGGTGCCGGCCACCATGTATTGAAGGATAAACGCCACCGACATCACCAGGCCTGCGACGAACCCGCCACCCGGCTGGTTGTGGCCGCGCATAAACAGATAGAACGACACCACCAGCGCAATCGGCAGCAGCAGGCGCACGAGCACCGCCGGCACCATCATGAAGCCCAGGGCGGTGTCGCTGGCCTGGCGCGGGTTGACCAGGTCGGTGGCCACGTCCGGCGCCAACTGGCGCTGTTGTGCGGGCAGTTGCATGCTTTCTTTCGAGGGGCGGAACCGACGCAGCAGGGCATAGACCGTCAGCGCCACGGCGCCGAGTACGGTGATTTCGCCCAAGGTGTCGAAGCCACGGAAGTCCACCAGCATCACGTTCACCACATTGCTGCCGCCGCCTTCGGGCAGGGCGCGGCTGAGGTAGAACGAGGAGATATCGTTGGGCGTCTGGCGGGTCAGCATCGCGTAGGACAACAGCGCCATGCCGCCGCCCACCACGGTGGACAGCAGGAAGTCACGCAGGCGACGGATGCGTGCCTTGCGTAGCGAACTGGGCAATGGCGACACTTCTTCGATGCGTCGTGGCAGCCAGCGCAGGCCCAGCAGGATCAGCACGGTGGTCACCACTTCGACCACCAGTTGCGTGAGCGCCAGGTCCGGCGCCGAGAACCACACGAAGGTGATGCACGTCATCATGCCGCACACGCTGACCATGGTCAGGGCTGCCAGCCGGTGGTACTTGGCTTGCCAGGCGGCGCCCAAAGCGCAAGCGATTGCCAGCAGCCATAGGGTGACGAATACGATGGAACCCGGGATCTTCGGCCGGTCGCCCCAGCTGAGGCCACTGTTGAGCATTGGGATCAGGCCGGCCACCACCGCCGCCAGCACCAGCAGGAACAGCTGAGTTTGCAGGCGCTTGGTGCTGATGCGTTTTTCGATCTTGCGCACGCCGCGCATCATCACTACCAGGCTGCGCTCGAACATGCGCTTGCCGTTGAAGTAGCTGATGACGGGAGGGTACTTGAAGCGGCCGCGCTTGAGTTGCTTGCGCAGCAACAGGTACAGCACCACGCCGCCGGACATGGCCACCAGGCTCATGATCATCGGTGCATTCCAGCCGTGCCAGATGGCCAGGCTGTACTCGGGCAGTACACCGCCGACAACCGGCAGTGCGGCGGCGGCGAGGATCGAACCGACTACCTGGGCCGGGAAAATCCCCACCAGCAGGCACGTGAATACCAGCAACTCAACCGGTGCGCGCATCCAGCGCGGCGGTTCATGAGGCGTGTGGGGCAGGTCGGTTGCGGGCGGGCCGAAGAACACGTCGACTGTGAAGCGCAGCGCATACGCCACGCTGAAGGTGCCGGCGATGGTCGCGATCATCGGCAGGGCGATTTCCACCCAGGCGGTCGATGAAACAAACACGGTTTCGGCGAAGAACATTTCTTTGGACAGGAAGCCATTGAGCAACGGCACGCCGGCCATGGATGCGCTGGCCACCATGGCCAGGGTCGCGGTAAACGGGATCAGCCGCACCAGGCCACTGAGCTTGCGGATATCCCGCGTGCCGCTTTCATGGTCGATGATGCCCGCCGCCATGAACAGCGAGGCCTTGAAGGTAGCGTGGTTGAGGATATGGAACACCGCAGCGACGGCGGCCAGCGGGCTGTTGAGGCCCAGCAGCAGGGTGATCAGCCCGAGGTGGCTGATGGTGGAATAGGCCAGCAGGCCCTTGAGGTCATTCTGAAACATGGCGCAGTAAGCGCCGAGGAGAAGGGTGATCGCGCCGGCGCCGCCGACGATCCAGAACCATTCTTCGCTGCCGGACAGCGACGGCCACAGGCGGGCCAGCAGGAACACGCCGGCCTTCACCATCGTCGCCGAGTGCAAATAGGCAGAAACCGGAGTCGGTGCCGCCATCGCGTGGGGCAGCCAGAAGTGGAAGGGGAACTGGGCGCTTTTGCTCAAGGCGCCGATCAGCACCAGGGCCAGCATCACCGGGTACAGCGAGTGCGCACGAATCTGATCGCCCGCCGCCAGCACCTGGTCCAGGTCATAGCTGCCGACGATATGCCCCAGCAGCATCACGCCGGCCAGCAGGCACAAACCGCCCGCGCCGGTGACCATCAAGGCCATATAAGCCCCGCGCCTGGCGTCGGCGCGGTGGTGCCAGTAGCCGATCAGCAGGAACGAGAACAGGCTGGTCAGTTCCCAGAAGAACACGATCTGGATCAGGTTGCCGGAAATCACCAGGCCGAGCATGGCGCCCATAAAGGCCAGGAAAAATGCGAAGAAACGCGGCACCGGGTCGTCCGGCGACATGTAGTAGCGCGCATACAGCGACACCAGCGTGCCGATACCCAGCACCAGCATCGAGAACAGCCAGGCAAACCCGTCCATGCGCAACACGAAGTTCAGCCCAAGGCTGGGCAACCACATGAATTCTTCGCGGATCACGCCACCGTGGGCGATCTGGGGGTAGAGCAGGGCGACTTGAATAGTGCCGACCAAGGCCACAAGGCCGGCCAGCAGGGATTCGGTGTTACGTGCATTATGCGGCAGCAAGGCCGCCAGACAGCTGCCGATAAAAGGCAGCAGCAGTAGAACTATCAGGGACATAGGCTTCTAATCTGCGGGAGTTTGGGATGCATCATACGTGCCGCTTTCTCGATCACCAAACGGCAAGGTGTGGCAGGATCCTACAAGGTAGGCCGAAAACCCCGGTTTAGCATTGTTTCAAGTGAACCCATTCCAGCAAGCAACACCCTACACTGTGGGAGCCGGGCTTGCCCGCGATGGCGATCTGACAGCCACCACCAGCAGTCTGACCTTACCCTTGCTGTTCCTGTTCCCTTTCATCGCGTAGTTCGAGCGCCTTCTGCCCCTTCGTCTTCAACTCACTCACAATCACGGCCGCCACAATCAACGCCGCCCCGACCATCGCAATCGGCGGGAAGCGCTCACCGGCAATTCGCCCGATCACGCCTGCCCACACCGGTTCACCGGCATAGATCAGGGTGGCGCGTGTCGGCGATACACTTTGCTGCGCCCAGTTCATCGCGACCTGGATCACTGCACTGGTCAAGCCCAGGCCCACGGCGCTGAACAGCAGCAGCCAGGAGAACCCCGGCAATGCCTCACCCATCGGCACCACCATCAAAAACGACAACAGCGATGCCGTGGCCAATTGCACGACGGTCACGCGACGCACATCCACCTGCCCGGCAAACGCGCTGATCAGAATGATTTCGGCCGCCACCGCCACTGCGCAGATCAACGTGGCAATTTCGCCAGGGCTGAAGTTCAGCGAGGCGCCGGCCGGGCCGGTGAGCAGCATCAACCCGGTAAACGCCAGCATGATGCCGATGGCCGGCATCAGCCCCGGCCGGCGCCCCAGCACCAGCCACTGCAGCAGCGGGACAAACGGCACATACAGCGCAGTAATGAACGCCGATTGGCTGCTCGGAATGGTCTGTAGCCCGATGGTTTGCATGCCGTAGCCGAACATGATCGACGTGCCAATGAAGGCGCCGGCTTTCAATTCAAACAGGGTCAGGCCGCGCAGGGTGCGCAATGAAAAGAAGCCCACCACGATGGCCGCCGCTGCAAACCGCAGGCCGACAAAAAACATCGGGCCGCTGACGGTCATGGCGTGTTGCACGAGCAAAAACGTGCCGCCCCAAATCATGGTGATGACCACCAGGATGCATTCGGCTTTGCTGAGACGGTTGAAACGTGTGGAAGCGTTCGGGGCGGTCATGGCGGCTCGGTCTTGCAAGGGAAAGGCACGGACCGCACAATGCGCCGCATGCTGGGCAGTATACTGCGCACACCTACCTATTGAGCAATATAGTGCACAAAGAAAATCCACAACGGGCCTCGGTCCTGCAACACGTCAGCCAGAACGTTCGTCGTCTGCGGCATGCTGCCGACTTGAGCCAAACCGCGCTATCGGAGAAGTCCGGGGTCAGCCGACGCATGCTGGTGGCTATCGAGGCGGGCGAGAAAAACGTCAGCCTGTCCACTCTGGACCGTGTGGCCGAAGCGTTGGACGTGGCCTTCAGCGACCTGATCCAGGCCCCGGATGCGGGTGACCATAGCCGTATCAACGAGCTGGCCTGGGCCGGCGATATTCCCGGCAGTAAAGCCGTATTGCTGGCCAAAGCCACCGCGCGCCGCGAAGTGGAATTGTGGGAGATGCGCCTGGAACCAGGTGATCGTTACAACCCCGAGCCAGACCCGGAAGGCTGGAGCGTGCAGCTGTTCGTCTTCGAAGGCTGCCTGACGCTGATTCTGGATGGCGAAGAACAGCACGTCGCCGCCGGCGAGTTCTACATGTTCGCCAGCCGTCAGGCCCACGGTTATCGCAATGACGGTGAGGTGGCCGTGCGCTTTGTGCGCAACGTGGTGATCTAACTGTTTACCAGGCAACAGTAGATGCACAGTTTGCTGGTTTGACGCGTGGTCAATCGCCGTGTTTTACCAGCAACTCACTGATTTTATTGCTGATTAAATTCAGGCACGACTCCTGCAATCACCCAGGTATCTCATCGGAGCCTGGAGTCGGCCCATGTCAGCCCATCCTCAACACCCTGCCCATATCATCCGCTCGGACGCCGAAGCCATTGAGGTCGCCACTCGGTTGGCCGCCCGCTTTGCCGTCGACGCCAGCGTGCGCGACCGCGAGCGGCGCCTGCCCGTCGACGAGCTTGACGAATTTTCTGCCAGCGGCCTGTGGGGTATCACCATTCCCAAGGCCTACGGCGGCGCCGAGGTGTCCTATGTAACCGTGGCCGAGGTGATCAAGTTGATCTCCGCCGCCGACCCGTCCCTGGGGCAAATCCCGCAAAATCACCTGGGCGTGGTGGACATCCTGCTGCAAACCGCCAGCGCGGAACAAAAGCGTCACTACTTCGGCAAGGTCCTGGCGGGCTACCGATTCGGCAACGCCTTCTCTGAGGCCAAGAGCAAAAACGCCGGCACGTTTGACACCCAGATCCGTTTCGAGGGCGACACCGCGCAAATCAACGGCGAAAAGTTTTACTGCACCGGCGCGTTGTTCGCCCATCTCGTGCCCACCGTCGGCAACAACGAAAACGGCCAGGCCTTCATCGCGTTCGTCGAACGCGATGCGCCGGGCCTCACGGTCGTCGACAGCTGGGACGGCTTCGGCCAGCGCACCACTGCCAGTGGCGGCGTGACGCTGGATGGCGTCAGTGTGCCGCTGAGTGCGGTCATCCCCGCACACCTGACCTTCGACCAACCCACCGCCAACGGCCCGATCTCGCAGATTATCCAGGCAGCCGTCGATACCGGTATCGCCCTGGGCGCTCTGGAACAGGCGAAATCGTATGCGCGCCAGGCACGCCCGTGGATCGACAGCCAGCAGGATCACGGCTGGCAAGACCCGTTCACGATTGCGGCCATTGGCGACCTGGAGTGGCGCGTGCACGGCACCGAAGCCATCCTCGCCAAAGCCGGCAAGGCGGTTGACCTGGCCCTGGCCGAGCCGAATGCAGACACCGTGGCCAACGCTTCGCTGGTGGTCGCCCAGGCCAAAGTCCTGTCGGCTGAAACCGCTTTGCTCGCCAGCAGCAAACTCTTCGAACTGGCCGGCACCCGCTCGGTCACGGGCAAGCACAACCTCGATCGCTTCTGGCGCAACGCGCGCACCCACACCCTGCACGACCCGGCTCGCTGGAAATACCACCTGATCGGCAACTTCGTGCTCAACGGCGTGAAGCCCGCGCGCCACGCCTGGAACTGAGGAGCCTGCCCCATGACCGCACTCAACGAAGCACTGAGCCACACACTGAACCACCCACTGCATCAGGCGCGCCAACTGTTGGAGAACAGTCGGCGCTTTGTCCAGGCCAGCGATGACCCCTATGTGATCAGCCGCTTCGGCGATGTGCAGATTCGCATCGACGTGGCCGCCGCGCTGCTGGAACGCGCCGAAACCCATCCCAGCCCCGTGGCCTTGATCGAAGCACAAATCGCCGCCGCCGAAGCCCTCATTGCTGCCAGCAATGCTGAATTCGAACTGACCGGCCAACGCACCGCGCTGCCGTCGACCCTCGACGACCCGCTGCGCGGCAAATACCAGGCTGTCGGCAACTATCACCTCAACGGAGTGCTTTGATGTCCCGTGAAATCCGTTTGAATGCCTTCGACATGAACTGTGTCGGCCACCAATCCCCCGGCTTGTGGGCGCATCCGCGTGACCGCTCGTGGCAGTACAAGGACCTGGAATATTGGACCGATCTGGCGAAAATCCTTGAACGCGGCAAATTCGACGGGCTGTTTATCGCCGACGTGCTGGGTATCTACGATGTGTACAACGGCAACGGTGACGCGGCGATTCGCCAGGCCGCGCAAGTGCCGGTCAACGATCCCTTGTCGCTGATTGCGCCGATGGCCCTGGTCACCGAACACCTGGGCTTTGGCCTCACCGCATCGTTGTCCTTCGAGCATCCGTACCCGTTTGCCCGCAGGCTTTCCACGCTTGATCACCTGACCAAGGGCCGCGTTGGCTGGAACATTGTCACGTCGTACCTGGAAAGCGGCGCCAAGAACCTCGGCCAGAAAGCCCAGACCGAACACGACGCGCGCTATGACTATGCCGAGGAATACCTGGAAGTTTGCTACAAACTCTGGGAAGGCAGTTGGGAAGAGGGCGCCGTGCTGCGTGACCGCGAACGGCGGATTTTCAGCGACCCGAGCAAGATCCACGAGATCCGCCACGTTGGCAAACACTTCCAGGTGCCCGGTATTCACCTGTGCGAGCCATCGCCGCAGCGCACGCCGGTGCTCTACCAGGCCGGTGCGTCCAGCCGTGGCAAGCAGTTCGCCGCCGAACAGGCCGAGTGCGTGTTCGTCGCCGCGCCATCCAAGGTGCTGCTGAAAAAGACCGTCGCCGACATCCGCCGCCGCGCCGCTGAGGCGGGGCGTGATCCTAAGAAAATCCTGATCTTCAACTTGCAGACGGTGATCGTCGGCGAGACCGACGCCAAGGCGAAAGCCAAGTTCGAGGAGTACAAATCCTACGTCAGTTACGAAGGTGCAATGGCGCTGATCTCCGGCTGGACCGGCATTGATTTCAGCCAGTTCAAACCGGATGAGCCGCTCAAGCATGTGCACACCAATGCCATTCAATCGGCCGTGGAAGCCTTCTCCACGGCGGACCCGAACAAGGTCTGGACACCCAACGAGCTGGCCGATTGGGTCGGCATTGGCGGCTTTGGCCCGCTGTTTGTCGGTGGCCCCGAGACCGTGGCTGACCTGTTGCAGGAGTGGGTCGAAGAGACCGATGTGGACGGCTTCAACCTGGCCTACGCGCTGACCCACGAAACCTTTATCGACGCCGTGGACTTGCTGGTGCCGGAGTTGCAAAAACGCGGCGTGTACAAGACCGAATACGCCCAGGGGACCTTGCGTGAAAAGCTGTTCGGCGAGGGCGCGCGGCTGGCGTCGAACCATCCGGGTGCCGGCTATCGCGACCTCAAAGCGACCACCCTCTAACTGAACAAACTCAATGCATGTGGGAGCTGGCTTGCCTGCGATGGCGGTGGGGCAGCTGGAAAATTGCCAACTGACACGCCGCCATCGCAGGCAAGCCAGCTCCCACAGTTAATCGTTGTCGATCCAAATAATTCAGCCAGCGGACCACCGCACGCTTAACCACCCAATAGGAGTATTACCCCTATGAGCGTGCACGAACTCAAACGTCCGCAGGTGCTGGAATGGCCCGCTGAACGGCTCGACCATTTACCCAGAGCCCAGGCGCAATTGCACCACTGGGCGCAGATTACCCCGCTGCACATCGCCTTGCGGCACAAGCGCCAGGGCCAGTGGTATGCGTGGCGCTGGATCGATGCCTTGCGCGATGTGGAGCGCCTGGCCGACGGCCTGCGCCAGCAGGGTTTCGGTGAGCAATCGCGGCTGGCCCTCAGCGGTGCTTTCGAGCCCAACCTGTTGCTGTTGGCGCTGGCCGCACAGTCCATCGGCGGGCAAGTATTGACCCTGGCCGATGACCTGGAGCCCGAAGCCCTGTACCAGCAGCTGTGGCGCATTCATCCCACTCATTCTTATGCGCAGGGGCGTCAGCAGGTGCGGCATTGGCAGTCCGCCAACCTGTTGGATTTTAACCAACTGCTCGGCCCGGTAGACCCGGCGCAACATCTGCATCGCTGGTGGCAATCAAGCGGTGAAACCGTGTTGTGGAGTGAGGAGGGCACTCACTGGCAAGGCGGCCTGAAGGAGGTCCTGAAGCAATGGCTGAACAGCGGCCACGGCCTGGCATTTCCGGAAAGCCTCGCCTCGGCCCGGCGCGATTGCAGCGAGGTCGCGCCGACCGGCCTGCTGCTGTCGCCCGAGCGCTTGCAGCACGTGGCTGACGCTATCGAGCGTCGCCTCGCGCCCCCCGGCACCTGGCGTCGACGCCTGTGCGATTGGGCCATTGCGCACCCGCAAAGTGGCTTGCGGCGCCTGATCAAAAACCGCGTGCGCAAACTGCTGGGCTTCCAGCGCCTGGCTTACATCTGGCAGCCACCCAGCACGCAAAAGCCCCACAACGACCCAGCATGGCTGGCTGAATTCAAACGGGATATCGCATGAGCCAGGCCATTCTCCAAGTGCGGGATATCTCGCTGTCGTTCAAAGGGGTCAAGGCGATCAATGCCTTGTCCTTCCAGGTGCAGCGCGGCGAGATCTGTGCGCTGATCGGCCCCAATGGCGCCGGCAAAAGTTCGTTGCTCAACGTGCTTAACGGCGTGTATCGCTTTGACGCTGGTGAAATCGTTTTTGAGCAACACCACTTCCACCGCATCGACCCGTTGGGCGCCGCGCGTCGCGGCATCGGCCGCACGTTCCAGAACAACGCGCTGTTCAAGAAGATGAGCGTGCTCGACAACATCCTCACCGGCCTGTCGCGGCATATGCGCACCACCTTTATTGAACAAGCCCTCGACTTGCCGCGCGCGCGTCGAGAGGCCGAAGCGTTTCGCCTGCGTGCTCAAGGCATTCTCGAATTCCTCGAACTGCAAGCCCATCGCGATGTGCTGGTGGGCAACCTGTCCTATGGCCTGCAAAAGCGCGTAGAGCTTGGCCGCGCGTTAATCGCGGGCCCCAGCCTGTTGCTGCTGGATGAGCCCATGGCCGGGATGAATGCCGAGGAAAAACAGGAAATGGCCCGCTTCGTCGCCGATGTGAACCGCGACCTGGGCACCACCGTGGTGTTGATCGAACACGACATGGGCGTGGTCATGGGCTTGTCCGACCATGTGGTGGTGCTCGACTACGGACGCAAGGTTGGCGACGGCACGCCCGCCCAAGTACAGGCCAACCCGGATGTGATCGCGGCTTATCTGGGAGTTACGCACTGATGACGTTCTTCTTCGAAACCCTGCTCGGCGGCCTGCTCGCCGGCACCCTGTATTCGCTGGTCGCCATCGGCTTCGTGCTGATCTACAAGGCCAGCGGCGTGTTCAACTTCGCCCAGGGCTCGATGCTGCTGTTTGCCGCGCTGACCTTTGTCAGCCTGCATGACCAGGGCGTGCCGTTTGCCCTGGCGTTGTTGCTGACGGTGATTGTGATGATCGTTGGCGCCTTGCTCATCGAGCGTCTGGTATTGCGGCCGCTGGTCAATCGCTCGCAGATCACCCTGTTCATGGCCACCTTGGGCCTGTCGTTCATTATCGAAGGCCTCGCCCAAGGCGTGATGGGCTCGCAGGTGCGCGCGCTGGATTTGGGCATCGACGATGTGCCGCTGTTTGTCGGGCCGCTGATGCTCAGCCAGTTCGACCTGATCGCCGCGGCAGCCGCCGTGGTGCTGGTGACCGTGCTGGCGCTGCTGTTCAACAAGACGCGCATCGGTGTGTCGCTGCGTGCGGTGGCGGATGACACCACGGCGGCGTTGTCCATCGGCATCAACCTCAACCGCATCTGGCAGATCGTCTGGGCGGTGGCCGGCATCGTCGGCCTGGTGGCGGGCTTGTTGTGGGGCGCGCGCCAGGGCGTGCAGTTTTCCCTGTCGCTGGTGGTGCTCAAGGCTCTGCCGGTATTGATCATCGGTGGCTTTACCTCGATCGGCGGGGCGATCGTCGGCGGGCTGATTGTCGGCGCTGCGGAGAACCTCGCCGAGGTGTATATCGGCCCGCTGATCGGCGGCGGCATCACGCCATGGTTCGCCTATGTATTGGCCCTGGCCTTCCTGTATATCCGTCCCGCCGGCCTGTTCGGCGAGCGCGCCATCGAGCGAGTCTGAAACCATGTCGATTCCCGTTGCTCAACAAACTGCGCCGTTGCTGTTGATTCAGCGGCGTGTGCCCTGGGGTCTTATCGGCCTGTTGGTGCTGGCCTTTATCGTGGTGCCGCTGTGGGGCAATGATTATTGGCTGAATGCGATCCTGATTCCATTTTTGGTGCTGTCACTGGCCGGGCTGGGCTTGAACCTATTGACCGGCTACACCGGGCAAACCTCGGTGGGCGCGGCCGGGTTCATGGCCGTCGGTGCGTTTGCTACCTACGGCTTTCTGCTGCGCCTGCCGGAGCTGGGCTTGCCGGTGGCGCTGCTCGGTGGCGGGATCATCAGTGCATTGGTGGGGTTGGTATTTGGGCTGCCCAGCTCGCGGATCAAGGGCTTCTACTTGATGGTCACGACGCTGACGGCGCAATTCTTCCTGGAATGGCTGTTCGTCAAATTCCCCTGGTTCTACAACTACGGTTCCTCCGGCACCATTTCCGCGCCAAAACTCGCACTGTTCGGCCATGACCTCAATACGCCACTGGGCCGCTACCTGCTGACCCTGGTCACGGTGCTGCTGCTGACCTGGACCGCCGTCAACCTGGTCCGCAGCCAGGTCGGCCGCAACTGGATGGCGATTCGCGACATGGACACCGCCGCCGCCGTGGTCGGCATCCCGGTAGTGCGCTACAAGCGCCTGGCCTTCGCCGTCAGTTCGTTCTATCTCGGCATTGCCGGCGCGCTGTGGGCTTTCGCCTACCTGGGCACCGCCAGCGCGAGCAGCTTCGACATCAACCGTTCGTTCCAGATCCTGTTCATCATCATTATCGGTGGCATGGGCAGCATCGCCGGCAACTTTGTGGGCGCGGCCTTTATCAGTCTGCTGCCGATCTTTCTCAGCCATGCCGGGCAGGCGTTGTTCGGTGGTTCGGTGGACGCGGGGCAGTTGCAGAACCTGCAGAAAATCATCTTTGGCGTGTTGATCATCGTGTTCCTGATCAAGGAACCCGAGGGGTTGATCCGCCTGCTGCACAACCTGCGTGACCGTCTGCGGCAGTGGCCGCTGCGCTTCTAACATTCCCTCAAGAGCATCCAATATGCGTGCAACCTTCAAACGTTCTCTGGTCGGCGCGGCCTTCGCACTGGCTGCCCTGGCCGGTGCGGTACCCCAGGCAGTGGCGTCGCCCGACCAGCAATTTATCCCGTTGGCTACCTATCGTGTGGGCGCCTACGCGTCCAGTGGCGTGCAGGTGTGGGCCGGGATGATCGATTACCTGCGCTATATCAATGAGGTCGAAGGCGGCATCAACGGCGTCAAATTGGTGTGGCAGGAATGCGAGACCGAATGGACGGCGGAGAAGGGCATCGAGTGCTACGAGCGCTTCAAGAATGGCCTGGATGGCGCGCCGGTTGCGGTCTATCAGCCCAATGGTGCACCGGCCGCTTATGCCCTGAGCGAGCGGGCGGAGGTGGACAAGATCCCGCTGATTACCCTTGGCTACGGACGCACCGAAGCCACCGACGGCACGGTGTTCCCGTATAACTTTCCGGTGATGCTGACCTTCTACAGCGAAGCGTCGACCCTGGTGAACTACATCGCCCAACGCGAGGGTGGCTTCGACAAACTCAAGGGCAAGAAGATCGCCACGGTGTATCACGACTCGGCCTACGGGCGTGAAACCCTCGGCCCGTTGAAACTGTTGGCTGAGAAATATGGCTTTGAAAATATCCAGATCCCGGTGGCCGACCCCGGCAACGAACAGTCGGCGCAGTGGCGTCAGGTACGCCAGGCCAACCCGGACTGGGTGTTCCTGCGCACCTGGGGTGTGTCGACCCCGGTGGCGGTGAAAACCGCTGCGCGTTTCGGCTTCCCGGTGGACCACATCATCGGCGATATCTGGGCCAGTTCCAGCGAAGACGTGTTGCCCGCAGGCGCCGCTGCCAAAGGTTACCTGGCGCTCACGCCATACCCGGCCGGTGCCGATTTCGAGATCCACAAACGCCTCAAGCAGTCCGTCCTCGACAAGGGGCACAGCGACCTCAAAGACCTGAAAAACTTCGGCAGCGTCTACTACAACTCGGGTCTGGTAAACGCCGCCGTGGCCGTGGAAGCGATTCGCACCGCCCAGGCCAGGTTCGGCAAGCGCCCATTGAATGGTGAAGAAGGTCGCTGGGGCCTGGAGCACTTGAACATCGATGACGCGCGTCTCAAAGCCATGGGCTACCTGGGCCTGATGCAGAACCTCAAACTGTCGTGCCGCGACCACGAAGGTGGCGGCTCGGCGCGGGTGCAACAGTGGGACGGTGCCAACTGGACGCTGATCAGCGACTGGATCGCCGCCGACCGTGCATTGCTGCGCCCATTGATCGATGAAAAATCCGCCGCGTTCGCCAAGGAAAAAGGCCTGACGCCGCGCACCTGCACGGGGGACGAATAAGCCATGCGTCAGCCCGCCGCTGAACCCGCGCACTCGTCGCTGCTGACGGTCAACGACATCGAAGTGATCTACGACGGCGCGATCCTGGCGGTCGCCGGGGTCTCATTGACGGTGCCCAAGGGCGCCATCGTTGCCTTGCTCGGCGCCAATGGCGCCGGCAAGAGCACCACGCTCAAGGCGATTTCAGGGCTGGTGCGTGCCGAGCGTGCCGAAGTCAGCCGCGGCATGATCGAGTATGCCGGCCGCGATCTGGCCGGCATCGACCCCAGCCAGCGCGTGCGCCAGGGCATGGTCCACGTGTTGGAAGGCCGGCATGTGTTCGGCCAATTGACCGTGGAAGACAACCTGCGCAGCGGCGGCTTTGTGCGGCGCCTGAGCCGCAAAGACATGGAACACGACCTGGAACGCCTCTACGCCTGGTTCCCCCGGCTCAAGACCAAGCGCCATACCCGCGCCGGGCTGACCTCTGGCGGTGAGCAGCAGATGGTTGCCATCGGCAGGGCATTGATGACACGCCCCACGTTGGTGCTGCTCGACGAGCCGTCCATGGGGTTGGCGCCGATGATCGTGCAGGAGATTTTCGAGATCATCGCGCAGCTCAACCGCGAGCAGCAGGTGAGCTTTCTGATCGCCGAGCAAAACATCAACGTCGCGCTTAACTATGCGTCCCAGGGCTACGTGCTGGATACTGGGCGGGTGGCCTTGAGTGGCAGCGCCACAGAGTTGCTGGCGCGGGGCGATTTGCATGATATTTATCTGGGTAAACAGTAAGGGCGAATGTGCATGACTGAATCCATCCGCAACGCTGATGTGCTGATCATCGGTGGCGGTCTGAGCGGCACGATGTTGGCGGTGCAACTGCTGCGCTTGCCCGGGCAGCGGCATATCCTGGTAATCGAACCGCGTGCCGAGCTTGGCCGTGGCGAGGCCTACAGCGCCGTCGAATTGGGCCACACCCTCAATGGTAACGCCGCGCGCATGAGTGTCGACCCGGATAACGCGGATGACCTGACGCAATGGCTCACCGGCTACCTTGACGCCGGTGGTTGGCCGCAGGCGCACCAGCAGCCTGTGCCGATCAGTGAGCTGTTCCCGCCACGCGGGATTTTTGGTGTGTACGCGCAGCAGAGGTTGGCGGAGGCTAAGGCGCTGTCAGCGTCCACGGTCGAGCACATTCGTGCCGAGGTGGTCGACCTGATCGTGGACGAAACCTCCACACGCTTGACCCTCGATAACGGCCAGCAACTGCGCGGCGCCTACGCGGTGTTGGCCACCGGTATGTTCCCGGCGGCGCGCACACCACAGACCGAGTCCAGCGGCTTGAACGCAGCGGCGGTGGACCCGTGGGACGTCCAGGCCATGACCCGGATCGACCCGCAATCGACGGTGCTGATCATTGGTTCCGGGCTGACCATGGTGGATGCCGTGGTATCCCTGGAGCAGGCCGGTCATCGTGGGCCGATCGAGATTTTCTCGCGCCACGGTTTGTTGCCCCATGTGCGCCGACAGCCGCCGAGCTGGGAGGATTTCCTCGCCGCTGACCCCAGCCTGCGCAGCCCTCGGCAATTGCTGCGCGAGGTGCGGCGCCAATGCCGCATCGCGCAGGCCCAGGGCACCGACTGGCAGGCGCCGCTGGACACGGTTCGCGCGCACATAGGTCGCCTGTGGAGCCAGGCTGGCGAGCGCGAGAAACGCCAGTTCGTGCGCCATGTACGGCCCTGGTGGGAAAGCCATCACCATCGCTCGCCGCCGTTGAGTGCGCAGTTGGTGGCGCGGTTGCAGGAGGAAGGGCGACTACGCATTCAGGCGGCGTCGTTCAAGGACCTGGTCGCTTCCGATGACGCAGTGACGATCAACGTGCGTCGTCGCGGCGAGCAGGTGGTCAGTCAGGTAACGGGTGCGGCACTGATCAATTCCAGCGGCATTGAATACGATTGGCGCCGCGTGGCCCGGCCGTTACCGCAGCAGTTGCTCAAGCGCGGGTTGATCCAGCCCGGGCCGCTCGCGCTGGGGATTGCGGCGGATGTGTCGGGCGCGGTTGTCGATGCCGAAGGCAAGGTCAGCCAGCGTCTGTTCGCCATGGGCCCGCCGTTACGCGGGATGTGGTGGGAAAGCACGGCGGTGACTGATGTGGCGATTCAGGCCAAGGCGCTGGCGGCAAGGTTGACGCAACGCTAATTGTGGGAGCTGGCTTGCCTGCGATAGCGGTGGGTCAGCTAGAAATGTGTCAACTGATACACCGCCATCGCAGGCAAGCCAGCTCCCCCATTCTTGATCTCCACTGATCTTGAGGAGGTGTTCAACTTCCTGCTTTTACGAACCCAGGCTTGAGCCCAAACACTTCAACGCCTTGGGCGGTCGACTGCCCGGTCGTCACTTTCACCCGCTCCACCGGCTTATCCATCGCCGCGCGATACTCCACTGTCATGTCATCGCGGTTAATGGCCTGGCTCGGCACCACGATCGCCTGCTCATTGTTGTAAGTCACAATGGTCAAGCGTGCGCTCATCCCCAGCCGCACCCGTTGCAACTGCTGGGCGGTGAGCTTGGGAATCGACAATGTCACCGGAAACTGCGCGCTGCCCTGGCTATCGCTGGCAATCGCCAGGCCGCTGACCACACTGACGGACCCGGTCAGCCGCTCACCGTCGAACCCATCGCCCATCACCTCTACCGCCTGGCCCTGGTGCAATTGGTTGATGTCCAACTCCGACACCCTGGCGACAATTTTCAGCCGCTCGATGTTGGCCAGGCCGAACAGCACCTGCCCCTGGCTCACCTTGCTGCCGGCCTGGACCGGCGCGTTGTTATTACCGCCACTTTGAGGTGAATTATTATTGCCGGGGGCGGGCACCACGATGCCGGAGAAAGGCGCCTTGACCTCCTTGCCATCGAGCAACGTGTGCAGCGCGTCGTACTTCACCGTGGCGTTGGTCAGTTCCATATCAGCGATTTGCCTGTATTCGCCCTGGCCCTGAGCCTGTGCCTGCTGCAAATCGCTGCGTGCAGAGGCGAGGTCCAGTTGCTGCTGTTGGGTCTGTTGCTTGAGGTCATCCAGTTCGTTGCGCGGGATGATGCCGCGCTTGAACAGGTTTTCACTCTCGGTGAGTTTGCGCTGGGTGTTACCGGCGGTCATTTCGGCGGTGCGCAGGCTGCGACGCGCGCGGCTGACGGCGGGGCTGCTGTCCCAGTCCTGCATCTCTTGCACGGTGCGCCGGGCCTTTAGCTGGGCGGACAAGGCATCGCGCAGCTGCACTTCAAGGGTGGCCGGGTCCATGCGCAGCAGCACTTGGCCGGCTTCGACCCGTTGGCCCTGTTCTATCAGGTTGGCCAGCACGTTGCCGTCGAACGGCGCGGTAAGGGTGAGGGTGGTGTCGGGTTCGATCTTGCCCACCAGACCAATCTGATGCACCAGCGAGTCAGGCTTCACGGCCAGCCATTGTTCGGCTGTGTTCGTCTGCCCGGCATCGCTGCGGTGGCTGAGCGCGGTCACGCCGGCGCCTGTCAGCAGCACGATCAACGCAGCGCCCAGCAGGCGTGTTTTATTAGTAGTCATTGAGGGCGATTTCCCAACTTTCCAGGGTCATGCCCAGTGTCAGGTCGAACTGGGTCTGGGCGTTCAAATAAGCGATCAGCGCGTTGAGCTGCGCGTTCTCGGCATTGCGCAGGTCGGCCTCGAAACTCAGCACCTGGAAGTTGGTTGAGCGCCCGGCGCTGAGTTTCTCCCGCTCGATCTCGATCTTGCGTCGTGACAATTCCACGGCACGCTGGGAGATTTCATATTGGCGCCAGCGGGTGCCAAGGTCACGCACCACGTCGTTGACGTTGCGCTCCAGTTCCTGGCGCGCATCGGTGATGCGGATCTCCTGATCCTCCACATTCACCCGTGCTCGCACCTCGGCCTGGCGCGTGCTGATGTCGCCGATCGGGATCTGCACCTGAACACCGGCGTAGCTGTTCCATGTGCGGTTATTGCTGTTGCCATTGTCGATGTTGCTGTTGCTGTAGGCATCGCGTACCTGGTTGGCCCCGGCCACCAGGTCCACTTGCCAGCGTCCGGAATCCTTGGCGATGACCAGGTTGAGGTCGGCCTGCTGGCTACCGAGCAGGGCGGCGAGGTATTCCGGCTGCTGGGTTTGCGCGAGGTTGAAGGCCTGGCGCTTGTCGATGATCATTGGCTTGGCTTCCAGGGCCTCACTGGCGCGGATCGGCGTCGACAGGTCCAGGGCCAGCAGGCGCAATAAGGCCAGGCGGCTGGTGTCCAGCTGGTTGCGGGCTTCTTCCACACCGAGTTGCTGAGTCGCGATATCGGCTTCGGTCTGCACGATTTCGAACTCGGCCATGCGCCCCGTGCTGATCAGCGCCTTGTTCACTTCCAGCAGGGTGTTGGAACGTTTCAGGGCATCCTGGACGATGCTCAACTGCTCCTGGGCGCGCAGCAATTCACGGTAAGTGGCGATGATCTGGCTGATGGTCTGCGCCACGGTGGCCTTGAGGTTCAGACGGTTGGCCTGCTCCGACAGGCGCGACAGGCGCAGCGGCGCGGTGGTGGCGTCCCAACCTGCGCCGCGCATCAGCGGCTGGATGAGCGCCAGGTCCAGGCCATCGCTGCGGTAGCGGCCAGCGCGGTCGGCGGTGTTCAGTTGTTGGGTCCAGGCCATGCTCAGCCGGGTGCCGTACTCGCCGAGCAAGGTTGCATTCGGGGCCAGGTTGGCGTTGCGCGAATTATCGATGGAGCCGCGACTTTGGCGGTAATAACTGTTGAGGGTGAGCTTGGGGTTGAACGTATCTTCGGCCACCCGCAGGTCGAACTTCTGCGCCACCCGTTGCAGGTAGGCACTGCGGATCGCCGGGTTGTTGCGCAAGCCCAGGTACACCGCATCGCCCAGGGTCATCGTGGTGACCTGCGCGTTCAGCGACACGCTTCGATCGTAACCACTGCGGGTGGTGCTGGGGGCGGACGGGTTGATGACCACGTCGGCGGCCATGCCCGGCAGGCTCACCAGCACGAGCAGGCCTAGCCATTTATTCATCACGCAAGGCCTCCACCGGCTGCAGCCGCGAGGCCGAGACCGCCGGGTAGATGCCAAAGAACAAGCCCACCAGCAGCGTGCTGCCGACCCCCAGCGGCAGGGCGGCGGCAGCCAGCGCAAACTGCCAGCCCGACAGCCAGGCGTAGAGCCAGGCGGCAGTCATGCCCAGCACCGCGCCGCATAATGCGCCGACGGCCGTCAGGGTGACGGCCTCCAGCAGGAACAGGTTGCGGATATCGCGTTGGCGCGCACCCAGGGCCATGCGAATGCCGATTTCACGGCGACGCTCCGAGACATTCATCAGCATCACGTTCATCACCCCGACACCGCCGCCTACCAGGGAGATGGCGCCCAGGGCCAGCAACAAGTAGGCGAACGTGCGGCTTTGCCGGGTCATGCCATCGATCATTTGTTGGGGCACCTGGATGTCGACATCGTGGTCGGTGAGCTGGCTTTTCAGTGCGACGGCGGCGTCGCGCGCGATGCGTTCCATATCCTGCCCGGGGGTGGCGCGGATAATCACGTTACTGATTTGCGGGGTCGGGTAGATGCGGCGCATGCCTTCGGCGGGGATGAACAGGGATTCGTTGGCTTGCACCGGCATCAGCATGGCCCGGGGTTGGTTGTGCAGGATGCCCACCACCAGGAACAGGTAATCGTTGATGCGCACGCGGTCGCCCAGCTTCAGCGGGTCGCCCGGTTTACTCAGGGCCTGGGCGATCTGGTCGCCGACCACGCCGTAGGTTTCGCCGGCGTCGAAGCCGGACAGAAAACGCCCCTCACGTACCGCCAGGCGCATGGCGTCCTTGATGTCCGGCGTGGTGCCGACAAAGTTGGCGCTGATCGTGCGGCCGTGGAACACGATGGGTCCGCCGAACACACTGAGCGCGCCGATATGGGCGATGCCCGGCACCGATTGGCGCACGGCTTCAAGGTCAAGGCTGGCGCGCATCGGTGCATTGCTGTTGCCTTTGGGCGGGAACTGGGCGACGAGGGTGTCGGTGCCCATGTCCTTGAAAATCATCGCGGCATCCACCGCCGCGTTGTGGCCGATATTGATCAACGCCACCACCGATGAACTGCCGATCACGATGCCCAGCAGCGCCAGGATTGAGCGTTTGCCCAGGGTGCGCAGGCTGACGAACGCTTCATGCAGCAGTTGGCTGAGGCTCTGTTCGACCCGCAGGCTGCTCTCTACCCGCAGGCTCATAGGCGCTCGGCCTCATGCACCACGCCATTGCGTACCAGAATCTTGCGTTCCAGGCGCTCGGCGATATGCGGGTCATGGGTGACGATGATCAGCGTCACCTGCTGCTCGCGGTTGAGGGCCAGGAGCACGTCCATGATCTCCTGGGCGGTGGTGCTGTCGAGGTTGCCGGTGGGTTCGTCGGCGAGGATCACCGACGGCTTGCCAACCAGGGCGCGAGCAATTGCCACGCGCTGGCGCTGGCCACCGGAGAGGTCGGCCGGGCGGTGATGCGCACGTTCGGCCAGGCCGACTTGCTCGAGCATGCGCAGTGCCTGCTCCACTGATTCATGGCGCGACACGCCGCGGTAACTGAGGGGCAGGGCGACGTTGTCCAGCGCACTGAGGCGCGGCAGCAGGTTGAAGCTCTGGAATACAAAACCGATCTGCTGGTTGCGGATCGCGGCCAGTTCATCGGGCGTCGCGCTGAAAATATCGTGACCGGCAAAGTGATACCGGCCGCAATTGGGCAGGTCCAGCAGGCCGAGGATGTTGAGCAGGGTGCTTTTGCCGGAACCGGAGGCACCGAGTATGCCGCAGCTGTCGCCGCTGGCGATGGACAGGCACACATCATTGAGAATGGACAGGTGTTGCCCGGCGAGCTGATAGCTTTTGCCGATGCCTTGCAGGGAGATCAAGCCTGGGTGCGCGGGGGTATCTGTCATCATGACTACGCCTGCAGTCTCGACGGTGCCGTCATGCCCCCGGTAAATCCTTGTAACAAGTTCGGGAGCTGCCTGGTACGCGTCACGGACTGGTTTTGTTTCTTGTTTTTAAAATATTGTTTGAATGTTGTTTGAATAGTAACCGCGTTCAATCCGCTTCGCCAGCGATGGATGTAGAGCGGTTTCATCCTTTGAAACGCTTTTTCTGTGGCTCGGTTCAGGCGGTCACGAGTGCCTTCGGCTATCTTCAGAAAGCCCGGTTATACAGGCTTTTATAGGGATAAGGCGTGTCACTGCTTGCTTTCGAAAGGCCGCCCCGGTATAAAAAATCAAATTATTTTTTAAAACAATATTTCCCCCGTGGAACTCCTATGGTCGCGAAGAAACTCAGCGCTCCAAACGTTACCAAGACTCGACTGCTGGATGCGACAGAGGCGCTTTTCATCAAATACGGCTATGACGCCGTTCTGCTGCGGCAGATTACCGAGCGCGCGCAGGTGAACCTGGCCGCCGTCAACTATCACTTCGGGGACAAGGATTCCCTGATGAAAACCCTGCTGATGCAGCGCCTGGAGCCGCTCAACGAGCAACGCCTGGAATTGCTCGCGCGCTGCGAAGCCGAAGCCAGCGGCCCGCTCGATTGCGACACCTTGCTTGGGGTGCTGTTTGCCCCGGCCATGGGCCTGGAGCGCAGTGACCCGGCCAGCGGGGAAGGGCGGTCGTTCATTCGTTTCCTGGGGCGGGTCTACAGCGACACGTCGCCGTTTATCCAGGAATACCTCAAAGTGCATTACCAGCCGGTGTTCCAGCGCTTCTTCGAAGCGTTCGCCCTGGCGCTGCCGGATCTGCCACGCAACGAGCTGGGCGTGCGCCTGCAATTTGCCCTCAAGGCCATTTCCGGGGTGATGGCGGGGACGGAACTGCGGCTGCTGATGAACTCCATGAGCCTGGGCCGGCCAGCCACGGATGCTGAAGTGATGGCCAAGTTGATCACTTTGGTGTCGGCCGCGATTCGTGTACCGCAGCAAAGCCCCGAAGCTGAAACCGCGTTGGCCAAGGTGCTGGATACCCAGCGGGCCATTCGTGAGCAAGCGGTCGCGCCTGCCAGCAAGGCCGTGCGTTAACGCTCAAATCCCAGGCAAAAAAAGCCCGCTGGGGCGGCGGGCTTGATGTGCAACGTTTGTAACGGATGAGGCTTCACCCTACGGCTTCGGATGTGAATAAAGCGTGAAAAATATGTAAGAAAAAGACTGGGTGGCGAGAGATCTATAATCCCCTTTTTGTCTGTCGGATTTTTCCTTTAAGCCATACCGTTCGTCGCCACTGTCATTTCTGACAGCTAGACGCCAATAGGTCCTCAGGCGCTTGATCTGCCTTGCCCCGCGCGATTTATGGCGCATTAACTGAGCAAGGTGATAAAAATGGCCAGCCAACCCGCTGATAATATTGACTACGATCTTGATCCGCCCATTTCGTATTTTCCTGCTGTCCAGTTCGATCCCAAGGTCACCGATACCCCCCCAACATACCCCGAAACCGCCGTTTGGGGCATGGGTATCCGTCATGCATTTCCCGCCAAGTTCTCCTTTAGGGCATGGCCCGCACTTGGCTTCGCTGACAATTACTCCATCTACATTCATGACCCGGACATCTTCGCCGCTTCGGACGTCGTCAAAGACATTACCTCGAACGCTTACTACCTGACGGTCAACGAGTTGCCGGAGGGCGAAGTCGAGATGTTCGGTCGGGTTGTGCGCGCCGATAGCTTGCAGGAGAGCCGCTCGATCACGCAGACCATCCTGATCAAAACCACTAACCCTGGTGGTCGAGATCGTGAGGTCGCCAAGAAGTGGCACAGTGGGTTGAATATGTCGATTGAAGGCCTGCCCAGTGGCTCGTCCCTTAACAAGGACAATACTGCAGACGGAATCTGGTGCTTGATTTCCAAGTATCTGTATATTCGCAAAAACGACACCATTACCGTCAAATATGACGGAATCTCCGTCGAGCATATTGTTAGCCCCGAAGAGGCCGCAGGGCCTGGGCCGATCCGGGTGTTTATCAGCCCGCAAGTCATCGCCCAAGGCAGTCAGAATGGCGTGATAGAGGTCGTATTTACGGTTAGAGACCTGGTAGGGAACATCCCTGAAGGTGAATGGGTGCATTCCAAGCGCTACAAACTGATCTCGGAACTGAGCGCCGCCCTCCCAATCCCAATTTTTCTGGTAGATGGCGAGGAGTTTGATGAACTGGATCTCGACCTCAATAGCCAGTCCACGTTAGAGGTGTTGGTTGCGCCGCCCCGCAAGTCGCCGAAACCCAACCCACCGAATCAGGTCACGGTCGTTTTGACGCTTTTCCCGGACAAAGGTCGAAGCCAGACTGTACGATTGAATCCTGTTACCGACAGGAATCTGGGTATCGAGACGATCACGCTCAGCTACGACCTCTTCACCGGGCTGGCAAACGGGCGGTTCCAGGTAGCGTTCGAGTCGTATACCTCCGCTGGGGTGCTGCTGGGGACATCAGGCAGTAACTCGATCAGTGTGGGGGGCCTGCCGGTATCGATGCCGGCGGTGACGGTCAGCCCGATTGAAGCGGGCCTTATCCCGCTGGATACCGACATCACCGTAACAATTCCTACCTACCAGCCCCATGGTGAAAGCCTGCTGGAAACTCTGGTGATCGAAACCAGTGACGGCAGAACGCACTATACCCAGTTGCAACCGGCAGGCGTTCAGGGCGGCACCCGGCGTGTGTCCAAAGAGACTCTGAAAGACTTTGAGGGCCAAGGTGCCTTCCAGATTTACTACATCACCGACGACGGCGAAGGTACTTCAGCGTCGGTCCACGAATCATCGAGGCTGGAAGTCCAGTTGGGTGATCGTGTGGCCGTGCTGGATGCGCCGATTGTTCAGGGCTCCCTTGGTAATAATATCGACCCTGCCGACGTGGTAGATCCTGAGATTCAGCTGTTGTTTCCCTATTCAGGCACGGTCGTGGGCGATCTGCTGTATTGGAGTGTGATCGGCAGGGGCGTGCAGGGCTCTGCCAGCGGCACCATCAAGATTAACCAGGCGTATGCAGGGCACGTCTTGCCGTCTGTGTTTTTTCCGGTTGACCGTAAAGTCGTGGACAACAATATCAACGCCAGCATCTCTGTCAGCTACACCGTGGTGCGTCCGGGCCAACCTCAGCAGGTCTTTCGCTCCCAGGTGCTTGACCTCACCGTTGGCCTGCCGGTAGAACTGGGATTACTGAAAATTCTTGAGGCTGATCAGGCTCTGGGAACGATTCAGCCGAAGAAGGTCATCAACGGTGCCACCTTGCGCATCAGCTACAAGTCGATGCAGGCCGGTGATCAAATTGCGTACAAATGGCTCGGCCAATATGACGTCAGCCAATTTGAAGACGTAGTGCCAGGCGATCCGAAGACCAACAGCGTCGATGTGCCCATCCCGGCCTATGTCATTGCCAAGGGCTTGCGTCGAGACGGCAACAACGTCAGCGTGGATTGCGAGGTTCGGCGCGGGCAATTCACCTACACGTTCGAGACCTTGTCCGTGCGGTTGCTGCCTCTTGCGGTGCTGCCGACACCGCGCATTCGCGGGTTTGAAAACACCACGGTGCTGCCGGTTAGCCTGGTGGGTGAAGAGCCTCGCATCGATATTGCCGTGTGGGATTTCATGCGTGAAGACCAACTGATGTGGCTGACGTGCACCGGCACTTTTGATGATGGGACGCCGTACACCGAGAAACTTTACACCGCCAACAAGGTCGTCGCAGGCGACCTCATCAAGGGAGTTTCTCTGCCATTCCCGCTGGATAAAGCTCGCTTGCTCAAGGACGGCTCGATCTTTGAAATGAAGTTTTGGGTGAGTTTCCCGGCAATCCCCAGTAGGCAAACGGCGACCCTGTTTGGCGTGGCCAACTATGTAATCCAGCAACTGCCGGCGGTGCTGCCTTATCCAACCCTTAACGGTGCCTCAGGTACCACGCAAGAGGTCACGGTTGACCCGGTGACCATTCAAAACGACACCGGTGTGACGGTTAAATACCCAGGGATGCTGGCGACGGATACCATCACGCTGAGTTGAATTTTTGAGGATGGCACTAACTATCAAGCAACACTTAAAGGCCAGACGAGTGGCTCGGTGGTGTTTGACCTGACCGCGGCTCAAGTGCTGCATAACAGTGTCAATAGCCGGGTGCAGTTGAGTTACTCGATGCTGCGCGGTGATGAAACTACGCCGTCTAATGTTCAAACGGTAATGGTCGACACGATTGCGGCTGCCAGTCTTCCGAAGGCAACGATTAATAATCAGGCCGATGGAAGTACTGTCGACTTGAATACGTTTGTCAATAGTCGGGTGGACGTGGGCAAGTGGCCCTTGATTAAGCAAGGGCAACGGGTGTGGGTAGATATTATTGGGAGTGGTAAAGTCCAGGCGGTGCTAACTGCTTATTTGATTGATTCTCTAGATGCGACGAATGGCTTGGTGAATAAGGCTGTGCGGCGTGCAATATTGACTTCGCTGCCGTTGGGCTCCAAGTTTCAAATTGAAGTCAGAGTGTCATATGATGGCAGTACGGACGCGTCGCGGGCCGTTGTATTCCCAGTGGTTGAATACGGTGTTAATGATTCATGGCTATACCGTTTTACAGACTTTGCTTCGAGTAATGGTGGGTGGGCATTTGGACCTGCTGCTATCGGCCCGGTGCGAGGTGGTATGGGCTTGTTCTTCGGTACGCCAGCTGGCACGCCAGCGGGCGCATTGATTACCCAAACGTTAAATTTCAACACTGCTTTCCGTTATCGCATTACTGTTCCGGTCTTTAACACTAGCCCTGCGGGAACCCTGCAGCCTATTATTTCGGTAGAAGTCGGTGGCAGGGTGGTTATTGCAAACACTACCGTTCCTGCCCGTAATTGGACGTATATAAAAGCTGAATTTACGGTGCCGGCAAACAGCGCTGCGAGTGTTGCGGTTATCAATCGTCAAGCCGGGTCAAATGGCAACGACTTTCATATACAGTTCGTAGAGTTGAAACGTTTAACCTAATCATGGCTGAGTGTTAATGAGGGGACAGCTCTACTTAACCGTAGACTGTCCCTTTTTTATCAACCACTCAAATCTTCCAATGGCTAGCCGTCCTGGCCAACCGCTGACGCATCACGTCGACATTCCCCGCCAACTGCAACGTCAACAACCGATACCCATCCAACGCACTCTGCACCGGTGCCTCCAGCACGCTGTCATCCGGCACCTGCGTGGCCGGCCGATCAAGCCGTTCGGTGAACCCGGACTTCAACGCCCGCGCCATTCCCACCAGTTGCACGCGTATCTGTCGGTGTTCGGCTTTCAGCATCACCTGCATGCGTGCCATCGCCTGCTCATCCCGAGGGTCGGGCCGGGTATTGCCAAGAATTTCCAGGGTGCTGATGCACATGCGCAAATGCCTCTGGATCGCGTCCAGCTCGGTCATGGAGATCCGAACTTCCTTGGACACCGACGGCATCAGCGAGCGCAGTTGCAGCATCGCCGCATTCAGGCGGTTGAGCAGTTTGAGGTGTTCATCATCGGTGACCGACTGGCCGCTGATGATCCGGCTGTAAATCTGGGCGCAGTCGCGTAACGCACTGGCCAGGTTGTAGCGCCACGAGTACACGGCGTACAGCGGCAGGGCGAACGAAAACGCCAGGGCCAGCACAATGCCGATCAGGATATCGACGGTGCGCCACAGGCCATCCGAGATTGGATTGTCCCCGTGGCCGGCGACGATAAACACCGTGATCGCCGACAGCAGCGCGATGTAACCGCCCTTGCCGATGGCGTGGTAGGAAAAGAACCCGCACACCACCGACATCAACAAATAGGTCAACAGCGGTTGGCCGAAATACGCCTGTTGCACCACCAGCAGCAAGCCCACGCTGGCGCCGATCAAGGTGCCGTAGGCGCGCTCCACGGCTTTTTTGCCGATATTGCCGTGGTGCTGCAAGCCGCCGATGACGATCAGCATGGTCACCGAGGCCCATTCACCGTGGGGCAGGTTGATGCCGGTGGTAAGGAGGATCGTCGCCAGCAAGCCGATGGACACGCGCACCGCGTGGATCAGCTTGGCATGGCGATAGCGACGGTACGGGTCCAGCAAGGGGCGCAACAAGCGCCGAGCGAACACGGGCAAATGCAGGTTCATCGGTATTAAAGTGGCCTTAGTAGTCAGGGCGAACGCGGTCAACTATGGAAGCCAGGCTTGTGTGGGAGCTGGCTTGCCTGCGATAGCATCACCGCGGTCAGACGTAACGACCGAGGTGCCGGCATCGCAGGCAAGCCAGCTCCCACACTGGACTGCTTTCACCAAGGAACCGAGGTGCCTTTAGAAAATATAGTCAGTGGTCAAGAAACTTGAGTCACGGTTGCGCAAAATATCGCTGACCAGCGCCTTGTTGCTCTCCTGAAACTTGGTCGCTACCAGCGTGCGGATCGAGAACACGCGCAGCGCGTCATGCACAGACAACGTGCCTTCGGCCGAGTTCTTGCGCCCATTGAACGGGAAGGTGTCCGGCCCGCGCTGGCACTGGGCGTTGATATTGATACGACCGACCTGGTTGGCAAAGGTGTCCACCAGCCGCCCGACTGCTACCGCGTTGGTGCCGAAAATACTCAGTTGCTGACCGAAGTCCGAGTCCAGTACGTAGTCGATCACCGTCTCCAGGTCACGGTAAGGCACGATCGGCACCACCGGGCCGAACTGTTCCTCGTGGTATACGCGCATTTGCGGGTTCACCGGGTACAGCACTGCCGGGTAGAAGAACGAACCGCGACTGGCGCCGCCATTGGCATTCATCACCTTGGCGCCGTGCTGCGCCGCATCGGCCACCAGTGCGTTGAGGTAGTCGACCTTGCCCACTTCCGGCAGTGGGGTCAGTGAAACGCCGTCTTCCCACGGCATGCCAGGCTTTAGCGTCGCAAGCTTGGCGTTGAATTTCTCAATGAAGCTATCGACCACATCTTCATGCACAAACAGGATTTTCAACGCGGTGCAGCGCTGGCCGTTGAACGACAAAGAGCCGATGACCGCCTCATTGACCGCATTGTCCAGGTCGACCTCTGGCAATACGATGCCGGGGTTTTTCGCATCCAGGCCCAATGCCGCGCGCAAGCGGTGCGGTTTGGGGTGCAGTTTTTTCAAATCGCTGGCGGCCTTGTTGGTGCCGATAAACGCAAAGATATCGATCTTGCCGCTGGCCATCAGCGCGCTGACGGTTTCGCGACCACTGCCGTAGATCACATTGATCACCCCGGCCGGGAAGCTGTCGCGGAACGCCTCCAGCAATGGGCGAATCAACAGCACGCCGAGCTTGGCCGGCTTGAACACCACGGTATTGCCCATGATCAACGCCGGGATCAGCGTGGTAAAGGTCTCGTTCAGCGGGTAGTTATAAGGCCCCATGCACAGTGCTACGCCCAGCGGCACGCGGCGGATTTGCCCGAGGGTGTCCTGTTCCAGTTCGAAACGGCTGGAGCGGCGGTCGAGTTCCTTGAGGGCGTTGATGGTGTCGGTGATGTAGTCGCAGGTGCGGTCGAATTCTTTCTGCGAGTCCTTGAGGTTCTTGCCGATCTCCCACATCAGCAGCTTGACCACCGCATCACGCTGTTCGCGCATGCGGCGCAAAAACGCTTCCACATGCTGGATACGTTCAGCCACACGCATCGTCGGCCATTCACCTTGGCCACGGTCATAGGCGCGCACGGCGGCGTCCAGGGCGGTGAGGGCGGTGTCGGCATCCAGCAGCGGCGTGCTGCCGATATGCACCCGCTCATCGCCCAGTTGCACCGGGCTGAGCACCTGGGCCAGCGGACCGTTCCACACCTGCAACTGGCCGTCGACCAGGTAATCACGCTGTTCAATGGGCGCCCCCAGGCGAAATTGCTCGGGAATCACGGCGGTGGAGGCGGGAAACAGCTGGGCGAGCAGGTTACTGGTGGTCATGTCGCTACCCCTGGAATAGTTGCAAAACATGACTAGAGAGTCGCCCAACAACTGGCTCTATGGCAAGGCTTGTGCGCTTTCTTGTGCGCACCGCTGTGTGTGCCGCGCTCGTCGGAGTAAACTGCGCGCCTTTATTGAAGGAGTTCACATGAGTCAGTACCAGCCGGGCATTCTTGCCGCACCGGTGCCATTGCAGGCACGCCATCTGTTTTTTGCCGTGGATTCCCTGGAGGCTGTGCCCGCTGCGTTGGACGCGCTGGTGCAGTTGACGGATTCGGCCGCAGTGGTTGGTTTCGGTGAGCCGCTGGTAACCGCTCTGGGCACTCGGGTTGAAGGGTTGCGCGCCTTTCCCGCCGTCAGCGGCCCGGGTGCGCATAACCCGTCCACTCAGCAGGCACTGTGGGTGTGGCTGCATGGCGTGGATCGCGGTGAGTTGCTGTTGCGCAGCCGCACCTTTGAAAAAGCCCTGGCCCCGGCGTTTCGCCTGGTCCAGATGACCGAGGGCTTCCGCTACAAGACCGGTTTCGATTTGACCGATTACGAGGACGGCACCGAAAACCCCCACGACGACGCAGCCGTTGAAGCCGCCATGACCGACAGCGGCGCCAGCTTCGCCGCCATCCAGCAATGGCAGCACGACCTCGATGGCTTCGCCGCCTTGCCGGCCCAGGAGCGTGACCACATCATCGGCCGCCGCCATGGCGATAACGAAGAGCTGGACGACGCCCCCGAATCCGCCCACACCAAGCGCACCGCCCAGGAGAGCTTCACCCCGGAAGCCTTCGTGGTCCGCCGCTCGATGCCGTGGGCCGAGAACGGCCAGGCGGGGCTGATGTTCCTTGCGTTTGGCCATTCCTTTGAGGCGTTTGAAGCGCAACTGCGGCGCATGAGTGGGCTGGAGGATGGGATTGTGGATGGCTTGTATCGCATCAGTACGCCGTTGACCGGTGGCTACTACTGGTGCCCGCCGCTCAAGGACGGGCATCTGGACCTGAGTGCACTCGCCGTTACAGCGCAAAGCTAAACACTGTGTGGCAACTGTCTTCACCCGCCATCCGTCACCGCCATCGCAGGCAAGCCAGCTCCCACACTTATTTGTGTCTGACCTGAATTCTGCGCCCGCCGCAGTCCAAATGTGGGAGCCGGGCTTGCCCGCGATGGCGGTTTATCAGTAACAGCCAGGCTGACTGACCCACCGCCATCGCAGGCAAGCCAGCTCCCACACTTATTTGTGTCTGACCTGAATTCTGCGTCTGCTGCAGTTCAAATGTGGGAGCTGGGCTTGCCCGCGATGGCGGTGTATCAGTAACAGCCAGGCCGACTGACCCACCGCCATCGCAGGCAAGCCAGCTCCCACACTTATTTGTGTCTGACCTGAATTCTGCGCCCGCCGCAGTTCAACTGTGGGAGCCGGGCTTGCCCGCGATGGCGGTGTATCAGTAACAGCCAGACTGACTGACCCACCACCATCACAGGCAAGCCAGCTCCCACACTCATTTGTGTCTGACTAGAACTCTGCGCCCGCCGCAGTCCAAATGTGGGAGCCGGGCTTGCCCGCGATGGCGGTGTATCAGTAACAGCGAGACTGACTGACCCACCGCCATCGCAGGCAAGCCAGCTCCCACAGTTGACCTGGGTGGCTGATTGATTGAGGTCAGATCACGTCACACACCCGTCGCTCACCGCCAGCTCCCAAAGGCTTGGGTTGTCACCACCGGCGTGAATCATCAACGGCCTGTTTTTCCCACGGCATGAGCCGGCCCGATCAGCTGTTCTGCAGGCTTATCTGAGCAAACTGCGGCATCATCCCGGCACCTCGGCAGTGTCGGCAGCCATAGACCCCAAGTACGACAGGCTCCTTCGCCACGTCGACGTGCGCACGTTGGACCCAGGTGGGGGCGACAAAGCGGTAACCCTGGCCGGGCGCCGTGGCGATGTAGACAGACTCGTCGCCGCCGAGGGCGCGGCGCAGGGTCTTGATCTGTGTGCGCAGGTTGCATTCCTCCACCACCGTTTTCGGCCAGGCGATACCGAGCAATCGGTTTTTTTCCAGCAGTTCCCCAGGCCGTGAGGCGAGGGCGATCAGCAGGGTCAGGGCGCGGCTGCCCAGCGCCACGGGTTGCCCGTGCTTGAGCAGCAGATGACGTTGGGGCAGCAGTTGGAACGGGCCGAAGTGGATCTCGAACGAGGCGTCATCGGTGAGGTGGCTGCGAGTCGAATACGTCATGTCTTTTACCTTTATGCGTGGGAATCACAGCTCGGCGTGGCTCCTTTTCACCCCGAGCTGCCGGGAAGGGTCAGGTGTTGATGGCAGGGATCGGGTCTGCCGGGTAATCGCCCTCCATGGTCGGGCCGCCGGTCAAGCCGTATTGCTGCAGCACCGGTGCCAGCTGCCCGTAAAATGCGTCTTGCGCCTTGCCGTGGGCATCGGCCAGCGCGAACGGCAAAAACGCACTGCCGATACCGCCGAGAATCGCCGTGGCGCCGCCGAGAATGCCGCTGAGGGTGCCCGCCACCGCGCCGATTTCCGTGGCGCCATACAAACCGGCACCGGCTTCCACCAGGCCCGCCACGGCTGCGCCCGTGCCGAGTACACCGGTGGCGACCGAAAAACTGCCGGTGAGGTAATCACCTTTTTTCAGCGAGTCGACACCGCCGATAATCCCGATTACGCCGCCGATGATGCCGCCCGCCGACCCGATGATCTTGCCCGCCGCGCCGATATTGGCGATCTGCTGCGGTGACAGCGGGCCCTTGCCCACCGGCACCTTGCCGGGGAAATCGCCGAGGGTGCCGCCGTCCGGGCGGTTGACCCACGTGATGCCATAGCCGGCTTCCTTGGCGTATTTGGTACCGCCTTCGAGCAACAGCCCGGCAAATTGCAAGCCGGCCGACACGCGGTTGGCATCCGCCACCGGGGTGGTGCTGCCGCTGGCCGAACGCGCCATCAGCACGCCGCTCATCAACACCGCACTGCCGATGTGCAGCAGGCCCTGTTTGAATGCCGGGCTGACATCGCCGAACTTCATGCCTTCGATGGCTTTCGGCAAGGCGTCGGCGATCTTGTTGCCCTGGCGGCCGATGTCCCATACCGAACGCAGCATCGAGACCACTTGCGCCGGGTCAATCTTGCCGCCGTCGGAGGTCACGAACATCTGCGGATCTTTTTGGTGGGCATCGTTGATCGCGGCGGTGACTTTGGCTTCGTCAAAGTTGCCGTTGCCATCGCCGAGCGTGACGTTAAGCGTATCAGTGGTGGCGCCACCGAGCAGCGCATCGCTGAGGTTTTCGTTGAAGTTGACCTGCAAGGTCGCCGCCTCATCCGCCGTCGCCTTGTCACCGAGGAACGCCTGGGCCGACGCGGTGCTTGCGGCGAAACTGCTGGCTGCGACGGTCGGGTCCATGCCGGCGGCCACGGCGTCGGTGAAGGCTTTGCCGGTCACCAGTTCGTTCTTGTAGTAGCTTTGGATCGCGTCGCTTTGCCCGGCGTTGGCGGCGACTTTGGTCAAGTCGACATGGCCATTGCCGCCCAGCGCCAGGTTGGCGATGGTCGCGTCGTTGGCAGCGTTTTGCAGGCCAATGCCCATGTCGATCTGCTTGCCGTTCTGGTCCTTGGCGTTGAGGTTATCGTTGAGGTTTTTGCCTGACTCAATGCCATCGGCAAAGTAATTTTGCATGGCGACTTTCAGGGTCGGATCGCTGCCGACGATATCGCTCAGCGCAGGGCCACGGTTGTTCTGCAGGAACGCCTGGACGTCCGGGTCCGCCGACAGGGTCTCAATGCCGCTTTGCAGCTGCGCCTTGATCTTGTCTTCGTTGGGGTTCAGGCCGTAGTGAGGCGAGGTGTACTTGTCCATCAAGCCTGCGTTGGGCACATAGTCGCTGACCAACAGGCGCGTCTGCGCATCGCTCAGTTGCACCAGCACCGCGGCTTTCTGTGCGCCCGTGTAGTTTTGCGGGTTGGCCAGGATGTCGGCGGTCAGCGTGGAGGTGTCCACACCGGCGACGGCATCGCGGGTGGCGGCGCTGTCAAGGAAGGTCAGTGTGTCGCTGTCGGTTTTCGGCGCCTGTTTTTCCAGCCAGGCACCGATATTGTCGCGGGTGCCAACGGCGTCTGATTTGCCGGTGGCCGGGTTGTCGCCGCCGGTTTCGAGGGCGTGGAACATGCCGGGTTTCGACCACATGGCGGCGGCACCCGTCAGCTCGTTGCTCAGGGCCGAATCGCTGCCCAGTGCCTCGAGGTTGTCGGGGCGAATCATGCCGTCGTTGCTGCGCTGTTGATCGCCCGGGCGCATGGCGGTGCCGGAGCTGGCCACCAGGCTTTCGTTAGCCATCACGATGGCGGCGGACTTGGCGTTGGCTTTGGCCAGGTCGCCTGGATGGCTGCCCATGAATGTGCCATAGGCTTTCGACGCGGCACCGATGTCGCTCTTGGTGTTGCTGATGAAGTGGTCGACGTCGGCGTGGGTGATGACATTGTCGGCTTTACCGCGACCGCCGCTGTCCAGTGCCGCCATCAGGTTTGGGCTGCTGGCTACGTACTTGAGTACCGCCTGGGCTTCGGGTGGCAAGGTGGTGGGCGGGTTGGCGAAGTCGATGGGCGCACCGTGCAGGCCCCACGCGTCCCAATTCTGCGAGAGCAATTGCGCGGCGGCGCGGGGGCGGTTCAGGTCCAGTTCTTCTTTGGTGGGCGTGCCGCTGGTGTTGCCGGTGAGGGTGTCCCAGTCCCTGGCGCCGGACACACCGAACGACGAGTTGTCGATCCACGAGGTGTCTGCAGCACCCGCCGCGCCGGTGGTCCCGGCGTACAACTTGGCCATTTGGTCATAGAGCGCGGGGGTAATGTCCTGGGACACGATCACCTTGTCGCCGGAGGCGGTGTTATAGCGAATCAGGCCGGGCCCGACTTCTTCGGGAGGGCCGACGTTGGCGGCCGGGTCCAGGGTCTCGTCGGGGCTGGCCAAACGGTAGCCTTCAGCCTGGCTGGCATTGATTACAAACAACTTGGCCGAGTCGCCGCTGACCTGGGCGAACAGCCCCGGGGTTTCTTTCTGGCTGACCACAACCCTGTCGCCGGAAGAGGTTTCGTAGCGGATCAGCCCGGGGCCCAGTTCCGTCGTGCTGCCGATCGCCTTGTAGTTGCCCAGGCCTGGCGCCACGGTGCTGGCGTCGGCCTCGATGTAGCCGGCCGCTTTGCTCGCGGCGAGGTTCTTTTCCAGGTTCGCATCGCTCTGCTGGGCGTTGTACTGGTCAACCAGCGTCTGGTAGAGACGCGGGTTATCGCTTTGCTTGAGGGTGACCGGCTTGTCGCTGCCCAGCGGTGTGTAGGTGATGCTGTTGTTCGCCGGTGCCTGCACATTCTGATAGGGCAGGGGAATCGACGGGCCACGGATTTTGGAAGGGTCGAAGGCAGGTTGGTTGACGGCCGTGAACAGCGCGGTTTCGAATTTTTTCTGGGGGCCGTCCGTGCCCTTGCTTTCGGCCGGATCAAGGCCACTCGGAATCGCAGTCATAGAACACCTGGAAGTTGTTTCATATATTAAAGCCCGCGCACTAAGGCTTTCGGCTATTAGTGCAACTGTACTAATTACGCGCACATCACTAGTTGTTCGCGGGCATTGAAGGTCGCTCACGCCGAGCTATCAAACGCGATGAGCAAGTCGCTTTTGTTACAAATGGAAATATCTGCGAAGTTGGGCAAAAGGCTAGTAGTGAAAAATGTGAAGTCGATACGAAAAAAATGCAGATGCCGTGATGAACCGCTCGTTTATAGGGTTGGAAAGAGCGGCTTAGTGTTCAGCCATATTCGAGTTCAGGTGCGCAATCCCCTGTAAACAGGGGGTATTGGCGGTGTTTGGGCTTTTCGTTAAAAGTTCCACGGCGAAACGGGGATGAGTTTTTCTCAACGCCAGGTTGAGCCGAACCGTTCACACCCGGTATCTGAAACGTTTCACAAGCTTTCACAGCGAAGGCGTTTTGATCGTGAGTAGTATGGCCCCCATGCAAACCAACGACGGTTCGAAAGCTCACTGTCTGACGTTTTGGGCGTTCATCCGGTTTGCATACTTTCAGCGTGCTGATGCGCAACTGAATAACTTCCCTATCACTGCAAGGAGATGAACATGGCTGATGTCCCACCAGTAAAAGCAGGCGGCGCCGACGACGCTATCGCGAAGATGGAAGCGACCTTCAACATGGCTATCGAAAAGTCGGCAAAAATCACTGAAATCAGCACCGCCAAAAAAGCGGAACTCGACGCCACCAAACAGCGTCCGCAGAACTGATTCGCCAAACGGGCGGCGCCGGCGCTGCCCGTTTACTTCTGGCCCGTATTTATCCTGATTCTTGACCCCGTTGCACATGCTCAAGGGGGCAAACCCGAAAATGACAGCCTTGATTTCCATGGGCCCGGTCGCCGGTATTGGCGTACCGACCCTGACGGTGACCAGCGGTTTGCACCAGGGCAGTTCCCTGGTGCTCGACCAGCCTGTCTACACCCTCGGCGCGGACCTCGCGGCCGACCTGGTACTCAGCGACCCCGCAATTGCCGGCCTGCACCTGCGCCTGCGTTTTGAAGGCGGCCAGGTCGCGATTGAAGCGTTGGGTGGCGACGTGATGCTCGGCGCGAACGTGCGCATTCCCCAAGGCAGCGGCCATCGCGCGCGACTGCCTTTGCACCTGCGTATCGGCACTGTAGGCGTGAGCCTGGCACTGCCTGAGGGGGCTGAAAAACCTGCGCACGCGCCCCGCACATTTGCGCCCTGGATTGTCGCAACCGCCTTGCTGTTTCTCTGTGCCGCAGCGCTGGCGTTTCGCAATGACTCGCCGCCGGCGCCCCCGGCAGCAGTCGTCGACGTTCCGCTGGTGCAAGCACCGTCTCACGAACAGGCCAAGGCCTGGCTGGAGCAGCAACTGCAAGCGGCGCATCTGGATGCGGTGAAGGTCAGCAGCAGTAATGGCCAACTGAGTGCCGTCGGCAGTTTCGAACAGTCACAAAAACCGCAATGGCTGGCGCTGCAACAAGCCTTCGACCAGCGTTATGGCCAGCAGATCGTCCTCAACCCCCGCGTCGCAGTGCGTGCCGATGCTGCGCGGCCGCGGGTGCGGTTCCAGGCCGTATGGTTCGGCACTAATCCCTATGTGATCAATGACAGCGGCAAACGCCTGTACCCCGGCGCAGCGCTCGCGGACAACTGGGTGCTGGAGCGCATCGAGAACAACCAAGTGATTCTCGCCCGTGGCGAGGAGCGCTTTACCTTCACCTTATGAGTCGATCTATGGAATGCACGCACTCCAACTGTGGGCGCTGGCTTGCCTGCGATGGCGTCGGTACAGCGCGCCTGGGTGCGGGTTGGCCGACCGACATCCCCACCCTTGACGATGCCCCATTCCTGACACAGGCCCACGCATGAAAGTCGAACCTCGCCCGTTGATTCCCAGTGATGTGCGCAGCGCGCCGGTCGAGGCCGTTCGCGCGGTCAATTCACGCCAGGCCACCGCCTTCGAAGCGGTGCTCAAGACTCGCAAAACCCAGACCCGGCGCTCCCTGCGCGGTGACCTGGAAGCACTCACCAGCGCCGCCGGTGTTGATTCGTTGCTGTTCGGCAGCGCCCGTTCCCTGGAGTTGCTGGAACACGTGATGGAACACCTGCTGCCGACGCTGGACGCGGAGCCTGCAATTAAAGCGCTGGCCCACGACCTGATCCGTGAAGAGATCGACATGCGCCGCAACCTCGAACAGCAACGCTCGGAGGTACATGCCTGATGGCCCGCGATAACGACGACGCCGTGCAACTGCTCAAGGGCATTGGCGAGCTGTACCGGCGCAATGGCCAGTCCCAACGTGCGTTGGTGATGTTGCTGATTGCGGTCAGTGTCGCGCCCCATGACGGCGTGTTGCTGCGTTCGCTGGTGCTGGCGTTTACCGACAGCGGCGACGCCACCCGCGCGCTGGGTGCGCTCGACCGCCTGGTGGCGCTGGAAGGTGAGTCTGCCAGCCTGTTGCTGCTGCGCGCTCGCGCGCTGTGGTACGGCGAGCGTAAGGACGAAGCGCGTCAGTGTTTCAAACGCTACCTGGCCGCACGCAGGGCCGGCGCATGAGTGCACTTAACCGCCTGAACACCCTGGCGCGCATGGCGGCCCAGCGCACAGACGTGATCATCGTCGCGTTCATGCTGATGGCGATTGTGATGATGATCATCCCGCTGCCCACCTACCTGGTGGACATGCTGATCGGCCTCAATATTGCCCTGAGCATCCTGATTCTCATCGTCGCGTTCTACATCGGCCACTCCGTGGAGTTCTCCGCGCTGCCGCCGTTGATCCTGCTCAGCACACTGTTTCGCTTGTCGTTGTCCATCACCACCACCCGCTTGATCCTGCTGCACGGCGACGCCGGGCATATCGTCAAGGCCTTCGGTGACTTTGTGATCGCAGGCCAGGTGGTGGTCGGTATGGTGGTGTTCCTGATCATCACCGTGGCGCAGTTCGTGGTCATCACCAAGGGCGCCGAGCGTGTGGCGGAAGTGGCCGCGCGTTTCACCCTGGACGCCATGCCCGGCAAACAGATGAGCATCGACAACGACCTGCGCAATGGCGATATCGACCAGGCCGAAGCCCGTCGCCGGCGCTCGCGCCTGGAGCGTGAAAGCCAGATGTTCGGCGCGATGGACGGCGCCATGAAGTTCGTCAAAGGCGATGCCATCGCCGGCCTGGTGATTCTTGCGGTCAACCTGCTGGGTGGCATGCTGATCGGCATGATCGAACGCGACATGCCGTTCGGCGTGGCGGTGCACACTTATTCGCTGCTGACGGTGGGTGACGGCCTGATCGCACAGATTCCGGCGCTGTTGATTTCCGTGGCGGCAGGCACCGTGGTCACCCGCGTCAACAGCGACGGTGAAGCCGGTGACCTGGGCAGTGAAATCATCAAACAGCTGGGCGCCAGCTACCGTGCACTGGGCCTGACCGCGTTGATCATGATTGGCGTCAGCCTGTTGCCGGGCTTTCCCACTTGGGTGTTTCTCGGGTTGTCTGCAGCCTTTGGCGGTGCGGCGTTCGTGATGTATCGCCGGCACACCCGCCAGCCTCAAGGCGAGTTGGAAACGTTGGTCGAGACGCCGGAACCGCTGGTCGAAGCCCAGGCCGAACTGGACGACAACCTGCTCCCCGAGACCCGCGTGCTGCTGACCCTCGGCAGTGGCGTGTCCCAGAGCGCGCCCCGCCAGTTGCTGCGCCAGCGTGTCGAAGCGCTGTGCCACGACCTGCGCACCGACCTCGGCGTGGACGTGCCGGTGCCGGGCATCTACATGGAGGACAAGGCCACGCCCGGCAGTTACCGCGTATCCCTGGAAGGTGTGCCGGTGAGCGAAGGTGAACTGCCGATTAACTGCCTGCTGTTGCAGGACGATCCGGTGCATGTGCAACTGCTGGACATCGCCACCGTGCAAGCCGATTCGCCGCTTAACGGTCGCAGCGCCCATTGGATTGAGCGCCAGCACGAAGAGACCTTGCGCAACGCCGGCATTGGTTTCCTGCTGCCCGATGAAGTGTTGCGCGGTGTGCTGGAACGCAGCCTGCGCCGGTATGCCGCCGACTTCCTCGGCATCCAGGAAACCCGTCTGTTGCTGGAGCGCACCGAAGCCACTTACGGCGAACTGGTGAAAGAAGCGTTGCGCCTGGTGCCGTTGCAGCGGGTTGCCGAAACCTTGCGGCTGTTGGTCGGTGAAGGCGTGTCGATCCGCAACCAGCGCGCCTTGCTCGAGGCCATGGTGGAGTGGGGGGCGCGCGAAACCGACGCCGGGCGCCTGGCCGAACACTTGCGTGCGGCATTGGCGCGCCAGATCAGCCATCACTACGCAGACCGCAATCGCGTGATCGGCGCGCTGGTACTGGCGCCGGGTCTGGAAGACCAGTTGCGCGCATCCCTGCGCCGCCAGGAGGCCCAGCGCGAATTGATCCCCGAAGACGTCAGCCGTGCCTTGCTCGCCCAGCTGCGCCAGGCCTGCGAGAACACGCGTGAGGTCAACAGTGCGGTGTTGCTGGTGCACCCGGAGCTGCGCCGCAGCCTGCGTCGGCTGGTGCTGCGCGGCGAATTGGAGCTGGCGGTGCTGTCGTTCCGCGAGCTGGCCACCGAATACAACCTGCAAGCGTTGGTGACCATCAGCCTTACTGATATTTCGAACCGCCGTGCGCCTGCCACGGCCTCCGTCACTTCCCTGGCGTCTGCCTCATGATGCGTTTTTGTGTGTTGTTGCTCGCTTTGATTTCGTGTGCCAGCCAGGCCCAGGAGATTGCCAATGGGGCCGGGGGCTCGATCAACCTGGCGTCCGGTGAGGGGCGGATTTTGCATTTTGCCGCGCCGGTGGATTCGGTATTGGTGGCTGAGCCGAATGTGGCCGACCTGCAGGTAGTGTCGCCCGGTACGCTCTATATCTTCGGCAAGGCGCCGGGCAATACCAGCCTGATCGCCCTCGGCAACGACGGCAAACAATTGGCCAGCCTGACCTTGTCCGTCAGCAGCGGCGCCCAGGCGGTGACCACGCCGATGCAGGAACTGCACCCCGGTAACGGCGCGCAGATTACCGGCGCCGGCAACCGCCTGATCGCCAAAGGCACCGTCGGTTCGGTGGCCGAAGCGACTGACCTTAACGCGCTGCTTAACCCTCAGGGCCAAGGCTTTCAGAGCGCGATCAACACCACCGAATACGCCGGCGCAGCCCAAGTGAACTTACGGGTGCGCTTTGCCGAAGTGTCCCGTTCCGAGTTGCTGCACTACGGCGTGAACTGGAACGCGATGTTCAATAACGGCACGTTTTCCTTTGGCCTGATCACCGGGGGGCCGTTGGCGGCGGCGACGGCAGGTGGTTTGGCGACTGCAGGCACCGGCTCGGGCAATGTGAATATCGACGGCATGCTCGACGCGCTGCAGGCCAACGGCATTTTGCAGATCCTCGCCGAACCGAACATCACCGCCATGACCGGCCAAACCGCCAGCTTCCTCGCCGGTGGCGAAGTGGCGATTCCGGTGCCGGTCAACCGGGACCTGGTGGGCATCGAGTACAAGTCATTCGGCGTGTCGCTGCTGTTCAACCCGACCTTGCTGCCCAACGGCCGCATCGCCCTGCAAGTGCGCCCGGAAGTCAGCAGTGTGGTCAGCGGCGGCACCGTGGATTTCGGCAACTTCCATGTGCCGTCCTTCAGCGTGCGCCGTGCCGATACGCGCGTGGAAGTCGGCAGCGGGCAGACCTTTGCCATTGCTGGGCTGTTCCAGCGTCAAAGCAGCCAGGACATCGAGAAACTGCCGCTGTTGGGTGACTTGCCGATCCTCGGCAACCTGTTCCGCTCCAAGCGCTTTCAGCGCAACGAAACCGAGTTGGTGATCCTGATTACCCCGTACCTGGTGGAGCCGGTGCGCAGCCGCACGCTCGCCACGCCCCTGGACGCACAACCGGCTACCGCAGCGGCCACCGGACCGCGCAGCGGCGGGGCGTTCGGTTTCTACATGAATTGATAAGGGGCCTGCCATGACTGCTTTTCGTATGTTGATGCTGTTGCCCCTGGCTCTGATGGGTTGCCAGACCCACTTGGCGCCGGTGTATTACTCACCGGAATACCGGGCGGATGGTTTGCCGAGTCAGTGCCAGCAACCGGCGGCCAAGGATGCGATCGGGCTGGATGAGGATTTCAAGCCGACCTTGCCGTTGGGCTGTGCGAACAATTTGAATTTGATGCAGATGGTCGAGCGCAAGCAGGACCTGAACCAGGGCCGCGCCACCGGACCTGCCATGGCCGCGCCGGTGGGGCGTGCGGCGCAGGTGTACATCGAAGGGTTTGATCGTGAGCAGTTGCAGCGGCGCAAGGATCAGCAGGAAGCCAAGGCCGGCGCTACCGGAGGTCAGCAATGATCGCGCGTACGCCGATGTCCTGTGGGAGCTGGCTTGCTCCCGAAAACGGTCTCATCGCCGATCACTCTCCAACTGATGCACCGCGATCCAACTGTGGGAGCTGG
>NZ_JBJGXV010000070.1:0-578 GCF_045447295.1 Pseudomonas sp. O39
CTAGGGAAGGTCTGAAGTAGGCATGCGTTTTCAACGGCCCCGTTGCTTGAGGCTCAAAAAATGTCGACTCAATCGAAAATCAGTCCTTTTCCTCTATCAGTTCCTCTTTTTTCTGCGTACAAGCGGTTTTCAGCGCTCATTGTCCGCATTACAGACGCACCTCTCCTGTATTCAGCAGTCGTTTTCGCATCATCCACAGGTTCGACAGAGCAAACAGCGTGGTCTGTTGCGCCGTGTTTTTCAGCAGGCCTCGGAAGCGTACTTTCGTATAACCAAACTGGCGCTTGATCACCCGAAACGGATGCTCAACCTTGGCGCGCAGTTGAGCTTTCGCGTATTCGATTTTGCGACGCATGCGACCGATCAGGCTCTTCTTAGCATGCTGTTTATAACTGCTGGGCCGAGCGGCAATTGACCAGATCATTTGGCGATCTTGATGCTCGGGGCGCTTTTCGACGCCGGTGTAACCGGCATCGCCAGAGACGTAAGTTTCTTCTCCGTGCAGTAACTGATCGACCTGGGTTACGTCCGCCACATTCGCCGCAGTGCCCACTACGCTATGTACCAAACCGGATTCT
>NZ_JBJGXV010000071.1:0-570 GCF_045447295.1 Pseudomonas sp. O39
AAAACAGATCAAGATCAAAAGCAGAGCACGGCGGCCTAGTAGCCGACCTGAGTGGTTAGATCAAAAGCAAAACCGAGGCGGCCTGACAGCCGACCTGATCTTGGAAGCTGAACCTAATCAAATGTGGGAGCTGGCTTGTCGGACCGCCGAACCGCTGCGATAGCATCAACTCGGTGTACTTGGTGGACCGAGGTGTCCGCATCGCAGGCAAGCCAGCTCCCACAGAAAAGCAGTTCTGCTTCTGCTGTGCTTTTGCTGTGCTTCTGCTGTGCTTTTGCAATGCTGTTGCCCAGCTTCTGCTGTGCTTTTGCCCTGCTTTTGCTTCAACCACTCAGGTCGGCTTTCAGGCCGCCGTGCCCTGCTTTTGATATGCTTTTGATTTTGATCTGACAGGCCCCGTTAACCACGATGGCCGCACGCAGGCTTGAATCCGTGGGTAACCCGGCAGGACGCCGGGTTAGCCGCACTGGGCCAAGGATGGCCCATTGCGGCGGCCCACGGATTCAAGCCGGAGTGAGGGCATGCCGAGCCTGGGCGAGGCACCGAGTGGTGGGGCAAAGACCTTTTGGT
>NZ_JBJGXV010000072.1:0-566 GCF_045447295.1 Pseudomonas sp. O39
ACTCGTCTGGTTGAGGCTTTGCCTTCAATGCTGTGTGTACGGTTTAAGGTTTCAGCATCAACTCCGTGAACAAGAGGGGCAGGCGGTAGCCCCTCATCCACTTGTGCTTTTTGGGTAGGCGTCTCTGAATTTTTTTGTGGTTTACAGCCATCTCCCCCAGGGCAGGCATTCAATCCTGACGGATCTACCCACCCAGTAGGGTTGGGCACGTATTGATAGCCGTTAATCCCACCCGCCAACTTCACCGGGTCAGGCGTCAGGTAACGACCAATATCCGGATTGTAGTAGCGATGGCGGTTGTAGTGCAGCCCGCTTTCCGGGTCGAAGTATTGGCCTTGGAAGCGTAGCGGATTGTCGATTTTGCTGATATCGAGTCGGGCAATCTCACCGTAGGCGCGGTAGTGCGCCGACCAGACGATTTCACCGTCAGGCGCGGTCAGCTCCTGCGGTGTTCCGAGGTGGTCGAGTTGATAGTGGTAAGGCTGGGTCTCTTTCGGGCCAAAGCCTTCCAGCAGTGCCAGAGGCCTAAAACTGTCCGGCTCGTAGATGTAACTGCGATGACGATT
>NZ_JBJGXV010000073.1:0-543 GCF_045447295.1 Pseudomonas sp. O39
AGTAACGGGCTTCACCAACGCTGATCTGAACATTCCCAATGGCACGTTGACCGCCGTGAGCAGCAGCGATGGCGGCATCACCTGGACGGCGACGTACACGCCTACGCTCGGGGTCAACGATACGAGCAACGTTATAGGCCTGAACAACACTGGCATCGCTGACCTGGCCGGTAACGCCGGCACCGGCGTCACCAACTCCGGCAACTTCGTGATCGACACGATGGTGCCGACGGCCACTCTTGTGGTCGCCGACAACAGCCTGAGCATCGGCGAGACCACCACGGTGACGATCACCTTCTCCGAGGCCGTGACGGGATTCAGTAATGCCGACCTGACCGTCGCCAACGGCACGCTTAGCGCCGTGAGCAGCAGCGACGGTGGCATCACCTGGACGGCAACTTTCACCCCAAGCGCCAATATCACCGACGCGACCAACCTGATCACCCTGGACAATACCGGGGTGCAGAGCGGGTCTGGCAACGTGGGGGTCGGCACCACGGATTCGAACAATTACGCCATCGACACCCAGCGCCCAACCGCCAC
>NZ_JBJGXV010000074.1:0-520 GCF_045447295.1 Pseudomonas sp. O39
CGCTACCACCACCGTTGGCGAAGGCGGCAACATTGTTTACACCGCCAGCCTTGTGGATAAAAACGGCGCGGCAGTGACTAACATCACCAACCCGCTGACCGTGACCTTGGATAACGGCCAGACCATCACCATCGGCGTGAACCAGTCCAGCGGCACCGTTTCGGTTGTAGCTCCAAATGATGTGTACAAAGGCGACCAGACCGTCACCACCGCAATCAAGGGTGTGACCGGCGGCGAGCATTTCGAAAACCTGGTGCCGGGTACTACACCGGTTAACACCACCGTGACCGACACACCGGGCACCGCTGATACCACCACCGTCACTTTGACCGCGCCAAGCGCAGTCAACGAAGGCGGCCAGATTACGTACACCGCAACCTTGAGCAACAAGGCCGGCACTGACGTCACTCTGAAGCTCGATAACGGCTCGACCATTACCATCAAGGCAGGCGACACCGTCGGCACTGTGACTGTCCCAGCACCTAGCGATGACGTGTTCATCGACAAGAGCACTCAGACG
>NZ_JBJGXV010000075.1:0-442 GCF_045447295.1 Pseudomonas sp. O39
ATTGATCACCTGCAAAATCCCACCAGCCAGCTCATGCTTTTCCAGCAGTCGGCGGAAATTGAGGATCGTGGTTTCGTCTGGAATTCGATCCAGATGCAGCCCGGCAAACTGGCGCAGAATTGTGGTTTCGTAGAGCGATTCTTCCATGGCCGGGTCGCTATAACCGAACCAGTTTTGCATCAGATGAACCCGTAACATCGCCATCAACTGATAGGCCGGACGACCACCTTCGCCCTTCGGATAGTGCGGCTCGATCAGTTTGACCAAGCCATTCCAGGGCACGACCTGATCCATCTCGATCAGGAAGCGTTCACGGCGGGTTTGTTTGCGTTTGCCAGCGTATTCGGCGTCAGCGAAGGACATCTGCTTCATCGGGGCTCAACCGTTCAGTTCTTGGGACTGGCGTATTTCACCAGATTTGAAAGTCTTTTTCAGAGTTTCC
>NZ_JBJGXV010000076.1:0-442 GCF_045447295.1 Pseudomonas sp. O39
GTTGATGACCTGCAAAATCCCACCGGCCAGTTCATGTTTTTCCAGCAGTCGGCGGAAGTTGAGAATCGTGGTTTCATCCGGAATCCGATCCAGATGCAGCCCGGCAAACTGGCGCAGAATTGTGGTTTCGTAGAGCGATTCTTCCATGGCCGGGTCGCTATAACCGAACCAGTTTTGCATCAAATGAACCCGCAACATCGCCATCAACGGATAGGCCGGACGACCACCTTCGCCCTTCGGATAGTGCGGTTCGATCAGTTTGACCAAGCCATTCCAGGGCACGACCTGATCCATCTCGCTCAGGAAGCGCTCACGGCGGGTTTGTTTGCGTTTGCCAGCGTATTCGGCGTCAGCGAAGGACATCTGCTTCATCGGGGCTCAACCGTTCAGTACTTGGGACTGGCGTATTTCACCAGATTTGGAAGTCTTTTTCAGAGTTTCC
>NZ_JBJGXV010000077.1:0-432 GCF_045447295.1 Pseudomonas sp. O39
TAAGTTGGTGACCCTTACCGCGCCTTTGACGGATCAGGTTACCGAAGGCGTCATAGTCGTAATGATGATCGCCCTGGATCATCAGGCGGTTGCTGGCAACGATGTCCGGGCCGGGGCGATCCTGCATTAGCAGGTTGCCTGCCGGGTCGTGGCCGAAGCGTTCTTGCACGTCTTGAGAGTGATCGGCGCGGGTCAGGCGGGCGAGGGGATCGTAGTGGTAGTCGTGTTGGCCTTTACGGGTGTCGAGCAGGCGGGTGAGATTGCCGGATTTGTCGTAGTCGTAGTGGCGCTGGTAGAGGATGTGTTGCTGTTGGCTGACGGCATGGGTGTGCAGGCGGTTTTGCTCGTCGTAGTGGTAGTTGCTGAGGAGCTGGCCTTGTTGGCGCTGGTGCTCGCGACCGGTTTTGAACAGGTGAGACGTGAGCGTTTCAT
>NZ_JBJGXV010000078.1:0-428 GCF_045447295.1 Pseudomonas sp. O39
ATTTACCTATGCGCTGCGAAGTGTTGGATCTCGACTTTCCATAGTCTAAAAGAGGGTGTCAGTCCCTTCCATAATAGCTTTGCCGCTATCGGATAGACGCGGTGCTCGCTTGTTCATTTTCATGCTACGGCCTCATTTCCGAGGGTTCGGGAAAGGTACGACGTTTTCGTGTTGGCTGAAGGGCTCTTCGTGACGACGAAGGGAGCGCTGTGCGTCATCCAGCGCTTTGATCAACATGAGCTCTCGCGCCAATGATTCTTTATAGCGCCTCTCGTAGTCGCCGGCCTCGGCTTTCGCTTTCTTGGTTTTCTGTCGTGCATCTTTAACCTTCTCCGCGCCCGGAGCTTGGCGCTCGGCCATCTGTTTGGCCATTTCATCAATATCCTGAATAAGCGGAATAAAGATGTCTCTGCCCTTTCTGATGCTGC
>NZ_JBJGXV010000079.1:0-425 GCF_045447295.1 Pseudomonas sp. O39
ACGCGGTATGCGTGGGATGACAACGGCCGGGTCACGGTTCAGAACGCTGATGGCAGTCGGGAAGTTTACGTCCACGATCAGCGGGCGCGGCTGGTGCAGCGCATTGATCCCGACGGTGCCGAGCACTTCAAATCCTACGATGACAAGGGCCGACTGACGGTCGAGCAGGACCCGTTGGGCGCGGTGACAGCGTATCAGTACGACGACGCAGGACGTCTGGTGGCGTTGTTTCCTGGGGAGGATGAACCGACTTCCTACGAGCATGACAACGGGTTCGTACGGGTAGTACGGCGTGGTGAAGCGGTCTGGAAGTATGAGCGCAACGATCAGGGCGACGTCATTCGTAAGACCGATCCCGACGGCCACATTACGGACTACAGCTACAACAAATACGGGCAACTGACCGGGATTTGGTATCCGGATAA
>NZ_JBJGXV010000008.1:0-220690 GCF_045447295.1 Pseudomonas sp. O39
GTTTGCCAAAAGTGACCCGCCGTAAGGGCGGAACCCTAAGCAGCCGTTACCGCAGCAACGGATATGTACTCAATCTACCTAAACTCCTCACAGGCTCAGAGCAACATAAAGAATTGCGTAGATACCTATGCTGCGATAGCGATAGATCAGTCAACGTTGTGTCGCCTGGCAGACAGCCATCGCAGGCAAGCCAGCTCCCACATTGACCTCTGCAGTCAGTGTCCCAGCGCGTCTTTCAAAAACCCCGGCGCGATATAACGCTGATAATGCGCCTCGGACAAGATAAAAAACTCCCGGTCGATGGCATCACGCAACTCCGGCAACGCCCAGTCACGAAACTCCGGCAACAGCACCATGCCATAGGCTTCCAGGTTGGAAATCACCCGTGCGCCACGGGCGATCAACTGATAGGCCCAGCAGTACTCGGACTGATGCGGCACGAAGCGAATCTTGCGCTGCTCCAGTTGCCCGCGCAGCATCTTGGGGTCGAAGACTTCCAGTTTACCGGCCATTACCAGCACCAGCAGTTGCTCGAGCCTGAGCCAGACTGCGCGTTTTTCTTCTTCGTTATAGCCATTCCATTGGATGACTTCATGGTGGAAGCGCTTGCAGCCACGGCACACGAGATCGCCGTACACCGTGGAGCACAGGCCGACGCAAGGGGTCTTGATGGTTTGGTTGGGCATGGGTAACGACACGCAAATCAGCGAAACAATGCGCCATGTTAGCCCTTTGTCTAAGATTCATCACCCAGCAAACTTGGTTAGGCAACTTACCTTTAGATTTTTTTTGCCGTAGAATCATCCGGCCTTGTAAGGCGCCAATAATCCGCTGGAAGCTGTTTTCAAAGCGTCACGAGCACAGTCGTTCCTTCAGAACGGTGTTGGCGTGGATTTGACCCGGTAGGTCAGAGCCCGCGCCAACCCTCATCAGCTCCGTTCTGCAGGCGTAAAACTTTGAAAGCAGCTTCTGTGAGGAATGCCGGCAGCGCTGGCTTTGCGGCCCAAAAGCCCCCGAGCGCATGCGTGCCGTTCATTTCTGGATGAGCGTCCCGTGGGACCACTGATGAGGGTAATAACTGTGCTTGAAGCCTACCGCAAACATATCGAAGAGCGCGCAGCACTGGGTATCGTTCCCCAGCCGCTTAACGCCGAACAAACCGCAGGCCTGGTCGAGCTGCTGAAAAATCCTCCGGCTGGCGAAGAAGAATTCCTCGTTGACCTGATCACCAACCGCATTCCACCAGGCGTTGACGAAGCTGCCTACGTCAAGGCCGGTTTCCTGTCTGCCCTGGCCAAGGGCGAAGCCACTTCCCCCCTGATCGACAAGAAACGCGCTGTTGAACTGCTTGGCACCATGCAAGGCGGCTACAACATCGTGACGTTGGTCGAGTTGCTGGACGACGCCACGCTTGCACCGGTAGCTGCCGCCCAACTCAAGCACACCCTGCTGATGTTCGATGCGTTCCACGACGTGGCTGAAAAAGCCAAGAACGGCAACGAACACGCCAAAGCCGTGATCCAGTCCTGGGCCGACGGCGAGTGGTTCAAGAACCGCCCGACCCTGGCCGACAAGATCAGCCTGCGCGTGTTCAAGGTGACTGGCGAAACCAACACCGACGACCTGTCCCCTGCGCCTGATGCCTGGTCCCGTCCAGACATCCCGTTGCACGCTCTGGCCATGCTGAAAATGGCCCGTGAAGGCATCGTGCCGGACGAGCAAGGCAAGACCGGCCCGATGAAGCAGATCGAAGAAATGCGCGGCCAGGGCTTCCCGATCGCCTACGTCGGTGACGTGGTCGGTACCGGTTCGTCCCGTAAGTCGGCGACCAACTCCGTACTGTGGTTCTTCGGTGACGACGTTCCTTACGTGCCGAACAAGCGTGCCGGCGGTTTCTGCTTCGGCAGCAAGATCGCTCCAATCTTCTACAACACCATGGAAGATGCGGGCGCACTGCCAATCGAATTCGACGTTACCAACATGAACATGGGCGACGTGATCGACCTGTACCCGCATGCTGGCAAAGTCTGCAAACACGGCACTGACGAAGTCCTGACCACCTTCGAAATGAAGACCCCGGTGCTGTTGGACGAAGTGCGTGCCGGTGGCCGTATCCCGTTGATCATCGGCCGTGGCCTGACCGAGAAGGCTCGCACCGAACTCGGCCTGCCGCCTTCGACCCTGTTCAAGCTGCCGGAAGCGCCGGCTGAAAGCGACAAGGGCTTCACCCTGGCGCAGAAAATGGTCGGCCGTGCATGCGGTCTGGCAGAAGGCAAAGGCGTTCGCCCTGGCACCTACTGCGAACCGAAGATGACCACCGTAGGCTCTCAGGACACCACCGGTCCTATGACCCGTGACGAACTGAAAGACCTGGCGTGCCTGGGCTTCTCGACCGATCTGGTAATGCAGTCGTTCTGCCATACCGCGGCCTACCCAAAGCCGATCGACGTGACCACCCACCACACCCTGCCTGACTTCATCATGACCCGTGGCGGTGTATCGCTGCGTCCAGGCGACGGCATCATCCACAGCTGGCTGAACCGCATGCTGCTGCCGGACACCGTCGGCACCGGTGGTGACTCCCACACCCGTTTCCCGATGGGCATCTCGTTCCCGGCCGGTTCCGGTCTGGTGGCGTTCGCTGCAGCCACTGGCGTTATGCCACTGGACATGCCGGAATCGATCCTGGTGCGCTTCAAAGGCAAAATGCAACCTGGCATCACCCTGCGTGACCTGGTTCACGCCATTCCTTACTACGCGATCCAGGCTGGCCTGCTGACCGTAGAGAAGAAAGGCAAGAAGAACGCCTTCTCCGGCCGCATCCTGGAGATCGAAGGCCTGAACGACCTGACGCTGGAACAGGCTTTCGAGCTGTCCGACGCCTCGGCTGAACGTTCGGCTGCCGGTTGCACCATCAAGCTGTCGAAAGACTCCGTCACCGAGTACCTGAACTCCAACATCACCCTGCTGCGCTGGATGATCGGCGAAGGCTACGGCGATGCACGGACCCTGGAACGTCGCGCCCAAGCGATGGAAGCCTGGGTTGCCAACCCGGAGCTGATGGAAGCCGATGCCGACGCGGAATACGCCGAAATCATCGAAATCGACCTGGCCGAAATCAACGAGCCGATTCTCTGCGCGCCAAACGACCCGGACGATGCTCGTCTGTTGTCCAGCGTTGCCGGCGAGAAGATCGACGAAGTGTTCATCGGTTCGTGCATGACCAACATCGGTCACTTCCGCGCTGCCGGTAAGTTGCTGGAACAGGTCAAGGGTCAGCTGCCAACCCGTCTGTGGCTGTCGCCGCCGACCAAGATGGACGCTCACCAACTGACCGAAGAAGGCTACTACGGCATCTACGGCAAGGCTGGCGCGCGCATGGAAATGCCGGGCTGCTCGCTGTGCATGGGTAACCAGGCACGTGTAGAGCCGAACTCGACGGTTGTGTCGACGTCGACCCGTAACTTCCCGAACCGTCTGGGTGATGGCGCAAACGTCTACCTGGCTTCGGCCGAGCTGGCGGCTGTAGCTTCCACGCTGGGTCGCCTGCCGACCGTCGAAGAGTACATGGGCTACGCGGCCAAACTGGACACCATGGCCAGTGACGTTTACCGCTACCTGAACTTCGACCAGATCGCCGAGTTCCGTAAAATCGCAGCAAGCGCCAACATCCCGGTGATTCAAGCCTAAGGTGTGTTGACGTAAAGGACGCCGCGTATCGAAAGATGCGCGGCGTTTTTTTATGCCCGTGAATTGACGCTCAGCGCAAGCTGTACTGCGTCGTCAACGCTCAAGCCGCTGAGCAATACCTGTGGCGCCGAGGCTTCAGGCAACGCCTGCAACACCTCGCGGGCCTCATGCCGCACGCGTGCCAGAACCAGGCGCTTGCCCTCCCCCCGCACTTGCGCGAAAAACGCTGCCAGCGCTTCGATACTGGTGCCGTCGAGGTCAGGGGACTCTTCCAGGCTCAGCACCACGGCCTCGGCCTGCGATTGACGCATCAGGCGCAACGCCGCGCCGAGGACGCGTTCGGCATTGGCGAAAAACAGCGCTTCGTTGGGCCGTACGATCAACACGCCAGGTACGTCCAGCGCATCGGCATGGTGCTGGCGATCGACAAAGTCGTGACTGTCAGCCAAACGCCCAAGCACCTGAATATCTGCCGACGACATCTGGCGCAACATCAACACCACGCTGATCGCCACGGACACCAACAGCCCGTCCAGTACGCCCAGCAACAGCACGGCCGCCACGGCACAGATCACCAGCAAACGGTCACGCCGCCATAGGAAGTAGCGCCCCAAAGGTTGCAGGCTCAAGCCGCGACCCAGCGCATAGATGACAATGGCGGCGAGCACCGGCTCCGGGGTCAGCGCTACATACGGCAACACCGTCAACACGATCACCAACACCACCAGCGCGGCAACGATGCCTGCCAGCCGCGAGCCGGCGCCAGCGGCTTCATTGGCCGACGTCGCCGAATAGCCCGCGCCGGCCGGCATGCCGTGGAACAATCCCGAGATCAGGTTAGCCGCACCCAACGCGAGCAAATCGCGATTGGATGACACCCGATCTCCGTGTTTAAGCGCGAACGAACTGATGGAGCCGTAGGACTCCGCATACAGGATCATGACCAGGGCAAACGCCAATTCGCCCAGGCGCAACCAGTCCGCGAACGGCAGGACCGGGAAGTGGCCCAATTCCAGCCGCAGGTCGATCAGGCCGATCAACGCTACGCCGTGGGCCTGTAGATCCAGGTACTGCCCGGCGCCGATACCGAGGACCACCACCAACAATCCGCCTGGCAGGCGCGGTATTCGCGCGCATAGCCACAACACAACCAACGCAGCCGCCGCAACCAACGCAGCCGGCCAATTCCAACGGGGCAGTTGCTCCAGCAACTGCGGCAGGAAGCGGATCAGGTTGTTGTCGACCAGGTGCACGCCCACCACGCTGGCCAACTGCTTGAGGATGATGGTCAGCGCCAGGCCGAAGGCAAAGCCACGCAACACCGGCTTGGCGATAAACGACGTTACACCGCCCAGCTTGAATAACCCGGCCAACAGGAAAAGCACCCCGGTGATCAACACCAGCCCAAACGCCAGGGACAGCCTCAGCGCCGGGTCATCGCCCGCCAGACTCGACGTAGCCGCCGCCAGCACCGCCGCAGAAGATGACGTCGCCGAGACAATCGCAAAGCGACTGGTGCCGAACAGGCCGTAACACACCAGCCCGGCAAACAAGGCAATCACACCGGCCTGGGGCGGCAGCGCGGCAATGCTCGAATACGCCACGGCCTCCGGCAGCAGCAAACCGGCAATGGATAACCCGGCGAGGATGTCCTGGGTACGATTGGGCGGTGCAACAACAGGCGTTTCGGTTTCAGTTTTCAATCGGCCCAACCCATCCTGGTAAATAACGCGCTTCCTGGCTGCGCGCCAGGACCATGACCTTGCTCAACAACTTGGGGTTTGGCTGGCTGGCCACGTCGCTGCCAATGCGGCTGCGCAGGAAATCCGCCCACAGAAACTCGCTGAATGGCGTCGCATCCTTGGCGTAACCGCCGGCCGTGCGCAACATGCCCGCCAGGCTGCGGTAAGGGTCATCCTGCAAATCGGTAATTTTGCGCGGAATGGCTTCGTAGGTACGCCGTAAACCACGCGCGTCGTAAGGGTGCACCCATTGATTGAACGCCATGACGTTCCAGAACGTGCTGCGGTCCACAAATGACAGGTCCTTGAGCATCAACAAGGACACACTCTTGACGCCCTCCAGCATCAGCGCCAGGCCAAAATGGTGATGATCGGTGATGTAATAGCGCTCGTCCGGGCCGAGCACGCAAGGAAACCAGTGCTTGTCGAGCGCGGCGGCGCGCTCCTTGCGCTTGAGTTTGGTCCAGGCTTCGCGCTTGGTGGCGACTTCAGCCAGGCCCACTGTCAATTGAGTGGGGTGCAGTTTTTCCAGCTTGCCTGTAACCAGTTGCGGACGGGGCCGGGCCATGGGCGTCTCCAAAAAGGGAACCAATAAGCCGACAGCTTAGCCCTCATTGATTGGCGAGTTTTTTCAGCGCGAAAAAAAAGCCGATTCGCGCTGTGCGCGAATCGGCCTTGGTGCGTGCAGCCTGCCGTCAGGACAGCAGCGAGTAGATCAACGCAGTAATCGCAACCAAGCCTACCGCCGTGACAAACACGTTGGACGCCTGCCCACGGTATTTGGCCATGGCCGGCACTTTGCGGATCGCGTACATCGGCATCAGGAACAGGATCGACGCGATGATCGGGCCGCCCAGCGTCTCGATCATGCCCAGGATACTCGGGTTAAGCGTGGCGACGATCCAGCACACCACCAGCATGAACGCAGCGGTCATGCGGTCCAGCGCCTTGGCTGCCGGACGGCGACCGGTTTTAAGCACCAGGCCCTTGAGGCCTTCGCTGGCACCGATGTAGTGGCCCAGGAACGACTTGGCAATCGCCACGAACGCAATCAACGGTGCGGCGAAGGCGATTGTCGGATTGTCGAAGTGGTTGGCCAGGTACGACAGGATCGACAGGTTCTGCGCTTTCGCTTCGGCCAACTGCGCCGGCGACAGGGTCAGCACGCAGCTGAACACGAAGAACAGCACCATCACCACCATCAACAGGTGCGCACGGGACAGGATCTGCGAACTGCGCTCATCGGCGTTGGCGCCGTACTGGCGCTTCTGGTCAACCGCGAAGGCCGAGATGATCGGCGAATGGTTGAACGAGAACACCATCACCGGAATCGCCAGCCACAGCGTGCTGAGCAACGCCGACGGCGCCGGCACCTCACTGGCGGTGCTGAGAATGCCGCCGGTCCAATGCGGGATCAGGTACACCGCCAGGAACAGCAAGGCGACGATAAACGGATAGACCATCAGGCTCATGGCCTTGACGATCACTTGTTCGCCGCAACGCACCACGGCCAACAGCCCGAGAATCAGCACAAATGCCAGGATCGCGCGCGGCGGCGGCAGGATGTGCAGTTGGTGTTCCATAAAGCTACTGACGGTGTTGGTCAGCGCCACGCTATAGATCAGCAGGATCGGGAAGATGGCGAAGAAGTACAACAAGGTGATCAACGCACCGGCTTTGACACCGAAATGTTCTTCAACCACGTCGGTAATGTCGGAACCTTCGCGGCCGGACAGTACGAAACGGGTTAGCCCACGGTGGGCAAAGAATGTCATCGGGAATGCCAGCAGCGCCAGGATCACCAGTGGCCAAAAGCCCCCCAGGCCCGCGTTGATCGGCAAAAACAAAGTACCGGCGCCGATGGCGGTGCCGAACAGCCCAAGCATCCAGGTGGTGTCCTGGCGGCTCCAGCTTGTGAGGGTTGCAGGTGTCGTTGCATAGCGTTCGTCGACGCTATTGGCCTGATCATTCATCCGGTCGGATCTCCGCATTTTCACGGCCGGGGCGAGTCAGAAAAACCTGACAGGCAGCGCCCCGACCACAACAGGGGCGCGATTGTCCGGGATTCTTGTGAATAAGCAAAGACTTAGCAGAGGAATGGTTAGGCACGGCAGCCGTTCACAGACAGCGTTGGCTGCGGTTTTCGAACACTGAGGAGTCGCGTAATCACTGCACACCCACAGCGCGCATCCCTTTAGGAGTTCGAGCTTTTCAAGAAGTACCCTACAGCACGACAAGACACTGCCTGCATCTAAATTATATTTTCACTAAAACACCACTATAACTGTAACAGGAACATTCATAGCTATTGAGCAAACTCGGCCACCCACACTAATATCCCCACGCACTGGAGGTAAACACTGACTAAACTCCCAGGAGTTAAACATGCGAAGACTCACTTTTGTATTGGCCGGCCTGCTTCTGACTGGGATATTCAATCCATCCAAAAGTTACGCACAACAAGCGGAGCCTGAACGGGATATCCGTGCGCTGGCGTCCTCCCCTCAATGGTTGACCACCAAAGTCTATATCGAAGGGGCCCCGGAAAAAGACGTCAAGGCAAACTACCCTGGCGTAGTGGGCATATCAATGTGGGACCCTCAGCGAAACCGCTATGAGTTCTTTTATACCGATACCGGGCGATCAAAATACGCGGATGGCGGTGGCGGGTATTTCCTGGTCACGGGCGACAGGAAAACCCACATTCTGGTGCCTGACGCTGGCCCTACCAGAACCGTTGTCAGACGGCTGGAAAAGCTGGATAGCAGCGAGTTCACCTATTCTCGAGAAGTACCTCGCGACATGGTAGCCAATCAGCCAACGGTTCGAATTTATGTGGTGCACGCCCCTTACAACGGCCCCATAAAGACAGCCATGTCGAACTAAGCGAACTCAAACACTGCATTAAAATGCCACGTTGACTCGGCATACCCACCGCAATGTTATTGGCGCGCACTGCCCTCACTTGGCTATATGAGCACGCCTTTCTATAAAAAAAGCAAGGTACCGACACATGAACATACTCACTCCTCGTACGTCACTGTTAATACCTGCACTGCTCGCGATTATCCTGCTGCCAAGCGTGGTCACCGCGCAGACCGGCGCAAGTTCCAGCGCAAAAAATATTACCGCCACAGCTGACAACGCCGTTATGTTGACCGTATTTCTTAAACACGATCAGTCACGGCCGTTAAGTGCGTTGAAAGCCCAACTGGCCAAGCAGGAGTTTCACAAAGTATTTCCGCCTGCCGGCGTGGAAGTCGTGAGTTGGAATATCACGATGGGCATCGGACAGGTCATCGTCCTGCGCCTTCCGGCATCGCGCCTGGCTGAGGTCAATTTAGCGATCGAAAACACCGCCTGGGGCGTTTACAAGACGGAATTCTTCCCCACCTATGATTTCATGCCGATAGCACAGGCAGAGCAAATCAAGGCGCGGCAGGCTGGCGCGGCTCAATAGGGACACCTCGCGGCTGAACGGCTATGGCGTCACCCTCGCTCGCACGATACGCAGCAGCAGGTTTGTCAGACGAGTTCCTTGAGGCCGTGCACTACACCCGGCAACGCGCAAAGCGATTGGACGCACCCGTTGACAGACTCGCGTACGCGCCAGCATGATCGGGCCATGAACTTTACTCAGCGACGCCTCACCCGCACCATCACCACGACCGCTTATGGCGGGTCGTGCGGTTGCTGTGGGTGCGTGAACTAGAGACACCCAGAAACAACCCAAGGCCCCGCCAGCAATGGACGGGGCCTTTTTATTGCTCCGCCCTCTGGCCACTGCAAGGAGCAAGACCATGGCAAACGCCCTGCTGATCATCGATATGCAAACCGGTTTATACGACGGGCCGGAAAAACCCTTCAAGCGCGAACGTGTGCTCGACACCATCAACCAGCTTATCCATCGCGCCCGCAGCGCCAACGCACCGATCTTCGTTGCCCGGCACACTGGCCCCGCGGGCTCGCCGATTGAAGCCGGCAGCCCACTCTGGCAGCTGTGGCACGGCCTGGAGGTCGAAGAAGCGCGCGACCACCTGTTCAATAAAACCCGCCCCAGCTGCTTCCTGGGGACTGATCTGGCGAATCAGTTGGCCGCCGCGCAGGTCAATGAACTGGTGATTGTCGGGATGAAAACCCAGTTCTGCATCGACACCACTTGCCGAGTAGCGGTGGAGCTTGGGTTTTCGGTGGTATTGCCGCAGGACGGCCATACTTGCATGGACACTCCGACGTTGTCGGCCGAGGCGATCATCGAGCATCACAACGCGACCCTGGCCGGGGCATTTGTGAAGCGGGTGACAGCGCAGACTATTGAGTTCCAGTGATACCTATGCGGGATTTTTTTGTGACTGAACAAAACGTTCCGTCTTACAAATCCCGCATACTCATTCTCTCAAACCCTTCAGGAAGAGCCTTCCGATGTCCACCACTGTTCTGGTCCTGGTTGAAACCATCAACGAATACCTGCAAATCATTGAGAGCAACGACTTTCACGTGATTCTGGCGCCGACGCCGGCCGAGCGCGCCCAGGCGATCAAGGCCCATGGTGGGCAGATCAAGGCAGTGCTGACCCGTGGGCCGTTGGGATTGTATGCCGAGGAAATCGCCGCGCTGCCGCTGCTGGAGATCATCTGCGTGATCGGCGCTGGCTACGAGCATGTGGACCTGCAGGCGGCGAGCAATCGCGGGATTGTTGTGACCAACGGCGCGGGTGTGAACGCACCGTCAGTGGCCGACCACGCCATGGCGTTGCTGCTGTCGCTGGTGCGCGGCATTCCGCAAACGGACGCAGCCGTAAGGCGCAGCGAATGGCCGAAGGTGATGCGCCCTTCCCTGGGCGGCAAACACCTGGGCATTCTCGGCCTTGGCGCGGTGGGCATGGAGATCGCCAAGCGCGCCGCCCTCGGGTTCGGCATGGAGGTGAGTTACCACAACCGCCAGCCCCGCGATGACGTGGATTACACCTACTGCGCAACGGCCGTGGAGCTTGCGCGCACATCGGACTTCCTGATCCTGGCGACACCCGGTGGCGCAAGTACCCGTCACCTGATTGATCGCCACGCCCTGGACGCCCTGGGGCCGCACGGTTACCTGGTGAACATCGGGCGCGGCAGTGTGGTTGTGACCGCTGACCTGGTGACCGCCCTTGAGCAGCGGCGTATCGGCGGTGCCGCACTGGATGTGTTCGACGATGAGCCCAAAGTGCCCGACGCCCTCAAACACCTGAGCAATACCGTGCTCACCTCCCATGTGGCCGGCCTGTCGCCGGAAGCGGCCCATGACACCGTGCAGCGCGTGGCCGACAACCTGGTGGAATACTTCGCGGGCCGCCCCGTTCTGACGCCCGTTACCTTGCCGCCACGCAACTAGTAGCGATTAGCCAGCGCCTGCGCAAAACCTGACTACACTGTTTTCGGGGATGCTCAGGACGTCGGTGCAGGACCGGCGAAGGAACGCACAATGTTTGGCCATGGACTCGGCCCGGCCCGCCAACGCGGGGTCATCGGCCTGGTGGGCGCTGTAACCCTCGGGATCGCGTTGTTGTTTCTGTTGCTGGTGATCGACAGCGGTCGCTTGTACCTGGAGAAGCGCAAGTTGCAGCGCGTGGCCGATACCGCGGCGCTGGAAGCGGTGAGCCGCGGCGGCACATGCGCGGCGCCCAATAACAATGCAGCGCAATTCGCAACGCAAAGCGCGGAACGCAACAACTTCAAGGTCGACGCCGATCGCACGCTGGCAATCGCCTGCGGCACCCTGGCCACCGGTGCTGACTTTATGCGCACCTTCAGCGCCGATCCCAACAAGGCCGACGCCATCCGGGTCATCGCCACCCATCGCGTCACGACCAGCGTTGGCCACGCCATCCACTCATTATTCTCGGGACGAACCCTCAGCCAGACCTCTCTCTTGAGCGCCACGGCGGTCGCTGCCGCACCCTCGCCGCCCGTGGCGACCCTCACCGTTCGCAGTACCTTGTTGACGGTGGACAGCACCAAATCGGCGGCACTCAATGGCTTGATCGGCGGTTTGCTGGGCGGCAAATTACAAATCGATGCGGTGGGCTGGAAAGGCTTGATCAACACGGACATCAGCTTGCTCAGCTACCTGGACGCGTTGGCTATCCGCCTGAATGTCAGCGCCGGCAACTACGACCAGTTGCTTAAGACCGACGCGACCGTCGGCCAGTTGATCCAGGCCGCCATCGATGTGCTCAAGCTGGGCGGTGATGCGGTCAAGGTGGTGATCAATAACCTCGAAGCAATCAAGCTGATTGCGCCAGGCACACAGATCCTGCACCTGGGCGACCTGATCAATATACAAAACGGCACGGACAAGAGCGCCCTGGACGTCAACCTGCAACTGTTCAACCTGATTCAGGGCTTTGTGCAGCTATCCAACAAAGCCAGCGCAGTGGCCGTCGAATTGCCGGTGGACGTACTGGGGCTGCTGAATATCACGGTCAAGACCCGTGTCATCGAACCCGCGCAGATTTCTGCAATTGGCAACCCGCAGTTGATCGATACCCAGCCGATTTTTGTCAGGACCGCGCAAGTCCGCACCTGGATTTCCTTGAAGCTGCCCGTCATCGACGTGCTCAATAAAGTGATCGGCCTGGTCACCGATGTGGTGGGTTTGCTGCTGGGCAGTTCACTCGATCCTGTGCCGGGCACGCAAATAGACATTGCCCTCGAGGCCGCCAGCGGTAGCAGTTACGTCACCGGCTACCGCTGCAACGGGCCCGCAGACAAATCACTGTCCGTGTCAGGCAGCACGTCTGCGGTGCGATTGATGGTGGGCCAGATAGATCCGAAAAACCTGTTTTCCTCCACCGAAACCCTGAAAGTCGACGATTTTCCGCTGCTCGACCTTGGCGTCAAAAAATGCAGCCAAGGCGTGTGCGAGCCTAGGCAGCCCTACGCAGTCGGCGGCCTCAGCCTGAGGGTCGACAGCAGCGTGGCCGAGACCACGCGCAACCATGTCTACGTGGCGCCTCCGGAGGTGAAACAGCCACCGAGCTACTTCAGCTTCAGTTCCAATAACGTCATCGGCAGCTTGAGCAACACCCTTAACGGAATTCGGCTGACCAGCCATACACCGACGCTCGACGGGCTTCTAGGCTTAGTGCTCGGCCTGGTGGTCGGCATACTGACCGAGGTCCTGAACCTGCTCAGCGGTATCATCTCAAGCCTGCTCAGCCCATTGCTCGACCCACTGGTCAACAGCCTGCTCGCGGGCCTGGGCATCGACCTGGCAAAAGTCGAAATAGGTGCCAACCTGTCCTGCAACCCCGGTGGCCGGGCGATGCTGGTGATTTGAACACATCAAGCCCGCTGATCATCATCCAACACGCTAACCTATTAAGCCGCCCCGACCTTGTCGCTGGGCGGTGGTGCGCATTAGATTAGCCAATAGTCCAAGGCCTTTAGAATAAGCAGAAGGGATAAGCATGGCGCTTAACGACCAATCGACCCAGATTCGCCCAGGCGAAGAACTTGATGCCAGCCTGATCGATCCCTACCTCAAGGCCCACATTCCGGGCTTGAGCGGCACGGTCAAAATCAGCCAGTTCCCCGGCGGTGCGTCGAACCTGACTTACCTGCTTGAATACCCGGGCCAGGAATTCGTGCTGCGGCGCCCGCCGTTTGGCCACAAGGCCAAGTCCGCCCATGACATGGGCCGCGAGTACCGCATTCTCAACCAGCTGAAAGACGGCTTCCCCTATTGCCCTAAAGCCTATGTGCATTGCACCGATGAGTCGATGATCGGCGCCGAGTTCTATGTGATGGAACGGGTCAACGGCATCATTCTGCGCTCCGACCTGCCGCCCGAGCTGGGCCTGGATGCGGCCAGGACCGAAGCCCTGTGCAAAAGCTTTATCGACAAGTTCGTCGAACTGCACCAAGTCGATTACACCGCCTGCGGCCTGGCCGACCTGGGCAAGCCTGAAGGCTACGTAGAGCGCCAGATTCGCGGCTGGAGCGACCGCTACGAAAAAGCCCTGACCCCCGATGCCCCACGCTGGGAAGCGGTGCGCGCATGGCTCAACGACAAGATGCCGGCCGACCACCCTACCTCCAGCATCGTGCACAACGACTACCGCTTCGACAATGTGATCCTCGACCCCAACAACCCGATGCAGATCATCGGCGTGCTGGACTGGGAGCTGACCACCTTGGGCGACCCGTTGATGGATTTGGGCAACACCCTCGCCTACTGGATCGAAGCCGCTGACCCCGCGCCCGTGCAACTGATGCGCCGCCAGCCGAGCAACGCCCCCGGCATGCTCACGCGCCGCCAGTTCGTCGATTACTACGCCGAGCGCGCCGGCATCCAGGTCGACAATTTCGATTTCTATTACACCTACGGCCTGTTCCGCCTGGCCGGTATCGTGCAGCAGATCTACTACCGCTTTTTCCACGGCCAAACCCAGGACAAACGCTTTGCGCAGTTCATCCATATGAACAAGCTGCTGGAGCAAATGAGCCTGAATGTCATCGACAAATCCGCCCTCTGAAGGAAACCTTATGTCCAAGACTCACCTGTTCGACCTCGACGGCAAGATTGCTTTTGTTTCCGGCGCCAGCCGCGGTATCGGTGAAGCCATTGCCAAGCTCCTGGCCCAGCAAGGCGCCCATGTGATTGTCTCCAGCCGCAAGCTTGAAGGCTGCCAGCACGTGGCCGATGCGATCATCGCCGCAGGCGGCAAGGCCACCGCCGTGGCCTGCCATATCGGCGAAATGGAACAGATCACCCAGGTGTTCGCCGGCATCCGTGAACAGTTCGGGCGCCTGGATATCCTGGTCAACAACGCCGCGACCAACCCGCAATTCTGCAACGTGCTCGACACCGACCTCGGCGCCTTCCAGAAGACGGTTGACGTCAACATTCGCGGCTACTTCTTCATGTCCGTGGAAGCCGGCAAGCTGATGCGCGATAACGGCGGCGGCAGCATCATCAACGTGGCGTCGATCAACGGTATTTCCCCAGGTGTATTCCAGGGTATTTACTCGGTGACCAAGGCCGCCGTGATCAACATGACCAAGGTATTTGCCAAAGAGTGCGCGGCGTTCGGCATCCGTTGCAACGCCCTGCTGCCTGGCCTGACCGACACCAAGTTCGCTTCGGCGCTGGTGAAGAACGACGCGATCCTGAAAATGGCCCTGGCGCAGATCCCACTCAAGCGCGTGGCGGACCCGAGCGAAATGGCCGGCGCGGTGTTGTTCCTGGCCAGCGATGCCTCCAGCTACACCACCGGTGTATCGCTGAATGTGGACGGTGGTTTCCTGTCCTGACCCGCCAGGCACAACCACATCCCTCTGAGAGCTGGCACGCCCGCGACAGCGGCGTGCCAGCCATTGGATTGACCGGCACAGCGCGATCATGCGCAAGCTTGAAGCCGATTGGTTCAGGGGCGCTTGAACTGTTGGCGTAGCGCTTCGATCCGCGGTCGGCAGGCACACCCTTCCAAGTGGTCATTGACCATGCCCATGGCCTGCATCAGCGCATACATCGTGGTCGGGCCGACAAAGGTCCAGCCGCGTTTCTTCAAGGCTTTCGACAAACGCACCGAAGCCGATGATGTCGGGTTGCCTGTCCAGTAAGCCATGTCCACCCGCGCCGGACGCTCCTCATCCGTCGGTTCAAATGCCCACAGCCAGCGCGCCAGCGAGCCGGTTTCATCCACCAGTTCACACGCTCTGCGCGCATTGTTGATGGTAGAGACGATCTTCGCGCGGTTGCGCACGATGCCCGGGTCATTCATCAGCCGCGCTATGTCGGGCTCGGTGTATTGCGCCACGCGGCGAAAGTCAAAGCCCTCAAACGCGGCCCGAAACTGCTCGCGCTTGCGCAAAATGGTGATCCAGGCCATGCCCGCCTGAAAACCTTCCAGGCAGATCTTCTCGTACAGCTGGATATCGTCGGCTACCGGCACGCCCCATTCATCATCGTGGTAACGCGGGTACTCCGGCGCCGCCGTGCGCCAGGTGCAGTGAGTCAGCCCTGCTGCATTCGTGGTCAGTCCTGGTTTGTCCATCATCACCTCGCGTAACAAGCGGCGGATGATAAGCGAAAATTTTTCCGACCCGCCAACCGCTCAAGCATCGCAATCACCGACCAACTGGTCAGACCGGGACCGGTCAAGCACAGAATATTTACTTGTGGTTTCAAAAAAAACCGGCGTAGACTGGCCGCGCACTGGACTTACCGGTAAGACCACAACAATTAAGCCCTGGAACCACCAGGGCACCGAATAGAGATCCCTCCCATGCTCAGATGGTGCTCGCGTTCGATTTTCCTGCAAGTCGTGATTGGCCTGATGCTCGGCATCGTCTGCGGCCTGGCCCTTCCCGAATTCTCCTCGCAACTCAAAACCCTGGGTGACGGCTTTATCAAGCTGATCAAGATGCTGATTGGCCTGATCGTGTTTTGCGTGGTGGTCAGCGGTATTTCCGGCGCCGGCGACTTGAAAAAAGTCGGGCGTATCGGCCTCAAGTCGGTGATCTACTTTGAAGTGCTCACCACCGTCGCCCTGGTGATCGGCCTGATCATGGCCTTCAGCACCGGTATCGGCACCGGCGCCAATATCCACCTGGAGCAGTTGTCCTCCGCCGGTCTGAATGAACTGGCCGACAAGGGCCAGCATATCCGCGGCACCAGCCAGTTCCTGATGGAGCTGATTCCCAACTCGGTGATCGGCGCCTTCGCCGACAACAATGTGCTGCAAGTGCTGCTGTTCTCGGTGCTGTTCGGCAGCGCGCTGAACCTGGTGGGTGAAGCCGCTTCCGGCATCTCGCGGCTGATCAATGAACTGAGCCATGTCATCTTCCGCATCATGGGCATGATCGTACGCCTGGCGCCCATCGGCGTGTTCGGTGCCATCGCCTTCACCACCAGCACTTATGGCCTGGATTCGCTGCAACACCTGGGCAGCCTGGTGGGCTTGTTCTACCTGACCTGCTTTGCCTTTGTCGGGCTGGTGCTTGGCCTGGTAATGCGCCTGTCCGGCCTGCGCATGCTGCCGCTGCTCAAGTACCTGCGCGAAGAGCTGCTGATCGTGATGGGCACCGCGTCGTCCGACGCCGTGCTGCCACAGATCATGCGCAAACTTGAACACCTGGGCATCGGCAGCTCGACGGTCGGCCTGGTGATTCCAACCGGCTACTCGTTCAACCTCGACGGTTTCTCGATCTACCTGACCCTGGCCATCGTGTTTATCGCCAATGCCACCGGCACGCCGTTGTCGATGACCGACCTGTTGACCATTTTGCTGGTGTCGCTGATCACCTCCAAAGGTGCCCACGGGATTCCAGGCTCGGCGCTGGTGATTCTGGCGGCGACCCTCACGGCCATTCCGGCGATTCCGGTGGTGGGCCTGGTGCTGGTGCTGGCGGTGGACTGGTTCATGGGCATCGGCCGCGCGCTGACCAACCTGATCGGCAACTGTGTCGCCACCGTGGCCATTGCACGCTGGGAAAAAGACATCGATATCCAGCGCGCCAACAAGGTGCTGCACGGCGAGCAAGGCTATGCCTTTCAGGCCAAGAAGCCGGTGTTGCCGGCGCATCAGGAGTTCTGACCCATTCTATGAGCGAGACAGATCAACTGTGGGAGCGGGCTTGCTCGCGAAGGCGTTGGGTCAGCTAAATAATAAGCTGACTGACACTCCGTATTCGCGAGCAAGCCCGCTCCCACAGTTTGACCGTCGCCAGTTTGGCCATTGTATTTGCACTCTCAAGGAGACGTAGACGTGATCAGCACCTCAACCGTCGTCAACTCAGTCGTAGAAAAACTGCGCGCGGCCCTGGCCCGGGGCCAGTGGCGGCGTGGCGAAATGCTGCCCGGCCAGCGCGAACTGGCCGAGCAGATGGGCATCAGTCGCCCGAGCCTGCGTGAAGCCGTGATCGTGCTGGAAACCCTCGGCCTGGTGCGTTCGATGCCGGGCAAGGGCGTGGTGGTGCTGGAAACCAGCCTCAGCGAACCGCAATCGAGCGACGCCGTGGCGGACGCAAGCCTCGAAGACATCCTGCAACTTCGCTACACCCTCGAGCCCTTCATCGTCGGCCTGGTCGCTCAGTCCATCAGCAGCAAGGAAGTCGGCCAACTGCGCCTGACACTCATGGACATGCGCGAAGCCCTGGATGCCGGCGATGCCGAAGCGGGCATGAACGCCTACATCGGCTTCCACGAAGAACTGTTCGCCCTCACCTCCAACCCGATCTTCCAGAACGTGGTGCAACAGACCAGCAACGCCCTCAAGCAGAGCGCCCAGGTGTTGCGTAACTCACCCGAACACCTGGCGGAACGCCTGCAGGAAAACGAGGCCGTGGTGCGCGCGATCCGCAACAAGAACAGCGCCCTGGCGAGTGCCGAAATGCGTCGGCACATCCTTCAGGAAGGCCTGCGCATGGGCATCCGCTTGAACATCCCGGACGACCATCTGGGCAGCTGACTTTTTGGAGACAGGCCATGACCGCTCACGCGCTGCACCGCAAATCAGTCCTCACCGCCCTGCCCGCGATGCGTCTGGTGGCAGGTAAAAAGCCGTCGGTGGAAGACATCTACCCGCGCCTGTTCGACGCCATTCTGGAACAACGCATCGCACCCGCCAGCCGTTTTACCGAAGAAAGCCTGGGCGAAACCTTTGGTGTCAGCCGCAGCGTGATTCGCCGGGTACTGGCAAAGCTGTCGCATCAGCAAGTCATCATTCTGCGCCCCAACCAGCGCGCCCAAGTGGCCGCGCCGGATGCCCTGCAGACGCGACAGATTCTGGAAGCGCGACGCCTGGCGGAAATCACCGTGGTGCAGTTGGCCTGTGTGCACGCCACACCGACCCAGGTTCGGCACTTGCATGAGCTGATCGCTCGTGAACGTGAGTGCATCGAGCGCGATCAACGCGGGCCGGCGATTCGCCTGTCCGGGGAATTCCACCTGCAATTGGCCGCGATGGCGCGGAATGCTCCGCTGGCGCAGTTTCTCAACAGCCTGGTACCGCTGACCTCGCTGATCATCGCCCAATATGAGGCGCACGCCTGCACGTACTGTGCGTGGCAGGAGCATGCAGCCATTGTCGACGCCGTCGAGCAACGGGATGTGAACAGCGCAGTCAGCCTGATGACCGAGCATCTGGATCACCTGGAAACCAAGCTACTGAGCCGCGCTGCATTTGCGAAAAACCCGACAGAACCGGTTATCGCTGACAGGCAAAATGCATTCATTCCTTAGCTCACGTCTTACACGCGGATGAATACCTCTATGCGAGCCTTCACCTTTACGTTGTTCGCTGCCATTTTCGCTCTACCTCTCATTGCTCAAGCACAGGCAGGCGACGAGTCAGGTATCGGAACTGCCATCATTACCCCAGCGCACCCTGTGTGGTTGCTTGAGCAACCCTACGCAGACAGCCCGATGCTCACCGCGCGTACTTTTGGTGTCAGCGCCTACGGCGGCTTTCACGTCAAGGCCAGCCTGGAAATCAGCTGTCACCCGCAGAACCCGACGGCCAGCCTTGCGCTGCAGATCACCCCGCAATCACTGGGTTTCGACAGCGATCCGTTTGAAGGCAAAGATGCCAGCGCAAACGGCCCGTTGCGTATTACCACCGGAACACGCGCGAGCATCGAACGCCCGGTAAATGGCGTTTGGACTTACGCCGGGGCTTTCCAGATCGGTACGGTCTTTGCGCTCAGCACCTCTGTTCCGCCCGATGAATTAGCCTACTGGGTCAGCGATGCTTCGCGAGGCCAAGCGCTAAAACTTTCATTAGCCCCGGCCACAGAAGGCGCAGAGCCGTTGACCGCGACGTTCGCGTTGCCGGAAAACAACAACGGGTTGAAAAAAATCATCCAGTCTTGCCAGGGTATTGCCAGCGCGACCCCGCGCTAGTTTTTGAGATCAAACACACTGTGGGAGCTGGCTGGCCTGCGATAACGGTCTCTCAGTGGAGAATGGGCTGGCTGACCCACCGCTATCGCAGGCAAGCCAGCTCCCACCGTTGACCCTGGTGTTTGATAAATAGGGTTCCAACAAAAAGCCCCCGTATCTCACGATACGGGGGCTTTTGTTTTACCGCAGGATCAAGCCGGCGCAAGCACCGACTGACCGCTCAACGCCAGGTCCAACAACTCACGGTTGGCCACCGCGTACATGGCGTAGTCCGTGCCGACAGCTGCACGAATTTCCACCATCATTGCGCGCCAGCGATCGGCCATGTCCTGGTGCTGCTCAAGCCACAGGGCCACGCGGGCTTCCATGTCTTGTGGCGCATCGGCCATTTGCAGGACCGCGATGGTGATCGCCCGTTGCTGCCAGTCCACGTCGTCGCGGAAGGCTTCGCGTGCCTGGGCCTGCCAGTTGTTGGCCACCGGCAGATCGCTGATCTGCTGCAGGTACCACGGCAAGTCCAGGGCACTGCCGACGGCGAAGTAGGCTTTGGCCACTTCAGCGGCGTCATGCCCGGTAACGTCGGCGGCTTCGATGATCGGCAGCAATGTGTACAGGTGGGTAGTACCTGCAACCATGCGCGCCAACAATTCCGGTACGCCGGCTTCGGTGTAGGCCTGGTAGCGGTTCTGCCAGCCTTCGCGGGTCGGGCCTTCCAGCAATTCGTCGAGCTTGAGGCCCAACGCCGCCAGGTGTGGACCGAAATGCGCGGTGTCACGGCCAGCGTCCTGCTCGTTGCGACGGCTGCGCAGGAACCAGCGCGTAGCACGGCGGCCCAGGCGCATCAGCTCGTCCATCAGCTCCAGTTGCACGTCGGCGGAGACCAGGTGGTCCAGGGCTTCAATCTGACGGAACCAGTGCGGGAGATGGAAGATGTCACGCACAATCACATACGCGCCCGCTACGTTCGCCGGGCTCATGCCGGTCGACTCTTTGAGTCGTTGAACGAAGGTGATGCCCATGTGGTTAACCAGGTCGTTGGCGATCTGGGTGCTGACGATCTCACGCTTGAGGCGGTGGCGACGCATGGCTTCGCCGAACTTGGCGACCAGGCTCGGTGGGAACGCGGTCTCCATGTCACGGGTCAGGTAGTCGTCATCCGGCACCAGCGACTTGAGCAGTGCTTCCTTGAGGTCGATCTTGCTGTAGGAGATCAACACCGACAGCTCCGGACGGGTCAGGCCCTTGCCGGTTGCGGCGCGCTCGGAGAGCTGCTCCTCGGTCGGCAGGTACTCGATGGCGCGGTCCAGCTTGCCACGGCCTTCCAGGTCGCTCATCAGGCGCTTGTACTCGGCAGCACGCTCGTAGGCACGGCGTGCGGCCAGGGACAACGCCTGGGTTTGCTTGTAGTTGTTGCCCAACACCAGGTTGCCGACTTCGTCGGTCATGCTCGCCAGCAGCTGGTTGCGCTGCTTGTCGGTCATGTCACCGGCCTGCACCACTTCGTTGAGCAGGATCTTGATGTTCACTTCGTGGTCGGAGCAGTCCACACCACCGGCGTTGTCGATGAAGTCGGTGTTGGAACCGCCGCCATTGAGGCCGAATTCCACACGACCCAGCTGGGTCATGCCGAGGTTACCGCCCTCGCCCACGACCTTGCAGCGCAGCTCGTTGCCGTTGACGCGCAGCGCGTCGTTGGCCTTGTCGCCCACGTCGGCGTGGCTTTCAGTGCTGGCCTTGACGTAAGTACCGATACCGCCGTTCCACAACAGGTCCACCGGCGCCTTGAGCAAGGCGTTCAGCAGTTCGGTCGGGGTCAGCTTGTCGGCCCGGATGTCGAAGCGCTCTTTCATCTGTGGCGAGATGGCAATGCTCTTCGCGCTGCGCGAGAAGATACCGCCGCCTTCGGACATGATGCTGGTGTCGTAGTCGGTCCACGCCGAACGCGGCAGCTCGAACATGCGCTGACGCTCGACGAAGCTGGTCGCCGGGTTCGGGTTCGGGTCGATGAAGATGTGCAAGTGGTTGAAGGCCGCGACCAGTTGCAGCTTGTCGGACATCAACAAGCCGTTACCGAACACGTCACCGGCCATATCGCCGACGCCCACCACCGTGATGCTGTCTTCCTGCACGTTGATGCCGCGCTCACGGAAGTGACGCTGCACACCGACCCACGCGCCCTTGGCGGTGATGCCCATTTTCTTGTGGTCGTAACCGGCGGAACCACCGGAAGCGAACGCATCGCCCAGCCAGAAGCCGTAGTCGATGGCAATGCCGTTGGCGATGTCGGAGAAGGTCGCAGTGCCCTTGTCCGCAGCCACGACCAGGTACGGGTCATCGTCGTCATGACGCACGACGTTGACCGGCGGCACCAGGGCGCCGTCTTTCAGGTTGTCGGTGATGTCCAACAGGCCGGAAATGAAGATGCGGTAGCAGGCGATGCCCTCGGCCGCGATCTCGTCCCGGCTGCCGCCCAATGGCAGGCGACGCGGCAGGAAGCCGCCCTTGGCGCCCACTGGCACGATCACCGAGTTCTTCACTTGCTGGGCTTTTACCAGGCCGAGCACTTCGGTACGGTAATCCTCTTCACGGTCGGACCAACGCAGGCCGCCGCGCGCGACGTTACCAAAGCGCAGGTGCACGCCTTCAACGCGTGGCGAGTACACGAAGATTTCAAACTTCGGCACCGGCTTGGGCAGCTCAGGGATGGCGCGCGGGTCGAACTTGAAGCTGAAGTACGACTTGTTCTGGCCGTTGGCGTCGGTCTGGTAGAAGTTGGTACGCAGGGTCGCCTTGATCAGGTCCAGGTAGCGACGCAGGATACGGTCTTCGTTGAGCACCTGAACGTCGTCCAGGGCGGTGAGGATCGCTTGCTCCAGACGTTGCTGCTTGTCTTCCAGGTCATCGGCGGTGAGCTTGCGCGCCAGGTAGAAGCGGGTCTTGAACAACCGGGTCAACTCGCGGGCGATGTCGGTGTGGTTGTTCAGGGTGCTGGCGATGTAACCGAGGTCGAAGCCCAGGCGGATCTGCTTCAGGTAGCGCGCGTACGCACGCAGCAGCGCCACGTCGCGCCAAGGCAGGCCGGCGGTCAGTACCAGGCGGTTGAACGCATCGTTTTCGGCATCGCCGTGAACGATGTGCACGAACGCGTCCTGCAAGGTGTCGTTGAGCTGCTGGATATCCAGGTTCACGCCTTCGGCGGCGATGAACGCAAAGTCATGGATCCAGAACTCGCGACCATTGGCATGACGCAGGCGGTACGGGAACTCACCCAGCACGCGCAGGCCGAGGTTTTCCAGGATCGGCAACACGTCGGACAACGCCAGCGGGGTATCGGCGTGGTAGAGCTTGCAATGCAGCTCGCGTTGGCCGGAGACCTGGCCCAACGGCTGGTAGAAGCTCATCACCAGCGGGTTGGCTTCGGTCAGGCTGTTCAGGTGCTGCATATCGACCACAGCCGAATGCGCAGCAAAACGCTCACGGTAACCGGCTGGGAAGCCTTTCGGGAAATCCGCCAGCACGTTGGTGCCTTGGGCTTCGCCGAAGCTTTCCACGACCAGGCTGGAGTAGTCGTCCTGCCAGCTGCGGCAGGCCTGCACCACTTCTTTTTCCAGTTGCAGCGGGTCGATGGCGAGGCGGTTCTTCGGGTCAACCCGCAGAATCAGTTGCACACGGGCCAGCACGGACTCGGAGAAGAAGGTCCAGAATTCGCAGTCCGAGGCTTTCAGACGATCCATCAGCACTTGCTGAATCTTCTGGCGCACTTCGGTGGAGTAGATGTCACGTGGCACGTAGGCCAGGCAGTAGCAGAAACGACCGTACGGGTCTTTGCGCAGGAACACGCGGATCTTGTTGCGCTCCTGGATCTGCACGATCGACATCACGGTGCTGAACAGCTCGTCGACCGGGGTCTGGAACAGGTCATCGCGCGGCAACACTTCAACGACTTGCGCCAGTTCCTTGCCCAGGTGAGCCTTGGCCTGGAAGCCCGAACGGCGTTCGATTTCCGCCACCTTGCGGCGGATATAAGGAATCACCCGCACGCTTTCGCCGTACACCGAAGAGGTGTAGAGGCCCATGAAGCGGTGTTCCTTGATAACTTTGCCGTCGGCGCTGATCTCGCGGATCGACACATAGTCCGGATAAGCCGGGCGATGCACGCGGCTTGGGTGCGCAGCCTTGGCGAACGACAGCACAACCGGCTCGTTCAGGTAGGCTACGGCGTAGTCTTCGATACGCAGGTCTTCGGCGGTGAGGCCGGCACGCAGCAGCTTGGTCAGGCCGAGGAAGGAATTGGCGTCATATTCGATATGACCGCCATCCGCCCCGTCACGTACCACAAACTCTTCATAGCCGAGGAAGGTGAAGTGGTTGCCCACCAGCCATTCCAGGAAGCTTTTGATCTCGGCTTTTTCTTCGCCGTCGATGCTGAACTTGCTTGCATCAATACCGGCCAGCAGGTCCTGGACCTTGGCTTTCATCGGTTCGAAATCGGCCACGGCCACGCGCACTTCGCCCAGTACCTGCTCAAGCTCTTTGCTCAGCACGCTCAGTTCGGCGGCATTGGCGCAGCGGTCGATTTCCAGGTACATCAGCGATTCTTGCTGGATGCCTTCGCCCTGGGTGCCTTTGGGCAGGATTTCCAGCAGCTCGGCCTTCTTGCCACGGCGCACGCTGAGGACGGTGGTCTGCAGGGTATGGATGCTGTAGCCACGACGGTTCAGCTCGGTACGGACCGAGTCCACCAGAAAGGGCAGGTCATGGTGCAGCACTTCGACGGCGGTATGGGTCGACTGCCAGCCATGACGTTCGTAATCGGGGTTGTAGACCCGCACTTGCGGTTGGGTGTGATCAAAGCGCTCAAGCAGGCGCCAGGCAGATAAAGTGCAACCGGCCAGGTCGGAAAGGCGACGTTGGGTCAGTTCGTCCAGGGAAATGATGCCGAAAAATTGTTCAGCGAACAGCGCCACTTGTGGCAGTGCCTGTTCACTGATGTGCTGCGCCAGTGCCGCTTGCAGTTGATGCTGGAAGTCGGCCTTGCTGGCTGCGGTGAAGAACGCCATCTGTGGTACTCCGCTTGGGCTTGTTATTGATGGAAGCGTCGCGTTTTCCCCTTGCGGGGAGACCGTCAGCGCTGTTCGCAGGTACTGATAACAAGCACCATAAACGAATCAGGGTGACAGGTGGGTGAAGCTGGACAAGACAATGAGGTCACATACAACTCCCATAAGATGTGCAGCATGCAGGGCGACGGTACGACGGGCAGGTCAGACTCCCGGCACAGAGCACATCCGTTGCGCAGCTTAACGAGTGTAGGAAGACGGCTGCTTGCGACGCTGCGACATATTCGGTCATCGGTACGCAGGCCTGGGGTTGCGACTTGAGCAACCCGTATTTTTCCGAAGAAAAACTCGCTATTTTTCAGCTCGCGAGTACCGAAAATGACTGATATAGCCCGTCAGGTCATACCCTGGGTCTGACACAGAATGCAGCACAAAATTCGCCGCAATGGCACAATTGCCCCGCTGTGCCCTCCCCCAAACAGGATTTCCCATGCTGCAACTGAACACCGACGCGCTGATGGCCACCCCGTGCGACGACGAAGAAGACAACATGGCCATGCTCTGCTGCCACGGTAAAAACGGCGAGATGTTCATGCTCACCCGTTACCCGGACGAAGATGAAGTCGAACTGACTTGGGATTACGAGCCGTCGACCCTGGATGGGCTGAAGGTCACGCTAAGCGACACGACGTTGCGGGTTGAGTTGGCTGCGGGCGATGCCGATGCACTGGGTGGCAAGGATCATCTGGAAATTCTCCACAGCACCGCCGCGTCGGATTTGGCTGAAGTGGAAGAAACCTTGCAGAACATTCTTAAGGGCACAGGCACCTTTACCCGAATCTAAACCGTACCAACGATCAAATGTGGGAGGGGGCTCGCCCCCGATAGCAGTCGATCAGTCACAGATGTATAAACTGATCCACCGCTATCGGGGGCAAGCCCCTCCCACATTGACCGTGTCCCCATACAAATTTCCTACAAGATTTGCCAAAAATACCCGTCACGCCGTTAGTCGCCACCCCCCTCGATGCATTAAAGTAAGCGCCCCAGGCCCGGCGTTTTTTCTCGACGCCCAGGCTCACCTCTCCAGGAACCGTCATCGATGGAACATCGTGAAGCGCTGCTCGCGCTGCGAACCTTTCTTTCTACGCAGATTCTCGGCCAGGAAAAACTCATCGATCGCCTCCTGATCGCCCTGCTTGCCGACGGCCATATGCTGGTCGAAGGCGCACCGGGCCTGGCCAAGACCAAAGCCATCAAAGAGTTGGCCGAAGGCATCGAAGCGCAGTTCCATCGCATCCAGTTCACCCCCGACCTGCTGCCTGCCGACATCACCGGCACCGAGATCTATCGCCCGGAAACCGGCAGCTTTGTGTTCCAACAGGGCCCGATCTTCCACAACCTGGTGCTGGCGGACGAAATAAACCGCGCACCGGCCAAGGTGCAGTCGGCACTGCTCGAAGCCATGGCCGAGCGCCAGGTCAGCGTCGGGCGCAGCACCTACGACTTGTCGCCACTGTTTCTGGTGATGGCCACGCAAAACCCCATCGAGCAGGAAGGCACCTACCCATTGCCCGAAGCCCAGCTCGACCGCTTCCTGATGCACGTCAAAATCGGGTTCCCGGATGCAGCGGTAGAGCGACGCATCCTGCAACAAGCCCGAGGCGAAGCCCTCAACGGTGAAACCAAGCCCGAACGCCGCGTCAGTCAGCAGGCGATTTTTGCTGCGCGCAAGGAAATCCTCGGCCTGTACATGGCCGATGCGGTGGAGGAATACCTGGTGCAACTGGTGATGGCCACGCGCACCCCGGCCAAGTTCGACCCGGAAATGGCCGAGTGGATCGCCTACGGCGCCAGCCCGCGCGGCTCTATCGCCCTGGACCGCTGCGCCCGCGCGCATGCGTGGCTGGCCGGCCGCGACTTTGTGAGCCCGGAAGATATCCAGGCCGTGCTGTTCGACGTGCTGCGCCACCGCATCATTTTGTCGTTCGAAGCCGAAGCGGCCGGCATTGACCAGGACCGCGTGGTGCAACGTATTCTCGATGTCGTTGCCGTCGCTTGAAACCCATGAATGCCAGCGATGGAATCCGCGTCACGCTCAGCGAATTGATTGAGATGCGCCACCGTGTGCGCGAAGTGCAGTTGTTTTCCACGCCGAGCCAGCGCAGCCCGTTGATCGGCCTGCACCATTCCAAGTTGCGCGGGCGTGGCGTGGACTTTGACCAGGTGCGCGTGTACCAGGCCGGGGACGATGTGCGCACCATCGATTGGCGTGTGACGGCGCGTACCCAGGAACCGCATACCAAACTGTTCCACGAAGAACGCGAGCGACCGATTTTCATCATGGTCGAGCAAAGCTGCCGGCTGTTTTTCGGTTCCGGCCAGATGTTCAAGTCGGTAATGGCCGCGCAAGCCGCCAGCCTGATCGGCTGGGCAGCCCTGGGGCATAACGACCGCGTTGGCGGGCTGGTCTTCGGCGACAGCGAACACTACGAAATCAAGCCCCGGCGCAGCAAGCAAAGCCTGCTGCAACTGCTCAACCGCCTGGTGCGGGTCAACCAGAGCCTCAATACCGAAAGCCGACCCGAAGCGGACGCCCTCGGCATGGCCTTGCGCCGTGGCCGCGAAGTGTTGCGCCCGGGCAGCCTGGTGATTGTGATCTGCGATGAACGCGCGCTCACCGAAGGTGCCGAACAGCAGCTGAGCCTGCTGTCTCGGCATTGCGACCTCTTGCTGCTGCCCATCTCCGACCCGCTGGACCACGCCTTGCCCGCGGCGGGGTTGTTGCGCTTTGCCGAACGCGGCGCGCAGTTGGAAATGGACACGCTTAACTTCGACTTACGCCAGGCCTACAAGGCCCAGGCCGAAGCGCGCATCGCCCGCTGGGAACTGCTCGCACAGAAACTGCGGATTCTATTGATGCCCTTGAGTACCCAGAGCGAAATGGTCGAGCAGCTGCGCGAATACCTCAACCCGCAACGCCCGGTTAAAAAGCAATGAGCAGCCTCGACCAACTGCAACCCCTGATCGCCCCGCCGGCCATTGGCTTCTGGCCCCCTGCGCCGGGCTGGTGGCTGTTGCTGCTGGTAATTCCGCTGTGCGCCTGGGGGTTGTGGTGGCTGCGCCGTTTCCTGCCGGCGCGCCGCCCGGTCGCGCGTGCCGAACAACCGCTGGACCCACTGCGCATCACCGCCCTGGCAGAGCTTGCGCTGATGCCAAAACCCTACGACGGCGCCCCCGCCGGCGCCTGGCTGCAACAGCTCAACGGCTTGCTCAAGCGCCTGTGCCGCAACGACTACCCCTACAGCCAGAGCCACACCCTCAACGGCCGCAAATGGCTGGCGTTCCTCGACAACCGCTGCCCTGCTGCCGGCCTGACCCGCTGGATGGTGCTGGTGGAAGGCGCCTACAAACCCGAATGCAAACTCGACGACAAGGCCATCGCCGGCCTGACCCAAGCCGTCGACACCTGGATTCGCAAACATGTTTGAGTTCGCCTGGCCGTGGATCTTCGCCCTGTTGCCATTGCCCTGGCTGATGCGGCTGATCCTGCCCGTGGCCGACAGCGGCGAGCCCGCCCTGAAAGTCAGCTACCTCGCCGACCTCGAAGGCCTGGCCCGTCGTCGCGCGCGCGTCAACCTGCCGGGCTGGCGCCAGCAGGCGCCGTTCGTGGTGCTGTGGCTGCTGCTGTTGAGCGCCGCCGCCCGCCCGGAATGGCTCGGCGAACCGCTGCCGATTGCCGCCAGCGGCCGCGACTTGCTGGTGGCGGTGGACGTGTCCGGCTCCATGGACTTCCCGGATATGCACTGGCAAGACGATGACGTCAGCCGCCTGAGCCTGGTCCAACACCTGCTCGGGGACTTCCTGGAAAGCCGCGAAGGCGACCGCGTCGGCCTGATCCTGTTTGGCAGCCAGGCCTACCTGCAAGCGCCGCTGACCTTCGACCGGCGCACCGTGCGCACCTGGCTGGACGAAGCGCGCATCGGCATTGCCGGCAAGAACACCGCCATCGGTGATGCGATTGGCCTGGCCCTGAAACGCCTGCGCCAGCGCCCGGCGCAAAGCCGCGTGCTGATCCTAGTCACCGATGGCGCCAACAACGCCGGGCAAATCGACCCGTTGACCGCCGCACGCCTGGCCGCTGAAGAAGGCTTGAAAATCTACCCCATCGGCATTGGCGCCGACCCCGAGCAAACCGGCTCCCTGGGCATCCTCGGCGTCAACCCGAGCCTCGACCTCGACGAACCCGCGTTGAAGGCGATTGCCGACGCTACCGGTGGCCGCTACTTCCGCGCCCGCGACGGCAACGAGCTGCAAAAGATCAAGGACACCCTCGATCAGCTTGAGCCTGTTGCGCAACAACCGACACAAGCCCGCCCGGCCCAGGCGCTTTACAGTGCGCCATTGGCCCTGGCGTTGATCCTGAGCATGTTGCTGGTGGTCCAGGAACGCTGGCCCAACAACGCGCTGCAACGCTTACTCAATAAACTCTCGACCAAGGGCATTTTCCTGCAACAGCACCCCGAATGGCGCCAACGCCTCAAACGCCTGCGTTTGCGGAGGCGTCGATGATCGACCTGTGGCCGCACTGGTTCCGTCCCTGGTGGCTGTTGTTGTTGCCGCTGCTCGGCTGGCTGCTGTGGCAGCTTTGGCATCGGCAAAAACGCGCCGGGCGCTGGCAGATGATCCTGCCACCGGCCTTTCATGCGGTGTTGCTCAGTGGTGGCAACGGTCGCGAAAGCAAATCGCCGTGGGTGCTGCTGGGTGTCGGCTGGCTACTGGCCGTGTTGGCCTTGTTGGGTCCCAGCTGGCAAAGGGTTGAACAGTCCAGCCAGAAACCCTCCGACCCGGTCGTGGTGCTGCTGGAATTGACCCCGGAAATGCTCGCCACCGACAGCCCGCCCAATCGCCTGGAGCAAGCGCGGCGCAAGCTGTATGACTTGCTGCAAGCACGCGACAATGCGCCGACCGCAATCGTCGTGTATGCCGGTAGCGCCCACACCCTGGTGCCGCTGTCGGATGACCTGGCCACCAGCCGTAACCTGCTCGAGGCCCTGCGCCCTTCGATCATGCCCGAGCCCGGCCATCGCGCCGACCTGGCAGTGGCAAAGGCCCTGGGTTTGCTCAAACAGGGCGGCCTCGGTCAGGGGCGCCTGTTGCTGGTGGGCTCGTCGCTGTCGAAACAGGAACGCCAAGGCATTCGGCTGCAGCTGCAAGGTGGGCAGGCGCCAACGCTGTCGATCCTCGGCATCGGCAGCCGTGAAGGCACACCGGTGACCCAGGAAAGCGGCGAGTTCCTCAAGGACGACCAAGGCGCGATCCTGGTGCCGCGCCTCGACAGCCCAACCCTCAAGGCCTTCGCCAGTGAAATGGGCGGCCGTTACCGCGCCGCACGCCTGGACGACAAAGACCTGCGTCAACTCAACCTGCTCGACGGCCCGCAAACCCTGCGCAACGATGGCCAACTGTTGCACCTCGACGCCTGGGCCGACCAGGGCTACTGGCTGCTCCTGCCGCTGTTGCTCCTCGCTGCCTGCGCCGGGCGCCGTGGCTGGCTGTTTTGTTTGCCTTTGCTGTTACTCGGGGCGCCGCAACCAAGTTACGCCTTTGAACTTCAGGACCTGTGGCTGCGCCCCGACCAGCAGGGCCAGTACTTGCTCAAGCACAAGCGCCCCGCCGAAGCGGCCGAGCGCTTCGAGGACCCGCAATGGCAAGGCGTGGCGCTGTACGAGGCCGGTAACTATGCCGAGGCTATCAAGCGTTTTGCCCAAGGCAATGACGCCTACTCCCACTACAATCGTGGTAACGCCCTGGCGAAATCCGGCGAACTGGAAGCGGCCATCGACGCCTACGAACAGGCGCTGGAGGCCCAGCCCGACCTGCAACCGGCGCTCAAAAACAAAGCCTTGGTGGAAAGCGTGATGCAGCAACAAGCACAGCCCGAACCGACCAAGCCGGCAAAAAGCGAAGATGACGAAACCACCCAACCCGGCCAAACTGCGCAACCGGGCAATACCGGGCAAAGTGCCACGGGTGGCGAACAATCGCCCCAGGGCCAGGGTGAGACCGGCACCGGCGAGAGCAAATCAGGCACTGCGCCAAAAACCGGCGGCAACGACGTACCGGGCAGCGAGTTAGGGGATGAGCAAACCACCACCCCGCCCTTGCGCCCTGCCGATGCCAGCATTGACGGCGAGCATCGCCAGGCCCTGGAGCAATGGCTGCAGGAGATCCCGGACAACCCCGGCGAACTGCTGCGCCGCAAATTCTGGTACGAACAGCAACAACATCAGGACAAGACTCGATGAGCCGCCGCACCACCCTTCTGCTCCTGCTTGCGTTGTCGGCAGGCCACGCCCAGGCGGCGAACCTCGTCGCCAGCGTCGACCGCAGCCGCGTCAATTCCGGGGAAACGGTGGAACTGACGGTGGAGTCCAGCGACGTCACCCAATTCGGCAAACCCGACCTGTCGCCCCTCGACGCACAGTTCGAAGTCAGCGGCACCCGCCAGATCAACCAGCTCACCACCCTGGGCGGCGATAACCACGCCACCACGCGCTGGATCATCACCCTGCTGCCCAAGGAAAACGGCACCGTGGTGATTCCGCCGCTGCAAGTCGGTGAACTCAAGACCCAGCCGATCAGCCTGCAAGTGGTCGAAACGGCCAGCCAGAACACCAGCGCCGAACTGGCCCCGGTGTTCATCGAAACCAACCTCGACCAAACCAGCGTGTACGTCCAGGCCCAGGCCCTGTTGACCGTGCGCGTTTATCATTCGGTGTCGCTGTATGACGACAGCAGCCTGACCCCGTTGCAGATTCCCGATGCACGCATCGAGCAGTTGGGTGAGTCGCGCACCTACGAGAAAGTCATCAACAGCATTCGCCATGGCGTGATCGAAACCCGCTACGCGATCTACCCGCAGCACAGCGGCGCATTGATGATTCCGGCGCAGACCTTCAGTGCGACCCTGGTGGAATCGCGCCCGCCCCAAGAGAACACGCTGCAAGGCACCAAACCGGGCAAGTTGATTCACGTCAGCTCGGCCGAGTTGCCGTTGACGGTCAAACCCAAGCCGGAATTCTACCCGGCCGATGCGCCCTGGTTGCCTGCGCGCAGCCTGAACCTGAGCGAAGCCTGGAACCCCGCGCCTGATCACGTGCAAGTCGGCGACTCCTTGACCCGCAGCCTCACAGTCAAGGCCGAGGGCCTTTCCAGCGCGCAACTGCCGGCGCTGCCCAGCACCGACATCAACGGCCTGCGCCGCTACCCCGACCAACCGGTGCTCGCCAACCAGAGCAACGACCACGGCCTGACAGGCAGCCGCGAAGACCGCGAAGCGCTGGTGCCGACCCGCGCCGGCGCCGTCGAACTGCCGGCCGTGGAAGTGGTGTGGTGGAACACCCACGAAGACCACCTCGAACGCACCAGCCTGCCCGCGCGCACCCTGCAAGTGGCGACCAACCCGAGCCTGGTGGTGGACACCCCCGCCACGCCGACGGTAATTACTGCGCCAGACGATGACCGCCTGTGGCTGTGGCAACTGAGCACACTGATCTTCGTATGCACCACACTGCTGGGCTTCGGCCTGTGGTGGCGTGCGCGTCGGCAACCGGCCGTGCAACGTGCCGCGCAAACCGGCCCAAGCCCGCGCACACTGCTCGACGACCTCAAGCGCGCCACCCAGGCCAACGACCCGCAGGCCACGCGCCAGGCACTGGACGCCTGGGCGCGGCAACAGCCGGAAACCCTGGCGGATATGGCCGCGCGGTTTGTGCCATTGTCGGATGCGCTGGATGGTCTGAACGGCGCGCTGTACAGCGAAAGCGGCCAATATTGGCTGGGCGAAGACTTGTGGCGCGCGATAAAAGCCATTCCTACGGCTGAACGCGAACAAGACCCGGCGACGGATACCACCAGCCTGCCGCCGCTGTATCCCAAGTAAATCCCGGGCTGCCTCACCCCACAAAGCCTATGTGGGAACTGGCTTGTGTGGGAGCCGGGCTTGCCCGCGCTGCAGGCACCTCGCTGTTTCAGATGTTCCGAGGTGATGCCATCGCAGGCAAGCCAGCTCCCACAGAAAAGCGCAGCGCCACGGCCTGGCAGATAAACTCGGTCAAACTGTGGGAGCCGGGCTTGCCCGCGATGGCATCAACTGCTTATACCTGATGTACCGAGGTGCCTGCATCGCAGGCAAGCCAGCTCCCACAGAAAAGCGCAGCGCCGCGCCTGGCAGCTAAACTCGGTCAAACTGTGGGAGCGGGCTTGCTCGCGATGACATCAACGGCTTATGCCTGATGTACCGAGGTGTCTGCATCGCAGGCAAGCCAGCTCCCACAGAAAAGCGCAGCGCCTCGGCCTGGTAGCTAAACTCGGTCAAATTGTGGGAGCAGGCTTGCCTGCGATGGCATCAACGGCTTATGCCTGATGTACCGAGGTGTCTGCATCGCAGGCAAGCCAGCTCCCACAGAAAAGCGCAGCGCCACGGCCTGGTAGCTAAACTCGGTCAAATTGTGGGAGCGGGCTTGCTCGCGAATGCGGTGGTTCAGTTACAAATGTGCTGACTGACCCACCGCTTTCGCGAGCAAGCCCGCTCGCACATTTGGATCTCATTACATCAGGTGGATGCTGTGTTGCACTGCTTCTGCTCTGCTTTTGCTTCAACCACTCAGGTCGGCTACCAGGCCGCCGTGCTCTGCTGTTGATCTTGATCTGAGAGGCCCCGTTAACCACGCTGGCCGAACGCAGGCTTGAATCCGTGGGTAACCCGGCAGGACGCCGGGTTAGCCGCACTGGGCCAGGGATGGCCCATTGCGGCGGCCCACGGATTCAAGCCGGAGTGCGGGCATGCCGAGCCTAAGCGAGGCACCAAGTGGTGGGGCAAAGCGTTTTTTGGTTACTTTTTTAGGCGCTTTGTAAAAAAGTGACCCGCCGTAAGGGCGGAACCCTAAGCAGCCGTTACCGCAGCAACGGATATGTACTCATATCTACCTAAACGCCTGATCGACATGCATTGTTAAAGGCCAGCAATCCATATCCCTTTAATTTGCGGGAAGTTTCCTAGACAATCCTTCGGCCTTGCGCCTGCTCACTCCACTGGCTAGCCTTCGCTCCGTCGCTGCATATCAGCGATCAGGGGTGAGATCCTGTGATGTGATTAGGTACCAAGTGCCACAACCGCGAGCAACATGCTCTATGGCGGCTGTGTGCGGGCAGACTTCGGTCTGACCGGGTGTACCTGACCGGCAATCTCACCCCGCACATAGCTGCCACCTTTTGACGAGTGAGATCGGCAAGAGAATGGCTCCAGATCTTTCAGGAGATTCATTCATGCATAAAATCGTCCCAGACCCACCCCGCTTCACCCTCGACCGCGAAATCTTCGAGCGCGCCCTGAGCCACTACCTACAACCCGACTCACCGCCGTCCTTCACCGTGCACCACGACCTCAGCTTCGAAGACGCCCTCGCCCAAATCTGCGACTTGCTGCGCTGTGCAGCCGCCACCGCAGCCGTTTCCAGCCAAGGGTTGAGCGGCGATCAACGCCACATCGCCGGTGCCACCGAGCACCTGATCAACAGCGCCAAAACCCTCGCCGACCGCGCGCTGGACTGCCTGCACGCCGCATGACCCCTGTTGGAGCTGGCTTGCCTGCGATACAGACACCTCGGTCTTTCTGTCACACCGAGGTGATGCCATCGCAGGCAAGCCAGCTCCCACAGTTGATCTGGGTCAGCCGCGGGCACGGTGTGGGCTTTTACAGGTAAACTCCCCTCCTTTTCATCTTCTCCACGGAGTTCGCCTTGCGTCTGTTCCACACCTCCGACTGGCACCTCGGCCAAAACCTGCATGGCCAGGAACGCGACTTCGAACACGCCTGTTTTCTCGAGTGGCTGCTGGGTCAATTAAAAGCCGAGCAGCCGGATGTGTTGCTGATCGCCGGGGACATCTTCGACACGGTCAACCCGCCGCTCAAGGCCCAGGAGCGTCTGTATGACTTCATCATCAGCGCCCACGAACAAAACCCGACACTCACGATTGTGATGATCGCCGGCAACCACGACTCCGGCTCGCGTATCGAGTTGCCGGCGCCGTTGATGCGCCGTTTGCGCACCCATGCCCTGGGGCGGGTGCTGTGGCTGGATGATGGCCAACTGGATGCCGACCGGTTGCTGATCCCGCTGCCTGACGCCAAAGGCAAGATCGCCGCCTGGTGCCTGGCGCTGCCATTTTTGCGCCCGGCGGAAGTCACCGGCGCGCACTTGGGCGACGACTACCTGCGCGGCATCGGCCAGGTACATGAATGGCTGATCGCCGCCGCCAATGCCAAACGCAAAAAAGGCCAGGCGCTGATTGCCATCAGCCACGCGCACATGGCGGGTGGTTCGGTGTCGGAAGACTCCGAGCGCAGCCTGATCATCGGCAATGCCGAGGCACTGCCCGCCAGCCTGTTCGATGCCAGCGTGAGTTATGTAGCCCTCGGCCACTTGCACAAGCCGCAGCGGGTAAATGGCGAGGACCGGATTCGCTACAGTGGCTCGCCGATCCCCTTGTCGTTTTCCGAAATCGGCTACAAGCACCAAATTCTCGACGTGACCTTTCAGGGCCAGTGCCTGGTGAGTGTCGAGCCGCGCCTGATTCCGCGTTCGGTCAACCTGCAACGCCTGGAAGCCGCGCCACTGGCAGATATCCTCAAGCAATTGGCGGACCTGCCCGACATCGACCTGCTCGCCGAAACCCAGCGCCACCCATGGCTGGAAGTGCGCGTGCGCCTCGATGAGCCGCAACCGGACCTGCGCCAGCAAATCGAAACCGCCCTGCAAGGCAAGGCCGTGCGCCTGGTGCGCATTGCCGCCGAATATGCCGGCAAACGCGGCAGTGACGAGACTGACGACGAGCGCCTGATCGAACTCGACCAGCTCACGCCCCAAGAGCTGTTCAGCCGCGCGTGGCAGGACAGCTATGGCAGTGAAGTGGATGAACAGACCTTGAAGGACTTCGCCGTGCTGCTCCAGGAAGTGCAACAGGAGGGCGAACAGCCATGAAGATCCTCGCCATCCGCCTGAAAAACCTCGCCTCCCTGGCTGGCCCGTTTGAAATCGACTTTACCGCCGAGCCCTTGGCCAGCGCCGGGTTGTTCGCCATCACCGGGCCGACCGGCGCGGGCAAAAGTACCTTGCTGGATGCCTTGTGCCTGGCGCTGTTTGGCGCGGTGCCGCGCCTGGGCGATACCGGCCAGGCGAAAATGCCGGATACCGACAGCGATATTTCCATCGGCGACCCGCGCACCCTGCTGCGTCGCGGCACCGGCGGTGGCTATGCCGAGGTGGATTTTGTCGGCGTCAGCGGCCGTCGCTACCGTGCGCGCTGGGAAGCCAACCGCGCCCGTGACAAGGCCAGCGGCAAGTTGCAGAACAGCCGACAAAGCCTGATCGACCTGGACAGCGACCAACTGCTGGCCAGCCAGAAGACTGAATACAAAACCCAGCTGGAACTGGCCCTGGGCCTGAATTTCGAACAGTTCACCCGCGCGGTGTTGCTGGCGCAAAGCGAATTCAGTGCCTTCCTCAAGGCCAACGATAACGAGCGCAGCGAACTGCTGGAAAAGCTCACCGACACCGCGCTCTACACCCAGTTGGGCCGCCGCGCCTTCGACAAGGCCAAGGACGCCAAGGACGCGCATAAACAGCTGCAAGACCAGGCCACCGGCGTGGTGCCGTTGCCCGCCGAGGCCCGCGCCGAACTCGATCAACAGTTGACCGAGGCTCAGCAACAGCTCAAGACCCAACAGGCCCAGCTCAAGCAGTTGGAGCTGCAGCACACCTGGCTCAAGGAGCTGCGTGAGTGGCAGGAGCGCCAGCAACATGCAACAGAGCAACTGCAACGGGCGCAGGCGGATTGGGCAGGCCAGGGCCAGCAGCGCCAGGACCTGAGCCGCCTGGAGCAATTGGCACCGCAACGCCATCAGTTTGCGCGCCAGGCTGAACTCGCTACGTTACTTGCACCGCTCGCCGCGCAGATTCAGCAGCACCTCGCGCAGCAAACCACGCTGCAGGCGCGTCAGGAGCAGGCGCAACAGCAGCAGTCCGCCGCCCAGGCAGCCTTGGCTGACGCCCTGAAACAGCAGGCCGACGCCGTGCCCTTGTTGCGTCAGGCGTTCGAAGCACAGAGCACCCTCGCCCACCTGACCCAAGACCTGACCAAGCGCAGCGACGACAAACAGCAACAGGAAAGCGCCTGCCAAGAAGGCCAGGCCTTGCTCACCGGGTTGCTGGAGAAGCAAACCCAAGTCACCGAACGCCTGCAACGCCTGGCGGCCGAGCTGGAACGCAGTGCCACTCTGGCACCGCTGAGCGACGCCTGGAGCGCCTACCGCGACCGTCTGCAACAGCTGATGCTGATCGGCAACCGCCTCAACAAGGGCCAGAGCGAGCTGCCGCAACTCGAACAGTGCGCCACCGCCGCAGCCGACAAGTTCGCCCAACAACGCGACGCGCTGGACCTGCTGTATCAGGAAGCCGGTGCCGAGCCGCACGCGGTCGCAGAGCAGATTCAATTACTCGCCAGCCTGCTGCAAGACAACCGCAAGCAACAGCGCGCGTTCGAAGACCTCACGCGCCTGTGGGATAGCCAGCAACAGCTGGACCAACAGGCTGCTGCATTGACGCAAAAGCTCGCGGACGCCCAGCAGCAACGCGAACAACTGAACCAGACCGGCCTGCAGACCAAAGCCGAACTGACGGTGGCCGAACAAACCCTGACGGTGACCAAGCAACTGCTGGAACGCCAGCGCCTGGCCCGCAGTGCCAGCGTCGAGGAATTGCGCGAGCAGTTGCAGGACGACCAACCGTGCCCGGTGTGCGGCAGCCATGAGCATCCGTACCACCAGCCCGAAGCGTTGCTGCAAAGCCTTGGCCGTCATGATGAAAACGAAGAAGCGACGGCGCAGAAAGCGGTCGACACGCTCAAGGAAAAACTCACCGAGCTGCGTGGCGAAGTCGGCGGTTTGATCGCCCAGCAAAAGGAGTTCCTGCAGCAGCAGGAGCAACTGGCGACCCAGCAACAAGGCCTGACACCCAGCCTGCAAGCGCACCCATTGGCCGCCTCGTTGTTCAATCAGGACGCCGCCAAACGCAGCACCTGGCTGGCCCAGCAACTGGCGCAACTGACGCAAAGCATCAGCCAGGACGAACAACGCCAGGGCGCCCTGCTCAACCTTCAGCAAAATGCCGGGCGCTTGCAGCAACAACTGCAAGCCGCCCAGGACGCAAGCCAGCAAGCCCGCCAGTTGCTGGTGGACCAGCAGCGCGAACTGTCCAACGACCGCGAGCGCCTCGACGAAGAACTCCATGCCTTCGCCAGCCTGCTGCCCGCCGAAACCCTCGAAGGTCTGCGCCGTGAACCGGCGGCGACGTTTATGCAGTTGGACCAGCACGTCAGCCAACGCCTTGAGCAACTGGGCCACCAGCGCGATGAACTGGCCGAGCAGCATGAGCGCCAGCAGGCCATCGAGAAAGAACACACCCATCAGCAGCATCGCCAGCAGCAACTGGACGCCTTGCTCCAGCAGGTCACCGAGCTGTCTGCACGGCAACAGACCGCGCAGGCAACACTCAGCGCACTGCTCGGCGAGCACAGCAGTGCCGAACAGTGGCAACAGCAACTGGACCAGGCGGTGGCCCAGTCACGCCAAAGCGAGACCGATGCCAACCAACAGCTGCAAGAGATCCGCAACGCGCTGATTCAATTGGCCGCCGACCTCAAGGCGCAGCAGGATCGCCAACAGGCCTTGGCCGCCGAGCAGCACACCCTGGGCGAACGCCTGAGCGAATGGCGTGCCTTGCACCCCGACCTGCATGACGAAGGGCTCACGCGCTTGCTGGCCTTTGATGACAGCCACGTCAGCGCATTGCGCCAGCAGTTGCAGCACAGCGAAAAAGCCGTCGAACAAGCCAAGGTGCTGCTGCAGGAACGCGAACAACGCCTGGCTGAACACCAAGCATTGCACAACGGCAACCTGGCAGCCGAACAACTGGACGCTGCCCTGGCTGCGCTCAATCAGCAATTGGCCGAAGGTGAAAAAACCTGCGCGGAACTGCGTGCGCGCCAGTCCGAAGACCAGCGCCGCCAGGACGCCAACCACGTGTTGGCCGAGCATATCGCCAAGGCGTATGACGAGTGGCAGCGCTGGGCACGCCTGAATGCGCTGATCGGCTCGGCCACCGGCGACACCTTCCGCAAGATCGCCCAGGCCTACAACCTCGACCTGTTGGTGCACCACGCCAACGTGCAACTGCGCCAGTTGGTGCGCCGCTACCGCCTCAAGCGTGGCGGCAGCATGCTCGGCTTGCTGGTGATGGATACGGAGATGGGCGACGAATTGCGCTCGGTGCATTCGTTGTCCGGTGGCGAAACATTCCTGGTGTCACTGGCGCTGGCGTTGGGCCTGGCTTCGATGGCGTCGAGTACGTTGAAAATCGAGTCGCTGTTTATCGACGAAGGCTTTGGCAGCCTCGACCCGGAATCGCTGCAATTGGCCATGGACGCCTTGGACGGCCTGCAGGCACAGGGCCGCAAGGTGGCGGTGATCTCTCACGTGCAGGAAATGCACGAACGCATCCCGGTGCAGATCCAGGTCAAGCGCCAGGGCAATGGCTTGAGCACCCTGGAGGTCAAGTGAGCGAAGCGCTGCTGTATTCGTTTCGGCGCTGCCCGTATGCGATGCGGGCGCGCCTGGCGTTGCGCTACTCAGGCGTGCCTGTGCAGATCGTCGAGGTAAGCCTCAAGGCCAAGCCGGCCGAGATGCTCGCGCTGTCGCCCAAGGGCACGGTGCCGGTGCTCAGCGTGGGTGGCCGGGTGATCGAGGAAAGCCTGGAAATCATGCAATGGGCGTTGGCGCAGCATGATCCGGATGACTGGTTGCTAAAAGGCGACCCGAGGGTGCTGGACCTGATTACCGAGAACGATCAGGTCTTCAAACATCACTTGAATCGATACAAGTACGCCGAGCGCTACCCGGAGCAGCCGATGGAACATTACCGGGCCGAGGGCGAGGTGTTTTTACAGACGCTGGAAGGTTTGTTGGCGGGAAATGACTATTTGCTGGCCGAGCATTTGAGCCTGGCCGATGTGGCACTGGCGCCGTTTGTGCGCCAGTTTGCCCATGTGGATCGCGAGTGGTTTGCCGGGACGCCGTATCGCCAGTTACAAGCCTGGCTACAACGCTTTGTGGAATCGCCGCTGTTTATTGCGGTGATGGCAAAACCCTGAGCCCAACACAATCAAATGTGGGAGCTGGCTTGCCTGCGATGCCGACAACTCGGTCCAACTGATACACCGAGTTGATTTCATCGCAGGCAAGCCAGCTCCCACATTTGACCGTCGCTCAGCTCAAGCTCAGTGTTGAATCTTGTGATCCAGTGCGGCATAGAAGTTGGCGCTCTGTTGCAGGTATTTCTGGGTGTAGGCGCTGGTGCTGGATTTTTTGCCGGAGACTTCCACGCTGGCAGCGGCAGGCAATGCCACGGTGGCGGAAACAGCGGAAGCGGCGATAATCGAGAAGAGATTGAAGTTCATGTCGGTAACCCTTGTGTTCGTTTGATTGAGTGGCCGGGGAAGGCCTTGGAACCAAACTTACGCCCGAGGGCTAAACCTTAGAAATGCTTTGAAACAGTAGCCGCTATTAATAGAATTAATACACAGAGTCAGGCCCCGCACTGCGGGGCCTGTGGCTTATTGACGCACCAGGAACTTGAGGTCGCTGGGTGCATCGATCGGCAATTTCTGCACGGTTTTACCCAGCAGGCCGGTCTTGGGGTCACGTTCGACCACCACGATTTCATTGCTTTTCTGGTTGGCGATCAGCAGGAACTTGCCGCTCGGGTCCAGGCTGAACTCGCGTGGGTGGTCACCTTCGACGGAACGGCGCTGGAGTTCCTTGAGGTGCGCGGTAGCCGGGTCGATGCTGAATACCAGCATCTGGTTGGCCGTGCCGCGGTTGCTGACGTAAAGGAATTTGCCGTCACTTGAGGCGTGCAGTGCTGCGCCCGCCTTGTCGGACACCGGCTGCCCGGCAGCGAAATCCACCAGTTGGGTTTGGCTGAGCGTGCCGTCCTTGTAATCGAACACCGCCACCTGAGCGCTCATCTCGGTGGTCAGCCAGGCATGCTTGCCATCGGCACTGAACAGCAAGTGGCGTGGGCCGCTGCCCGGTGGCAATGGCACGGAGGCCGGGTTGGCCGCAGTGAGTGGCAGTTCATGGTTGGCCTTTGGGTCATAGTGGTAAACAAAAATCTTGTCTGCCCCCAAGTCCTGGACATACACGTATTTGCCATCCGGCGACGACACCACCGAATGCACGTGGTTGGAGGCCTGGCGCTCAGGGTTGACGCGGCTCGCCGGGTGCGCGCTCAACTGCACCGGCGCCGACAGCTTGCCATTGGCATCGACCGGCAGCACCGCCAGGCTACCGCCCGGGTCTTCCAGCACTGAATAGTTGGCGACGAACAGGTAGCGCCCGTCAGCAGCCAGGCTGGAATGGGTCGGCTCGTTGCCCAGGCTCTGCACCTGGTTGATCAGGGTGAGCTGATGGCTCTGCGGGTCAATGCTGTAGCTGCTGACGCGCCCGACCGGGTCTTTCTGGCCCGGGCCGTTCTCGTTGACCACAAACAGGTGCTTCTGGTCTTTGGAAACCGTCAGCCACGAGGGGTTGGCCGCCTTGGCCGCCAGCACCGGCTTGCCACTGAACTGCCCCGTACGGCTATCAAACTGCAGGCGGTAGATGCCTTCGCTGGTGCCGGCCGTGTAGCTGCCCACCAGCAGTTCATACGTGTCGACCGGCGCGGCTTGCACCGACATCGCACCCACACTGCCCGCCATCAGCAGGGGCCAGAATTTACGCATCATCATCCGCTTCATCCTCGTCGTTATTGTTGCCGGTGACGCCGCTCATGCAGACCAGGCGATGCTCGCCCGAGTCACCGGTAAGGGTCCAGCTTTGCAGGGTTTGATCAAAAACCGCCGCCTTGACTTGCTCCAGGCTGAAACTCCAGCGTTTCTCGGCACGACCGTCCATGCAAATGATCAGCAATTTTTGGTCGTCCAGGTTGAAATCAAAGGCGTGCAGGCCATCGATTTCCAGCATGTCGCTGGTGGCGAGGATGGTAGTCAGGTTGTCAGCAGTCATGGCAGTCAATCATTTTGCGGGAAAGTGCCAATGATAGCCCACGCTGTAATCTATAGGTTGGACATAGAACCAAAGTGGCAGCGGCGGTGCGACTTGCTCGCGAATGCGGAGTATCAGTCACCCAATGCATAGACTGAACCACCGCATTCGCGAGCAAGTCGAATCGTCGCACCGCCGCTCCCACAGGTTGACCGAGCAAGGCCGTTAAACCATCAGTGGGCAAACAACGAATTGCCCTTCTGCCCCGCCAGTTTCTCGGGCTTGATCAGGAACCGCGCGAGCGCCGGCAACAGCCACAGCGCGCCGAACATGTTCCACAGCAGCATGAAGGTGAGCATCAGGCCCATGTCGGCCTGGAACTTGATGGCCGAGAAGATCCAGGTGCACACGCCGATTGCCAGGCACAGGCCGGTGAACAGCACGGCTTTGCCGGTGGACTTGAGCGTTTGGTAGTAAGCCTCTTGCAACGGCAAGCCGGCACGCAGGAAGCTTTCCAGACGGCTGTAGATGTAGATGCCGTAATCCACGCCAATCCCCACGCCCAGCGCCACCACCGGCAAGGTCGCGACCTTGACGCCGATGCCCATGAACGCCATCAGCGCGTTGCCCAGCACCGAGGTCAGTACCAGCGGCAACACGATGCACAGGGTGGCGGCCCACGAGCGGAAGGTGATCATGCACATGGTGGCCACGCACAGGTAGACCAGGATCAGAATGGTCAGCTCCGACTCCTTGATGACCTCGTTGGTGGCGGCTTCGATCCCGGCGTTACCGGCGGCGAGGATAAATTCCAGGCCGTCCTTGTTGTTCTCCTTGGCGAAGTCCTGCACGGCATGTACCGCACGGTCGAGGGTTTCGGCCTTGTGGTCGTTGAGGAACACCAGCACCGGCGCCAGCGAGCAATTGTTGTTGTACAGGCCATCGGCACGGGCAATAGAGTTGTTCAGTACGTCAGGGTTGCGCGACAAGGTTTCCCATTTGAGGTTGCCCTCGTTCATCCCCTTGATCATTTGCTTGGACACGGTCACCAGTGAGATCGCCGACTGCACGCCCTCGGTGTTCTGCATCTTCCACATCAGTTGGTCGATGGGCGCCATGGCTTCATAGCGCGAACAGCCTTCAGCACGGGTCTTGACCATCACCACCAGCACGTCGGAACTGGTGGAGTAGTTGCTGATGATGAAATTGTTGTCCTTGTTGTAGCGCGAGTCCGGGCGCAGTTCCGGTGCGCCCTGGTCCAGATCGCCAATCTTGAGGTTCTGGCTGTACCAGAGGCCGCCACCGAAGGCGATCAGCGCGAGCAAAACAGACACCGGCGCGACCTTGGGGCTGGCGAATTTGGACAGCAGGCGCCAGAACGGGTGTTCGCGGTGCGCGTCCTTTTTGCTCTTGGCGATGGCGCGCTGGCTGATGCCGACGTAGGAGATCGCCACTGGCAGCAGGATCAGGTTGGTGAACACGATCACCGCCACGCCGATGGAGGCGCCGATGGCCAGCTCGCGGATTACGCCGATATCGATGATCAGCAGCGTGATAAAGCCCACGGCGTCGGCGAGAATCGCGATCATCCCCGGCAGGAACAGTTGCCGGAACGTGCGTCGCGCCGCGGTCAGCGCGTTGTCAGCCTCACTGGATTGCAGCGCAATACCGTTGATCTTCTGCACGCCATGGGAAATACCGATGGCGAAAATCAGGAACGGCACCAGCATCGAATACGGATCGAGGCCGAAACCGAAAAAGTGCATCAGCCCGAGTTGCCAGACCACCGCCACCAATGTCGTGCTCAATACCGCGACGGTGCTACGCAGGCAGTTGGTGAACCACAGCAGCAGAATCAGGGTGATGACGAATGCGATGCCAAAGAACATCACCACCATGACCAGGCCATCAATCAGGTCGCCGACCTTCTTGGCAAAGCCGACGATGTGGATTTTGACGTTGGGGTTTTGCGCTTCAAACTTGTCGCGGATCTTGTCTTCGAGTTCATGGGAGAACTTGCGGTAGTCCAGGGCCAGCAATTTGCCCTGATCCTGCGGGTCCGGGTAGGACTCCAGCAGCGGGATGTCGACGATGCTTGACTTGAAGTCGTTGGCCACCAGGCGCCCGACCTGGCCGGACTTGAGCACGTTATTGCGCAACTGGTCGAGGCTTTGTGGCGAGCCGTTGTAGCTTTGCGGGATCACTTCACCGCCGGCAAAGCCTTCTTCGGTGACTTCGGTCCAGCGTACGCTGGGGCTCCACAGCGACTTGAGGCCCGAGCGGTCGACGCCCGAGATGTAGAACACCTCGTCGTTGATCTGGCGCAGGGTCTCCATGTACTCCTTGGTGAAAATGTCGCCATCCTTGGCCTCCACCGAGATGCGCACGGTGTTGCCCAGGTTGGCCAGGTCATTGCGGTGTTCCATCATCTTTTCGATGAAGGGATGCTTTAGGGGGATCATCTTTTCAAAGCTGGTGGACGGACGAATCAGCGTCGCCTGCCAGAACAGGAAAATACTCACCAGCAGGCAGATGACGATGACTGCCGGGCGATTGTTGAAGATCAGGCGCTCAAGCAAGGTCGCTTTATCGTTGTGATGACTGCTCATTCTTTACCCGCCTTCTTATTGTTTTTCGAGTTCAGCGCCGGCCGGCGTCGCAACGCGTACACCGCCCTGCCCGACCAGAATCAAGTTGCCATTGCCTGCCGCAGTGACCGCCGACAATGAAATGCGGTCCGGGCGGTTGAATACGCTGAAGGTCTGGCCGTCGTCGTGACTGACCACCACACTGCCGCCGTTGCCGACCACGACCAGCGAGCCGTCATCGAGCAAACTCGCCCCCGACAAACCGAACTCCAGGGCGCCACGCGCCGCATTCAATTGGACCTGCTCCCAGGTGGTGCCGAAATCCGTGGAGCGATACAGGTTGCCGCGCAGGCCATAGACCAACAGGGTTTGCGGTTGGGCGGTGCTGATCACACCGAACAGCGACCCCGCGTAGGGGCCTTCGAGCTTCTCCCAGGTCTGGCCGTCGTCGCTGGAGCGGAACATGCTGCCCTGCTCGCCGACAATAAACAGCCCGGCGTCCTTGATGTAGGCGATGGCGTTGAGGTGGAACTGGTCTTCGTTGTCGAGACGGTCGCTGACGTCTTCCCAGCGTTTGCCACCATCGGTGGTTTCAATCAACGCACCGTAGGCGCCCACGGCGATACCGTGTTCGGCATCCTTGAACCACACGTCGAGCAACGGGGCTTCGCGCTTGAGATCCTGGTATTGCTGGGCCCAGGTGGCGCCGCCGTCGGCGCTCGCCAGAATCTGCGCATCATGGCCGACCGCCCAACCGTGTTTATCGTCGACGAAATACACCGCCGTGAGCAGTTGCCGGGTAGGGACTTTGGCTTGGGTCCAGGTGCTGCCCTGGTGATCGGAATAGAGGATGTGCCCGCGATCACCGACCGCCACCAGACGCTTGCCGGCGTGGACCACATCGATCATCAGGCCTTTGGCGGCCTTGGGGGATTCAATCGCAAATACCGGCTGTGCACTGGTATCGCCGGCGGCGAACACGGGTGTCGATAACACCCCAAACAGCGAGAGCGCTGTGGCCAGCATCGCAACCTTGCGTGCGGCGCGCGGGCAGCAAACAGCCCAACCCATGACAGGCTCACTCATAGACCTTTCTCCCCATTTATTATTGTTAGGTGGTCTCGCCTTCCCGGGCTCTGAAACCTGCACTCTAGAGCGCCTGGAGGAAGCAGGGCCATCCTATCGGGCTTTCGAATCGTCTGACAATCGGCGCTACGTTATCTTTTGTTAACTGGCGGCGTTTGGCCGCGGCCTGAATATGACTGCATTACCCAGGCTGATTAATGAATATTTATTCCACCTATTGAATTTAGAGAATTTTTATTCCATTAATGGCGCTCTTGAAAACAATAATTCAAAGGACCACGGCTATGCGTGAACTCGGAATCGGCCTGATCGGCACGGGCTTCATGGGGCGCGCCCATGCGTTAGCGTTCAACAATGCGCGGGCGGTATTCGAACTGCCGGTACGCCTCAAGCTGGCCGCCCTGGCCGATGCCGACACCGAGCGCGCTCGGCGTTGCGCCACGGCGTGGGGGTTTGCCCAGGCCCACGGCGATTGGCAGGCGCTGATCGACGACCCCACGGTTGAAGTGGTGGCCATCACCACCCCCAATCATCTGCACTACCCCATGGCCATGGCCGCCATTGCGGCGGGCAAGGCGGTGTATTGCGAAAAGCCGCTGGCCGTCAGCCTGGAACAGGCCGACGCCATGCGCCGCGCTGCGCGTGCCGCCGGCGTGGTCACGCGTGTCGGCTACAACTATCAGCACAACCCGATGATCAGCCTGGCACGGCAGATGATCGCCAATGGCGAGCTGGGCGAGATCATCAGCTTCCAGGGCGAGTTCAGCGAAGACTTCATGGCCGACCCGGCTTCGCCCTGGTCGTGGCGTTGTGAAGTGGAACATGCCGGTGGTGCGCTGGCGGACCTCGGTAGCCATCTGCTGTCGATGGCACGCTACCTGGTGGGCGATGTGCTCAGCGTGTGCGCCGACACCCAGACCGTCCATGCCCAGCGCCCCGCCACCGCCGGTAGCCAGACGCACCGCGCGATTGCCGTGGATGACCAGGTGCATGCGCTGCTGCGCTTTGCCAACGGCGCCCGTGGCACCGTGAGCAGCAGTTGGCTCAAGCATGGCTACAAGAACCACCTGAGCTTCGAAATCAGCGGTACGAAAGGCACCCTTGCGTTCGATCAGGAACGCTTGAATGAGCTGCGTGTATGCCGTGTCGGCCAGGACGGTTTCCAGCGTTTGCTGGCAGGTCCTGCCCTGCCCGGCTATGCCGCGTTCAGCCCGGCGGCCGGGCATCAGTTGGGCTACAACGAGTTGAAGACGCTGGAAGTACACGAATTGATCATGGCGCTGGCAGGCCAGGGCGTCGATGGTACCGACTTTGAGCACGCGTGGGAGGTCGAACGGCTGGCAACGGCGATTCGCTTGGCCGCGCGGGAAGCGCGTTGGGTCAACGTGAACGAGGTGTAAATGCGGGGAGCGGCGCGCTCCCCCACGCTTTCGGATCAGATGACGAAACGCGCGACCATCCCGTTCAAATCCACCGCCAGGCGCGACAGCTCATGGCTGGCCGCGCTGGTCTGGTTGGCGCCCGCCGCCGACTGAGTCGCCAGGTCGCGGATGTTCACCAGGTTGCGGTCCACTTCACGGGACACCTGCGCCTGCTCTTCCGACGCGCTGGCGATCACCAGGTTGCGCTCATTGATCAGGCTGATGGATTGGGTGATCTGCTCCAGGGCCACACCGGCGGCGCGGGCCATTTCCAGGGTGGCCTGGGTGCGCTGGTTGCTCTGCTGCATTGACTGCACCGCTTCACCGGTGCCGCTCTGGATACCGGCGACCATTTTTTCGATTTCCTGGGTCGACTGCGCGGTGCGATGAGCCAAGGCGCGGACTTCATCGGCCACCACCGCGAACCCACGGCCGGCTTCACCGGCGCGGGCCGCTTCAATCGCTGCGTTGAGCGCGAGCAGGTTGGTCTGTTCGGCAATTGCGCGTATCACGTCGAGGACCTTGCCAATGTCGCGGCCCTGAGTGGCCAGGCCTTCGATCATGACCGACGTGTTTTGTACATCCTGAGTCATGGTTTGAATCGCGCCGACGGTTTCCACCACACGGTCACGCCCTTCACGCGCCGCCTGGTTGGATTGGCTGGAGGCTTCGGAGGTGGACACCGCGTTGCGCGCCACCTCTTCCACGGCAGCGGTCATTTCGTTGACGGCGGTGGCGGCCTGGTCGATTTCGTTGTTCTGCTGTTGCAGGCCTTTGGAGGCTTCCTCGGTGACCGCGCTCAGTTCTTCCGCTGCTGACGCAAGCTGGGTGGCGGAACCGGCAATGTGCTGGATGGTTTGGCGCAGGTTGGTTTGCATCGCGGCCAAGGCACCGAGCAAACGTGCCGGTTCGTCCTTACCGTCGTCTTCGATGGCTTTGCTGAGGTTGCCGGCCGCAATGGTCTCTGCCACTTCCACGGCTTTGCGCAGCGGCGTAACGATGCTGCGAGTCAGCAGCCAGGCCAGCAACACCGTCATCAACGCCGCCACCACCGACACGCCGATAATGCCGGCGACCGCTTGCTGATAGCTGCCTTCAGCATCACGGCCGGCCTGTTCGGCATCCGCACTATTGATAGCAATCAGTTTGTTCAACTGCTCGCCCATCAGGTCAGTACCGTCCTTGATACGTGTATTGATGAGGGTGCGCATCTCCTCGACTTTGTTCTGCTGGGACAGCGACATCATCTCGGCCTGGGCGGTGAAGTAACTGTCGAGCGTGACGGCGAAAGTCTTGTACAACGCCGCCTCTTGAGCGCCCGACGGCATCGCCGCATAAGCGCTCTGCGCCTGCTTGACCTTGTCGACCAAAAAAGCCACGCGAGTTTTGGCTTCTTCCAGGGAGGCGGGCTCGCGATTGATCAATATGCGGAACGAGAGAATTCGCAGGCGCAGCACGTTCTCGGTCATGTTGCCGAGAAACTTCACGCTGGGTAATTGGTTGGTCCCCATATCCAGCGATGCTTGACGGATCGTCGTCATGCGGTTGACGGCAAACACGCCAAGGATTACTACCAGCAACGCAATGAACGCAAAACCGAGAAAAGCGCGAGGGGCAATATTCAGATTACGAAGGGACATAGGGCTGCTCTCAAGAAGTAGAGTTTGCGAGCATCCCTGCCGCGACACGATCCGCGAGTGTCAACGCACCGCTCGGACCTCCAGGCGTCACGGTTGTCATTAATGTGTGGGCCTGTTCAGGCTATCGGCAGACTTGAGAAATTAATGGGCGCATTTCGAAATATTTTTTCACACTTCTGACAACAGGCACTTTCTGGCATCCTTCGCGTCCCTTTTCTGACCCGAGCCCGCATTTTGTCTGACGCTCAAGCTCCGCGCCCCCGCTATAAATCCGACCTGATCTACGGCCTGGAAGACCGCCCGCACTTCACCGCAGCGATTTTTGCAGCACTGCAACATGTGCTCGCGAGTTTCGTCGGCATCATCACCCCCACGTTGATCGTCGGCGGCGTGCTTGGCCTGGAAAGCGAAGTGCCGTACCTGGTGAGCATGGCGCTGTTCGTGTCCGGGCTCGGGACCTTTGTGCAAGCGCGCACGTTCGGTCCGATCGGTTCCGGCCTACTGTGCCTGCAGGGCACCAGTTTTTCGTTTATCAGCGTTATTTTAAGTGCCGGGTTCATGGTCAAGGCCCGAGGCGGCGGCACGGATGAGATCCTCTCGACGATCTTCGGCATCTGCTTTTTCGCAGCCTTTATCGAAGTGGTGCTCAGCCAGTTCATCGGCAAGCTGCGCAAGCTGATAACCCCGGTAGTGACAGGCACCATTATCACCTTGATGGGCTTGTCACTGATCAAGGTGGCGGTCACCGACATGGCGGGGGGCTTCGGTTCCAGTGATCTGGGCGCGGCGAGCAACATGGGGCTGGCGGCGCTGGTGCTGCTGACCATTGTGGTGCTCAACCGCTTCAGTAATCCGTTCCTGCGCCTGGGTTCGATCGTAATCGGCCTGACCCTGGGCTTCGTGGTGGCCTGGTGGATGGGCCGCGTCGACATGGCGGCGCTGCCGCAGGTGCCGTTAATCAGCGTGCCGGTGCCGTTCAAGTACGGGTTCTCGTTCGACTGGGTGGCGTTTATACCGGTGGCGGTGATCTTCCTGATTTCGCCATTGGAAGCCGCCGGTGACTTGACGGCCAACTCGATGATTTCCCAGCAACCGGTCAAAGGCCCGCTGTACATCAAGCGTATCAAGTCGGGCCTGCTGGCCGACGGCCTCAATTCAGCGATGGCCGCGACGTTCAACAGCCTGCCGATGGTGACCTTCGCCCAAAACAATGGCGTGATTCAGCTGACCGGCGTGGCCAGTCGCTACGTGGCGTACTTTATCGCCGGCCTGCTGGTGCTGCTGGGGCTGTTCCCGATGATCGGAGCCGTGCTGCAACTGATGCCCAAACCGGTACTCGGCGGCGCCACCCTGATCATGTTCGGCACCGTGGCCGTGGCCGGGATCAAGATTCTTGCCGAAGCCGGGCTGCATCGGCGCAATGTGCTGATTGTGGCGATTTCCCTGGGCATGGGCCTGGGTGTCGCGGCCGTGCCGGAAGTCTTGCGCGACTTGCCCAAGGCGCTGCACAACATCTTCGAGTCGCCCATCACCGTGGGTGCGTTCTGTGCAATTGTGCTGAACATTTTCCTGCCGGAAGAGTTCTTAGAGCTGGAAGAGGATGAATTTGATCCGGAGTCCTCTACCCTCAAGGTCATGCAGGATCCGGACGTCACGAAATAGGAGCATCTTTAATGCGCAAGCTCATGGTTCTATCGCTGCTGCTGCTTACCTTGAGCGCCTGCGCGCTGTTCCCCAACCGCGACCCGGTCAACATTACGGTGGTCGGCATCGAGCCGCTGCAAAGCCAGGACCTGGAAGTACGCTTCGCCGTGAAGCTGCGGGTGCAAAACCCCAATGAAACGGCGATCGACTACAGCGGCGTAGCCCTGGACCTGGACGTGAATGGTCGGCCGCTGGCGTCGGGGGTGAGTGATCAAGCCGGTACCATTGCACGCTTTTCCGAGACCGTGCTGATGGTGCCGGTCAGCGTTTCGGCGTTTTCGGTGTTGCGTCAAACGCTGGGGCTGAGCCAGACCCAGAGCTTGAACAACTTGCCGTACGTACTGCGTGGCAAACTGGCCGGTGGGCTATTCGGCACCATGCGCTTCGTGGAGCGCGGTACGTTGGACCTGCCGAACACGGCGACCTGGTAACTGCCATGCAACCGATATTGCTCACTGAACGACTGATCCTGCGCCCGCTCACCCTGGACGACGCGGACGGTATCCAGCAGCAATTCCCGCATTGGGAAGTGGTGCGCTACCTCAATGCCCTGGTGCCCTGGCCCTACCCGGCTGACGGCGCACGCACTTATCTGCAACAGAACGCCCTGCCCGCCATGGCCCGTGGCGAGGAGTGGCACTGGTCGATCCGCCTCAACAGCGCGCCCGAGCAACTGATCGGCAATATCAGCCTGATGGACGAACAGGACAACAACCGAGGTTTCTGGCTGGGCCCGCAGTGGCAAGGCCAGGGCTTGATGAGCGAAGCCAGTGCGGCGGTGACCGAATACTGGTTCGGCACGCTCAAACGCCCGCTGCTGCGCGTGCCCAAGGCTGCGCCTAACCTGGGGTCACGGCGGATTTCCGAGCGCACGGGGATGCGGTTGATCCGCACGGATAACGGGGAGTTTGTAGAAGGGACTTTCCCACGCGAGCTGTGGGAAATGACCCGCGAGGAATGGCTTGAATCACAATTGCACAAGCGCTGAAAATTAATGTGGGCGCTGGCTTGCCTGCGATGGCGCCGGGTCAGCAGCAGAGGTGTTGACTGACATACCGCTATCGCAGGCAAGCCAGCGCCCACATTGTTCCAGCGGGTTTTAGTCAGTGATGTAGCGCACACCCGGTTTGGCACGTTCATCCACCACCAGCTCAAAAACATCCGGCCGCGCGTAATGCCCCACTACGTCATAGTCATACCGCGCCCGCACCAGGTCATCGGTGTCGATCTGCGCGATCAATAACCCCGCCTCTCCCACCAGCGGCCCGGCCAGGATGTCGCCCATCGGCCCGACAATCACGCTGCCGCCGGCGATCAACGCGCGGTCTGATGGCCAGTTGGCAACCTTCACCCCCAGCGCCTCGGGAGAAGCCTGCACCTGACAGGCACTCACCACAAAGCAGCGACCTTCGTGAGCAATATGGCGCATGCTCACCTGCCACATCTCGCGCTCATCCACGGTCGGCGCGCACCACACCTCCACGCCCTTGGCGTACATCGCTGTGCGCAGCAACGGCATCATGTTTTCCCAGCACACTGCGCCGCCGATGCGGCCTACCGCTGCGTCGATCACCGGCAAGGTCGAGCCATCGCCCTTGCCCCAGATCAGCCGTTCGGTGCCGGTGGGCATCAACTTGCGGTGCTTGGCGACCAGGCCGCCCGACGGCTCGAAATACAGCACGGTGCAATACAGCGTACTGCCACTGCGCTCAATCACACCGAGTACCAGGCTCGCGCCGGTACGTGCCGACAACCCGGCCAGGGCCTCGGTCTCGATGCCCGGCACGTCGATGGCATTGGCAAAATACCGCGCAAACGCTTCGCGGCCCTCCGGCAGGCGATAACCCAACTGCGTGCCGAAGCTTTCGCCCTTGGGGTAGCCGCCGAGCAAGGCCTCCGGCATCACCACCAATTGCGCGCCACTGCGCAGTATTTCGTCCTCATAGGTCAGGATTTGTGCCAGGGTTTGCGCCTTGCCATCCGGCAGGGCGCCGATTTGCAATGCGGCCACGGTAGAAATAGGCATGACGAACACTCCGAACAAGGGGGGTTGCCCATTCTCCGGCCAGCCAGGATCATGAATAAAGCCCACTTCAGTGCTGAATGATATGAGCCAAATGAATATCGCGCAGATTGACCTTAACCTGCTGAAAACCTTCGAGGCCCTGCACGACGAGTCCAGCGCCAGCCGCGCGGCATTGCGCCTGGGCGTCACCCAGTCGGCAATCAGTGCCGGTTTGCGGCGCTTACGCGAAATGTATGGCGACCAGCTGTTCGTGCGCACTGGCCGTGGCTTGGCGCCGACCCTGCGGGCCAATCAGTTGAAGCCGGTCATCAGCGAGGCACTGGACCGCTGTCGGCAGAGCCTGGCGATGACCCATCCGACTCATCCCGACTACCAGGGACGGTCGGTGGTGCTGGGTTTGTCCGATGACTTCGAAATCGCCCACGGCCGCCGGCTAATGGAGGAAATAGCGCAACGCGCGCCCAAACTGCGGGTGATTTTCCGCCAGACCCATAGCCAAATCGTCGCCGCCGCCCTGCTCGACCGCACCCTGGACCTGGCGATTACCGCCGGTGGCTTTGCCGAGCGCCGGCTGAGCCGGCACGTGCTGGGAGACGGTGATTACCGCTGCCTGATAGACCCGCAAAGCCTGACGCCAGGCCAACACGGCATCAGCCTGGAAGAATTCGTCACGCGCGAGCATGTGCTGGTGTCGTCGGGAGGGTTTATCGGGATTACCGACGAAGGTTTGGCGGCGCAAGGGCTGAGCCGCCAGGTGTGCGCATCCACCAGCCATTTTGCCGCGCTGCCGTACTTGCTCAAGGGCAGCCAGGCGCTGGCGACGATTCCCGGGCATGCCGCCGAGGCCATTGCGCAGATGACCGGCTTGCGCGTGTTGCCCTGCCCGCTGGCGCTACCGCGCTACCCGGTGGAACTGGGCTGGCGCACCCAGGCCCAGCTTGATCCGGTGTTGCTTAAAGTACGTGAGGCGATTGTGGCGTGCTTTACTTAGCCGCAGCCATCAGCTTGTTGACTTCGCTGCGCACCATGTTGGAAAACTCCGGCGGTGACATCCCGTCCAGTTCCGCACGTACCCACTCAGCCCACTTGCCCTTGCGCTTGGCGCGCTCGCCGAACAAGCGTGCCGCTTCACCTTTGGCCTTGCCCAGGTTGGTTTGCCACAGGTCGTAGAGGCGGGACTTTTCATCTTCCAGCTCGGCGCGTTCGGCGAGGGTTTTGTTGGCCAGATTGAAGCTCATGTTGAATTACCTGCTGCACAAATAGGTGACATCTTACACTGTAGGTCGAAACTTCCAGATTCGGATTTTGCTCGAGCACACGCTATGGGCAAAAAAACTGCAACTTTTGCCGCAACCCGATACTCCATTGTTCACTGTCACATTTACCTGCAAGGAGTCACACAATGGCCCGCAAAACTGCCGCCCAAGCTGTCGAAGACCAAATCAAGGATCAAGCTTTCAGTGAACTGACGGCGCTGATCGAAGAATCGGACAAACTGCTCAAAAGCAGCGCGTCCCTGATAGGCGAAGAAGGCGAAACCTTGCGCGAGCAGGTTGCCATCAAGCTCAAGCAAGCGCTGGACTCGGTGTCCAACGTGCGCGAGCGCAGCAAGCCTGTCGTCGATGCCACCGAAACCTACATCGGTGGTCATCCATGGCAGACCGTGGCGATTTCCGCAGGCTTTGGCCTGGTGGTCGGCCTGCTGCTCGGTCGCCGCAACTGAGCAACGGGGGCTGCTGCCTGAGGCAGCGGCCCCTTTTAACCCTCGGCCAATTCCTGCAATTGCCGAAGGTCCTTCGCCTCAATCACAATACCTGTCTCCTGCGACTTCGCCCGTGTGCGATGACGCCGATCCCCCGGCAACCGCCGCAACCCCGCCGCATGCATCTGCCGCACCAACTCCTGGCTGCGCTCGGCAAAGTGTTGCCCGGCGGTTTTGCTTGGGTCGATCAGAATCAGTAGCTGTCCGGTCCACGGCGTGCGCGCGCCCGGGTGATCCGACCAATTGAATTCAAATGAGAAGTTGCCCCCGGTGAGCGCCGCTGCCAACAACTCGACCATCATCGACAGCGCCGAGCCTTTGTGGCCGCCAAACGGCAACAACGCCCCGCCCTCAAGAATCGCCTTGGGGTCCTGGGTCGGCTGGCCCAGGCTGTCGACGCCCATACCGGGCTCAAGGCGCTCGCCCTTGCGTGCGGCAATCTGCACGTCACCGTGGGCGATGGCGCTGGTGGCCAGGTCAAACACAATGGGCGCGCCGTCTGCCCGGGGTGCGGCAAACGCAATGGGATTGGTGCCGAACAGGGGCCGATCGGCGCCATGCGGCACTACGCAGGTCATGCTGTTGACCACGCTCAGCGCCACCAGCCCTTCTTCGGCGAAGGGTTCGACATCCGGCCACAACGCGGCGAAATGATGGGAGTTGTGAATAGCCAGCAACGCAATGCCGGCGCTGCGGGCCTTGGCTACCAGCTGTGAACGGGCCGCCGCCAACGCCGGTTGGGCGAAGCCGTTGCAGGCGTCTACCCGCACGCAACCGGACGCGACGTCCGTGACCACCGGCACGGCTTTGCCGTCAACCCAGCCGCTGGCCAGCGTGCTGAGATACCCCGGAATCCGGAAGATGCCATGACTGTGGGCACCATCGCGTTCGGCGCTGGCGCAGTTGTGCGCCAGGATGGCAGCCACCTGCGGGGATGTGCCATGCCTGATAAAAATCTGTTGTAGCAATGCCACCAGCTCAGAGAAGCCGATTGAGGTTGATGCCGTGGCAACTGTCGGAGACTGCGCAGACATTTGAAGCTCCGTTTTTATGATTGGAAGGGGCAACGAATGAACATTCAGGCCGTTGATTAAACACCACGCACGCGGCCTGCTGTCAACTTGCACCGGGGCTGATTATTTACCCCTGCTCGCCGCCTGCGCCTATTTACGCTGCCAACTCCTATGCACATTGGAGGCAGACCATGATCCGCGCGACCCCTGCGTATTTTTTCGACGAGTTCCTGCTGCCCGTCAGCAGAAAAACACCCAGCGAGCGCGAGCGTGCGCTGGGGCTGACAGTCAAAGACCTGGATTGGCTGCATACGCTGTACTACGCCACCGATGCCGCCCGGCAGGATGCGCGACTGCGCGACCATCCCATGCGCGTCGAAAAGCTGATGATCCACGTTAGCGGCCAGCCTGCGATTCCAATGGCTGGGGCTTTCGTGATGAGCCCCAGCCCGGACGGTGGCAAGGCCCTGCTTTACACACCTTATGCGGGCATTCAGGTCTCAGACGATCATGCCTCGCTACTCGCCGCGGTCAGCGCGCAGTTGGCGGATGCGCAGCAGCGCGTGGACTTGATCAGGTTCCTGTCGATCGCCCAGCGCAACGCATTGCCCGTTGGCACGCCCATCACGTTGACCACCCTGATCGTCGAAGGCGCTGTCATGGAAGACCAGGAGCAAACCCTGCAGGTTTGCCAACAGGCGAACGTGCAAGCCATGCTTGGGCAACTGCAAAACATTCCCACGTTGCCCAGCATGCTCGACACACTGCTCGGCATCATGGCGCGGTCTTATTTCCCGGGCCTGGATCAACGTGATACGCGGGTGAACTGTTTTATACAAAACCTCGGGGACGCCAATCGACGCTGGGTGGATTCCCTGCCATTAAGCGAAGTACTCCTGCAGTTTTATGTAGGACATGCCTGGCCAAAAGAGCAAAGCCGCGAGTTCTTGAACCCGAAACATGTCACAACCGCCTTCAACCAGCGCCAGTTGGAACAAGATCGCCAACAGTGGGAGAGCTTAATCGAACAGACCTCCAGCATGCTGTCGAAGCTGCTGGACAGCCTGCTGCAGACCTACTGGAACGAAGACACAGACAACGGCGCCTCACGCCTGGATTTTTTCGCACAGGTCATGGCGGATAAGTTTCGCGTCGATACCCTGCTCAAGCGCCAAAACAACCTCATCAGCGCCGACGAAAGTCACATGCTCCAGGCAATGTTCCTGAGTGATCAGGCCGCTCGCAGCGCCTACGCCACTCGCCTGAGTGTTGAAAAAGTACGTGTGTACGCGCCTTACCAGCACTACGTGGAGCTGGCCAGCACCCTGATGATCCACGAGAACAACGCTTACCTTTACACGCAGTCTCGTGGATTACAGGTGGTCAAAGACCTGGATGACCTGAAAGAGACGTTATTGAGCATGCTCAAGGCCGCGGGGCACGAAGACGAGCTACTCAATTTCCTTTCACTGGACGAGCGCAACGTGTTTATCGGCCTGGAACAGATAAACATCGCGACCCGGCCGGTGATGGGCAGCATTTTTCCCGGAATGATCGAAGACATCGCGCGAACGCAAATCAGCAATATGAACCACGCACTGGAACTCTACCGGCGCAGCGATGGCCAGGTAGACCTGAGCGCCCTGCTCGATTACGCGCTGGATGTACGCACCATGCTGGATGATCGCCTCGCGCCGCTGGACACCGGTGGGCGTTGGACCGTCCACCCCGCCACCAGCGGTAATGGCCGCCCCTCTACGGTAAAGGCAGAACGCGCCAAGCCGCACCTCCAGCGCCTGAAGGCCGCCGAGAACACACTGGCCATCGAGCGCAAAAGTCATCCGACATTACGCAGCATGGTCGCCCACGCCCTGGACGCGCAACTGCAGTCACAGCGTCTGGATCTCAAGGCAGATGAAGTCTTTATCAACACCTACGACACGCAGGCCAAAGAACGTGAAGAGCGCCCCCCAGTCGCCTCCCTGAGCATGGTTGAGCACTTTATCGAGCGTCTGAGCATAAAAACCGGGCCCGTTTCCGACGTCGCCGGGATCGGTCTTTACGAGAAGCTCGACCCGCGTGTCGCCCTGCGGTTGCCCAGCATCACCGTAAGCAGGTTCAACAAGGTGATTGATGAAGGCTTGAAGGTGTTCGCCAGCCACGAGATGCGCGAACTCCCACGTCTGTTTCTCAGCAGCCTCAGCAACAAACACGCCCACTCGCTGCTGCTAGGGTTACGCAGCGAGGCCGAACTGAGGCTATTGGGTAAAACCCTGCCCTCTCGCAGCCAGGAAATACTCGACACCGTACTCAGGGCCGACAGCCTTGTGCGCTTGACGCGACATGGCCTCAACGGTTTTTTGCCGGATGCCTACGCCTTGACGCTGGATGTCGGCTCGCCGGTTAAATCCGTGCCGCTTGCCAATACGTTTTTACTGACTGAACGCGGCGGTATCGATCCGGATTTCTCCGGCCAGGTGGTGCTCTGGACGCCACGGCGCGGGCATGAGGCCTTTGCCTCGATTCAAGCCTTTCGCGAGGCGACAACAGAGCGTCTTGAGCACCCGATCAGGCGCTTGAGCCTGCTGGAAAACCTGCCCATTTCCCAGCGAGTGCCCCATCAGGTTTATCGATTGGGTCCCCTGCAACGCGTTGACGATAACGTGCTGGATAATCGCCTGAAAACCTACAGCGACTATGTCATGGACGGGGTTGACCACCTGCTCACCCTGAAATTGCCCGCCCGCGCGTTCCAGGACGGCCTGGATAGGGTCTTGGAGGAGGCGCCGCCCACCAACCTTGCACGGGCAATCGCGGTGGCCGACGGTATGATCAACCAGCAGGCCCTGCCGGTCTGGCTGGGAATGGCGCAGACACAAGACCAGATCCATCAGGCGGAGCTTCTCGAGCAGTACCACAACAGCGCCCCCGAAGAAGAAGACTACTTGCACGGGATCACGCCCTTGCGTGCGTACGCCCTCACAGAACTGCAGAAGCTGCTGACGGCACGCTTTCCCGGCCAGCCCCTCAACCCCGACAACATTCTGATCCCCCTTCACCAGGCCCTCGACATCCATACCTACAGCCTGACCGACTTTGCCCTGCAGCACTGGCCTGACCAGGACGCCCAAAGCATTCGCCCACGCTCACGCACCGCCGCCCCCTTGCCGGACACGTTGGACGCAACTGCGGTGATTCAGATGGTCCGGCAGCTGGATCTGAAAACCGCCTACCAGACGCTGCTGCAAAGCCGGTTGAACAGTCAAACCGAGGAAGGCCGCAAACGCCGACGTTTGTTTTGCCGGCAATTACCTTGGCAATCGTTGCAATACGCCCACGAGCAAAAGCTGCAAGAGCGACTTTCCACGCAAGCCCTGAGCAGGGTCCAACAGGTGTTCGACATGCCAGACGCCCTGGCGCGTGCGTCGCTCCCAGGTGCATCGGCCATGATTCGGCCGCTGGAGTTGATGGCGACCGAAGGCGCTACCCCCGTCAAGGTACTGGGCATGTACCTGATAGGTGATGAAACGGCAGGCGCGGCCCCCCTGGTACTTTATGCGCCCTACAGCGAAAACCATGTGTTCAAGGAATATGCGAACGAGCGAGCGTTGCTGGATGAATTGGAGAGGCCGGGAGAACTTCAGGACGGGGTCATCATGTATCTGGCGCACCCACATCAGGCCACTTACCGCAACTTGCTGCAAAACAACCATCATCGCCCCTCCGACCTTCGCCTCGCCTCGACCGCGATAAGCTCGAACGCCCTTCACTCCCTGTTCGATGACAACACGCAGATCCTGCTCAAGATGCTTGCCTGCCAGTTCGAGAAAGGCGCCAAGGGGCTATGGGACAGAGTGACCGGCCTGTTGGGCAAAGAAATCCCCACGGCTGTGCAATTCATGGCGGGCAAACTCGCGTACCCACTGGTGGTCTGGCGCAGCTATACGCTGTTCAAGCGTTCAGCCGAAGCCCTGCAATTGCACCAATGGAGGGCCGCATTAAAGGACTTTGTCAGAGGCGTGGCGCAAATGGCCTCTCTGCGCAGTGAGCTTGAGGGCACCGCACAACTGCCCCCCACGGGAAAGGAGGTGCCCGAGGCCGACCTGACAGACGAAACCCTGCCGACCGCCACCCGCCTGGCGACGCTGGACATCACCGCCCCCTCACGCACTCGGCTGCAGCCTTTCGAGGATCACGATATCGCCTTGAAGGACCTTGAAAAAAGCAGCGTCACCCATGTTTATAGCGACAAGAAGACGTTGAAAAACTATGTCCCGCTGGACGGCAAAGTGTATTCAGTCAAGAAAACCGCCCAACGCTGGCGCCTGGCAAACACCGATCAGCGCGGCCCCTATGTTGGCCGCGATGCCAAGGGGCAATGGGTGCTGGACCTCAGCCGCCATAACCCACGCTTCGGCAAGGTCCTGTCGCGCATAAGAACACGCGGCGGCGAACGGGAGGCCATCAATATCCAGGCGACCGGCATCCGCGACATTGCGGCGCTGTCCAACTGGAAAGCTCAAGTCATTAATGAGGCGTTGAACGTGGCGACTTACTACGCCGTCACGTGCAAGCGCAACATCACTCAATTTTCTAAATCGCTCGACCCCAATAGCCGGGTAGGTCTCTTTTTGGGTGAAATGTTCGGTGTCATCAGCCTGACCCCTGATCAGTTGCAGAGGATCGAGAAGATAGTCGACGGGATGCTGGAGGAGTTGAGCGACCCGAGCTTGACCGGCCCCGATTCCAAGCGTTTTGTCAGCGGGACCAGCCGCTTGAACCCGACCGTGAGTTACGCCTTTGTGCTCGACGGGGACAAGGACCGTAAGCTGTATCTGCTCGATCGGTTCTTTGATCCGCATTTGGATGCTTACCAGAATCGCCTGAACTCACCCTTCGATATCTCGGCCCACGCCAGAGCCAGCGTACTGATACACGAGTTGACACACTTGAAGGCCAAGACTGCCGACATCGCCTACCTTGACAGTATGCGACCGTTCCCTGACCTGATGAATACAGCCAGACCGGGTGCTCGAGAGTTGAAGACCGACCTGGAGGATATACGCCGGACTGCACTGTCCACGTTGACGCCGGCAACCATGTTGTTCAAGACCTGGGATGATGTCACGGCTTCATGGGAAGACTATGGGGATGAAACGGATACCCGTCACGTCAAACGCATAGTCCTTAACGCCACGGGTTCGAAGAACCTCGACGACGCTCGGCAGGTGTTCATGAGTAACCCCGACAAACGCATTGACACCATCCTGGCCAACGCCGACTCAGTCACCTACCTGATGACTCATCTGGGCCGTCTTCTGGATCCGGGGGCCTGAGCAGCCCCCGCAGGTCACGTCAGTCTTTCTGGTCACGCAGGATGTTGCCCGACATGCCGTCGATGCGTGCTTCATAGACGGTGCCATCGGATTTGCGCCCTTTGACTTCCCAGTAGCCCTTGTCATCGGCTTCGGCGCTATAGACCTCGACATATGCCGCCTTGGTCTTGGCGGTCTCAATGGCTTTTTCGATGGTAATCCAGCCGGCACCTGGCTTATCGGCAAGGGCTGCGCCAGCACTCAGCAGCGCGGTGGTTGCACACAGGGCGACTACGGTTTTCTTGAGCATTTTCGATCTCCATTGGGGGGATGACGGACTCGTGTCCTGTATTTTCTGATATTTACAAACGAGAATAAGTTCCAATTGATATGCAATCGCCATGACGGCGGTTCTCGCCGTCTGCCTCCAGAGGTTAGAATGGGCGAAATCAGGATGAGCCCATGAGCGACAAGCCCCTTTCAGAAGCCGAATATGACGCCATCACCGACGCTGCCGCGCATTGGTGCATGCGACTGCATGCCAGTGATTGCACGGCGGGCGAGCGTCAGGCTTTTGCGCAATGGCACGATGCGCATCCACTGCACGCCTTCGAATACGCGGCCATGCTGGAAATCTGGGAGATCGCCGATCACCTGCCGCGTCACGAGCCGGCACCGATTGTGCTGCCGCTCACGCCACGCCGCCGCTTGCGCACTTACGCGGTGGCCGCCGCTGTCTGCCTTGGCGCCTTGCCGCTTGCCGCCTTCACCGGCTGGGAAGCGGGTTGGTTGCCCAGCGCCTATGAACATTTCGAAGCCACCAATGACCAACGCAAGGTTACGCTCGGCGATGGCAGCCAGGTCGAGTTGAACCTGGGCACCGAGCTGGTGTTCAGCAACTACAAGGACCAACGCCGGGTCACCTTGAAAAAGGGCGAGGCATTTTTCAACGTTGCCCATGACAGCAAGCACCCGTTTATCGTGCGGGCGGGCGAGGGACAGGTGCGGGTCACAGGCACCCAATTCAACGTCTGGAAGTATGAGGACCAGGTGCGGGTGATGTTGCTTGAAGGCTCGGTGCAGATTTCCAGCGACCAGGCCCACGCCAGCGTCGCACTGAGCCCAGGCATGCAAGCCAGCTATCACCACGGTGACGCCGCCCCGCAGGTCGCCACCATCAACCCCAATGACGCAGGCCTGGCATGGCGCCAGGGCAAGCTGGTGCTCGACAACCTGGCGTTGACCGACGCGTTGCCGCTGATCAACCGCTACCTGAACAAACCGGTGATGCTGGCAGACGCCAGTACCGGAGCCATTCGCATCGGCGGCATCTACAACATCAATGAAGTCAACAACCTCGTCCCCTCCCTGCCCAAGGTTTTGCCGGTTTATCTGACGCAGAACCAGGATGGCAACCCCGTACTCAATGCCATCCCGCGTAAAGCACCCAAGGGCTAAGCCTTGTGCCCGCACCTGCGGGCCTGCTCGCGGCGACAGTGTCCATTTTTGAAACACCTCCCTCCTCTGAATCGCCCGCCCCGAGCGGATTCATCGTTTTGTCATGCCGACTGTTACACCGCTGAGACAGCCTTGACGTGGGGCTGCGCATAGAGGGCCGCGCGGGCACTGTCTCAACGGTGAAACACCACAGCCATCACAGGGTCTCGGTTTAATTACAACTCGCTGAATATCAACAACAAATAAAAAGCGGCACGCGTTCTGCTCTTTCCCTTACAGCGCTGTTTAGGGTCAGCGCGAAGAATAAGGAACACTGCCGTGGACACACATAATCCGAGCTCACTGAGCCTCCTGCTGATCAGCTGTGTACTGAGTGCCAGCGCAAGCCTTCCGGCTTTGGCGGACGGTGACGGTGTGATTGTGATCCAGCGTCAGGTTCAACCTTATGCAATCGGTCGCTCACGCGGTAAAGACCCCTACCCCAACACCGTGAATGCCAACCCATCAGCCCAAGTCCTGCACGCTGCCAGCAATGAACTCAGCGACAACGACATCGCGGGTATCAGCACTGGCTCAAGCCTGACGCGCAGCATCATGCCCAATGGCGACATTACTGGCCTGAACACATTCGGTAGCAGTACAGGCCTGGGTGCCGGCAGCGCGGCCGGCCACACCAGTGGTGGCGGCATCTCCGGCACGGTCAATGGTGCGATATCCAGCGGTCTCGCCCCCTTGAACAACATCAGTGGCATGGTCGGGGGGGCAATGAAATGAACGGCTCCTGGATGCTCCTTGCGGCGCTCAGTTGCACAGCGGCGATGGCCGACAGCAACAACAACGCAACCATCACGAACTCCGGCAAGCAATACGACGGTGTGGTCTCGACCAACCAGGCAGCCGGCGACCAGCAACAGTTGAGCAACAACCTCGCCATTGCAGTGGGCCACAACGCCCTGGCAAACATTTCCGTCACACAAAAAATCAGCGGCGCTGCGGCCGACCGCTCCCTGAACGCTAACGCTGCGATCCAGGGCAACTCTTTCAGCAATGGCAACGGTGCACTGAGTGTCAACCAGTCCGCCGGGGCCCAGAACCAGATGATCAATGCCGTGCGCATCAGCGTGAATGCTGGCCCGCAGAGCATCGACGACAGCGTCATGTCGCAACAGACCGTTGCGCTTGCAACCGACTCAGGGTTGACCCCTACCACTGGCAGCCGCCAGGTCGTTACCAGCGACCAGGCCTTCACCGGCAGCCGTGGAGTGGTTCAGGTCAACCAGAGCGCCGGGGTGGGGAACCGAGTGGCTAACACCCTGAACTTACGACTCAACTGATGGAGCTGAGTCGATCGCTGGACCGCACCAACACTTAACCAACTAATTAGAAGCAAGGAGATACACCATGAAAACTACAATGGCTCTCAAACCACTGGCTTTCGCTCTCGCTGCGCTCATGGCTGTTGCTGCTCAAGCGGGTCAACCCAACCATCATCCACAGCCAGCGCCTACCACCGCTTCCGCGACCACGCTGGATGGTCAAACCAACCACGGCAACGTGGTCACCAATGAAAAAACCAAAAACAACGCGTCAGCCAATGATTCCTACAACAACATCAGTGGCGTGGCCAACGGCAACGTGCTGAGCGGCGACAACAACCAAGGCAAAAACGATGTGGCCATCGTTTCCGGCGATGCAGACTTCGTGTTCGCCAGTGCCGGCGCCGCACAGTCGAACACCGGCAACAAGGTGCTCAACAGCGCCACTAAAAACAATGCCTCTCTGAACGACAGCGGCAACCATGCCTCGGGCATCATTCAACTGAACTCCGAAGCAGGCACCTCCAACCAAGGCAGCAGCAGTGTTGCACTGGCCTCCGGCAATGGCAGCAGCGGCGCTGCAACCGTCACCGGCGTGCAGGACGTGTCGGGCAACCTGACCCTCAACCTGAGCAGCGGCCACGGCTGGAGCACCAAACCCGTGGTCAACAATGCCAGCGTGAACAACTCGATGAACTTCAGTTCTGGGATATCGAACTCCAACGTTCTGTCGGGCAGCGGCAACCAAGGTCAGAACAACGTAGCAGTCACTCGCTTCTGATCCAGATCGGGCCCTGGCAACAGGGCCCTTTTTATTCCAGCGTCCAACAGGTCATACGATCATGCGCCTCGGAGCCCTCCTTCTGCTGCTAGCACTCACCGGCCCGACCTGGGCAGCGCAAATGGCAGTGGTCATGCCCAATGGCGCGGTGGTCTACAAGAAAGTCGAGAGCATCCGTGAACGCAAGTTCGCCAACCTGGTGGAACAGAAAACCGATTTCAGCTGTGGCGCCGCCGCACTGGCGACCATCCTGCGCCAAGCCTATTGGATGGATGTGGATGAAGACCACGTCATCAAGGGCATGCTGGTCAACGCCGACCAGAATCTGGTGCGCACCCAGGGTTTCTCCATGCTCGACATGAAGCGCTACCTGGAAAGCATCCATATGCGCGCCAAGGGCTACCGGATTACACCTGAGGTACTCATCACCGTAAAAGTACCGGTCGTGGTGTTGTTGGACATTCGCGGCTACAAGCACTTCGTGGTGTTGCAGCGAGCCGACAAAGACTGGGCCTATATCGGCGACCCCGTGCTGGGCAACAAGCGCTACGCCAAGGACGATTTCGTCAAGGGTTGGAATGGCATCGTATTCGCCGTCATCGGCGAGGGTTATGACAAGACCAACGCCCTGCTGACCCCGCCCACCCCGCTGACCGCCAGGAGCCAACTGAACGGGTTCAGCCCGGTACGCGACAGTGAACTGATGGACTTCGGTTTTATCCAGAGCGACTTCTTTTAGAGGCGCAATAAGGAGCAGGACGCTCCAGGAGCAAACGATGAACACTCTCCGTTGGCTGACGGTCATGTGCCTGGCAGCCACTGCACCTGCTTATGCTTCCTCGGCGTTCAAGCCGATCGAACTCAAGGACTCGGAAATGGCCGAGCTGCGCGGACGCTATGTGATGCCGGGACGGATTATCAGTTTTGGTATCGTCATGAGCAGCACCTGGACCAACGCCGCCGGTGCAACCGTTACTGGCAGCGCCAATATGCAAGTCAACGCGTCCACCGTCACCCCTCAGTTTTATGTGCAAGTCACCGGCAATGATGGCAACGGCATCGTCAAGCAACCTCAAGGCACCGGCACGGTAATCGGAGGCTCCGGCCTCGGAACGGGACAGGGCGTGACGCAAAGCGTACGCGCAGCAGGCGACGGCAACACCGCCAGCAACGGCGTGGACATCAACGTCACCCAAAACGGTTTGGCCCCCGCCAACTACGTACAGTCAGGCCAAGCGCTGATGGCAGGCCAGCCCATCAGCGGTGGCACCGCTGCAGGGCAAGTAACGGTAACGGCGAATAACGGCGGGCTGCAAATGGCACTTCAGGCCAATAACAACCAGGGCAATGTGGTGCAGCAAATTGGCGGTGGCAACGTCCTGCAAGGCACGGTTATTCAGGGCAACAGCAACTTTGTAAACAATATGACCCAACTCAACGTGGTGCTGGGCAACAACGGTTTAAACAACATCAACCAGAACCTTAACCTCGATCAACTCAAAGGCCTCCGCCCTTCCGGTTATTGAACTACGCTGAGCCACGGCACTTACGCATTAGAAAGGGACGGCTTATTTCATGCATCGATCGATATCGTTACGTACCGTGATTTGTTTGAGTACGCTATTGCCGGCATCCATGCTGTATGCCGCGCCGGACGCCGACATCGAAACCTTGAAGCAGCAACTTTTAGAGCTCAAGCAACGCTATGAAGTGCAGCAAAAAGCACTGGCCGTGCTGGAGCAACGTGTACGACAAGTAGAAGACCAACCTGCAACGCCCGCCCCTAAACGCTTGGCAAAATCCCCGGCCGACTTTCAGAAAGGCGGCACTACCGTGGCAGGTCATACGCCTGGAGTGGGCGCAGCTGCGGCGTCGGGTGGCGCGGGCGGCGGCAGTTCCTACGGGCAAAGCCTCAAGGACGATTCGGCCCCGGCACAAAGTGTCAGCAACCTCTATAACGAGGCCAGCGGCTTTTTCGGCAACGGCAAATTCAGCTTTGAAACCGGCGTCACCTATGCCCGCTACGACGCCCGGCAGTTATCCCTCAACGGCTTTTTGGCGCTGGACTCGATCTTCCTCGGGAATATCAACCTGGACCGAATCAAATCCGACAGTTGGACGCTGGACCTGACCGGGCGCTACAACCTGGACAACCGCTGGCAGTTCGACCTGAATGTGCCGGTGGTTTACCGCGAATCGACGTATCAGTCGGGAGGTGTCAACGGCGACGCCAACGCAATGTCGGAAGCCTCCGTCACTCGAAACCCAACCATCGGTGACGTCAACTTTGGTGTCGCCTACAAATTCCTTGATGAGACTGCCAACCTGCCGGACGCCGTGGTATCGGTGCGTGTCAAGGCCCCCACTGGCGAGGAGCCCTATGGCATCAAGCTGATCGAGCAAGCCAATAACAATAACCTTGCCGTGCCGGAAAGCCTGCCGACGGGTAACGGTGTGTGGTCGGTGACGCCAGGCATCTCCCTGGTGAAAACCTTCGATCCGGCGGTGCTGTTCGGTTCGCTGTCGTATACCCATAACTTCGAGGAGTCGTTCGGCGATATCAGCCCCAACGTCAATCAGAAAGTCCCCGGTAAAATCAGCCTGGGCGACAGCTTTCAACTGGGCGTAGGGGTAGCCTTCGCGCTTAACGAGAAAATGAGCATGTCGTTTTCCGTGTCGGACCTGGTGCAGCGCAAAAGCAAGATCAAGCAGACCGGTCAGGACTGGCAATCGGTGGTTTCCAGCGACGCCAACGCTGGTTATTTCAACGTGGGCATGACCATTGCCGCTTCGGAAAACCTCACCATCGTACCGAACCTGTCAATCGGCATGACGGATGATGCACCGGACTTCACGTTCAGCTTGAAATTCCCGTACTACTTTTAAAGCACGCAAGGAAAAGCCCCGCAACGATAAGGGTCGTTGCGGGGCTTTTCGGTTTACCCGCCCTAGCGGATCTGGTGTTTGTGCAGCAACCGGTAGAACGTCGGCCGGGACACGCCCAGCATGCGGGCCGCGACGCTCAGGTTGTCGCTGTGCCGGTTGAGCACATCACACAACGCCTGACGTTCGGCGCGGTGCTTATAATCTTCCAGTGTAGCCATCGGCGGCACGATTGCTTGTTCGTCCTGGAGTCCCAGATCAACGGCTTCGATCTGGCGCCCTTCGGCCAGCACCAGACCACGGCGCACACGGTTGGCCAGCTCGCGCACATTGCCCGGCCAAGGGTGTTGCCCCATCGCGACGAGGGCCTCCTCGCTGAAACTGCGGGCTCGACGCCCGGTTTCCTGACTGTAGAAGCGCGAGAAGTGATTGGCCAGCATGGCCACGTCGCCATGCCGCTCACGCAGGGGCGCAGTCACCACCTGCAGGACATTGAGCCGGTAATACAAGTCTTCTCGAAACGTGCCCTTCTCGACCGCCGCTTCCAGATCAACGTGAGTGGCTGCCAACACCCGCACATCCACCGCAATGGGCTGGCTGCCGCCAACGCGCTCGATCTGTTTCTCCTGGAGAAAGCGCAGCAGATTGGCTTGCAACTCCATCGGCAAATCACCGATTTCATCGAGAAACAGCGTGCCGCCGTGGGCCGCCTCAATGCGCCCGACCTTACGCTGGTGAGCACCGGTGAACGCACCCTTTTCATGGCCGAACAGTTCGGACTGGATGAGGTGCTCGGGAATCGCGCCGCAGTTGATTGCGACAAACGGCTTGGCATGGCGCTGGGATTGACGATGCAGGGTCTTGGCCACCAACTCTTTGCCGGTGCCGCTGTCCCCCCGAATCAACACGGGAGACTCCGTTGGCGCAAGTTTGGCCAGTAATTTGCGCAACTCGCGGATGGGTCGGCTGTCACCCAGCAACTCGTGTTCCTGCGCCTCAATCAGCGCGTGGCCTTTGCCCCGCAGGCGCGCCATGCCGAACGCGCGCCCGAGGGTGACCTGCACGCGTGCAACATCAAACGGCAAGGTGTGGAAGTCGAAAAACCATTCACAGACGAAATCACCGACATTTTGCAGGCGCAAAACATCCTGGCTGAGCACCGCAATCCACTCGGTGCCGCTGCGGCTGATCAGCTCCTTGACCGCTTCGGGGCGCTCGAGGTGAAAGGGCTGTAATCGCAACAGCCCCACATCGCACGACCGGTCGCCGACGGCGCCCAATGCACAGTTGTCCACCTCCCACCCGGCAGTGCGCAGGCCGGGCAATAGCCCGTGACAGTCATCGCAGGGGTCAACAACCAGCAGGCGTCGCTGAACAGGTGTAACAACCATGACTATTCCTTGGCGCCAATATTGTTAAAGTTATTTAGAAACAAAGGTTTGTGAGGCCTGTCGCTAACACTAGCAAGGTATTGACGCTGTTCTTGTACCGTTTCGCTATAAGTGTTGGCAGAAAGCCACTGCGGGGCTGTTACGGGTAAAAAGTTGCAGCGCTGGAAAGCGTTCATTGGGCTGTTAAAACAGTCGCTTACATGACGTCAATCACGAAAGGTTGAAATTTCTTGTTCTAAGATGTGACCCGTACCCCGCCATCGTGCATCAGTACAAGTAACTCGCCGCCTGGCTCGCCCAACCGACGGCATTCACTTGATTGGGCATTTAGAGAGAAGACCCACATGAACGCCCCGCTCCGCATCAACGAAGCTCTTTTGATCGCAGACCGTGCTTTCCAGCCCTTTCAGTGCGTGGCCTGGCACGATGGCAATGGCGCTCTCAGCCTGAGCGTCATCGACCGTACCAATACCCGTATCGGCAGCAAACAACTGACGTCGAGCACGTATAGCGACCCGGCGCAATTGGAAGATTTGTTGTTGCAGGCCCGAGCCGAACTCGACAAAAACGGCCATCAGTTAAAGTCGTGGGCAATGCCGAAGTAAATCGATACTGCAACATGCGCTCATTGCATGACTGCAAGACAATGAGCGCACGTTCAGTAGAAGTGCAGTGGACGTTTACTGTGCCGCGAGAATAAACCGTTCGATCGCTTCCGCTGCACCATTGTCTACATTGCTGCCGGTCACCACGTTGGCCTGTCGCTTGACGGTCTCTTCCGCCTGCCCCATGGCAATCGACAAGCCGGCAACCTGAAACATTGCCGGGTCATTGCCGCCGTCGCCGATAGCCGCCGTCTGTTCCATGGGCACGCCAAGGTGCGCAGCCAGGGTCTTCAAGGCTTCGCCCTTGTTGGCCAGCATCGCCGTTACGTCCAGGTACACCGGCTGCGAGCGTGACACCTGAGCCAGCCCTTGCACCCTGGGCTGCAACTGCGCTTCCAGTGTCACCAGCAACTGTGTGTTGTTGCTGGCGGCGACAATCTTGTCGACCCGGTCCAGGTACGGCTCAAAACTTTCCACGACCACCGGCCCGTAGCCCAGGCCATCGGCTTCACGCTGCTCCATTGGCCCGGAAGGGTCACGGCGCAGCCAGTCACCGTCGGCGAATACCCACACCTCTACGTCCGGCTCCGCTGAAAACAGCGCCAGGGTCACCAGCGCCGCTTCCGTCGGCAAATGATGCGCAACCAGGATGCTGCCATCCGGGTTGATCAGCGTGCCGCCATTAAAGCCAGCGACCGGAACATCAATGCCAAAGGTCTCGATCAGGTGCAGCATGGCCTTGGGCGGCCGCCCACTGGCCAGGCTGAAAAACACCCCGGCGTCGCGCAAGGCGCGAATCGCATCGGCCGTGCGCTGGCTCAGGCTGTGGTCCGGATGCAGCAACGTACCGTCCACATCACTGAGGATAAAACGGATGGGATGAATCGTTGCATCACTCATCCGAGGCTATGCCAGGTGCGGCCATCGCGGGCCAGTAAGGCATCGGCAGCCTCCGGGCCATCTTCACCGGCCTTGTAGGTCTGGATACCACCGTCTTCCTTCCAGGCATCCAGGAACGGCTGCACCGCACGCCAGCCATTTTCGATGTTGTCGGCGCGCTGGAACAAGGTCTGGTCACCGGTCATACAGTCATAGATGAGGGTTTCATACCCGGTCGACGGCTGCATTTCGAAGAAGTCCTTGTAGTCGAAACCCAACTCGATATTAGCCATTTCCAGGGTCGGCCCAGGCTTTTTCGCCAACAGGTCGAACCACATGCCTTCGTTAGGCTGGATCTGGATTTTCAGGTAGGTGGGCTTGAGCTCATCCACTTCGGTATCGCGGAACTGCGCATACGGTGCGTGCTTGAAACAGATCACGATTTCCGTGTCGCGAATGCTCATGCGCTTGCCGGTTCGCAGGTAAAACGGCACGCCGACCCAGCGCCAGTTGTCGATCATCACCTTGAGCGCAACGAACGTCTCGGTACTGCTGTCGGGCGCGACATTGGCCTCTTCGCGGTAACCGGGGAGCGGCTTGCCAGCCATTTCACCGGCGGTGTACTGGCCGCGTACCGAGTTGGCTCGGGCATCTTCCAGGGACCAGGGGCGAATGGCGCCGACGACCTTGGCCTTTTCACCACGCACTGCATCGGCGCCGAACGCCGCTGGCGGCTCCATGGCCACCATCGCCAGCAACTGGAACAGGTGGTTGGGTACCATGTCGCGCAGGGTGCCGGTTTTTTCGAAGAAATTACCCCGGGTTTCCACACCGACGGTTTCCGCCGCAGTGATTTGCACGTGGTCGATGTAATGGTTGTTCCAGAACGCTTCGAACAGCACGTTGGAGAAACGGCTGATCAAAATGTTCTGAACCGTTTCCTTGCCCAGGTAATGGTCGATGCGATAGATCTGCTTCTCGCTCATCACCTTGAGCAGGCTGGCGTTCAGCGCTTCGGCGGTCGCCAGGTCGGAGCCGAAAGGCTTTTCGATCACCACGCGACGGAAGGCGTCATCGGTTTCCTGGAGCAGACCGGCGCTGCCCAGGCGCTGCACCACTTCACTGAAGAAGCGCGGTGCAGTGGCCAGGTAAAACACCGCGTTGCCAGTGCCGCTGTCGGCGATCTTCTTGCCGATGTCGGCATAGGTGCTGTCGTCGAGGAAATCGCCCTCGACGTAGCTGATGCCTTTGGCCAACTGGGCCCACAGCTCGGGGTCAAGGGCATTTTCACCCTTGCCCTTGACTTTGCTCGCGGCCTCGGTGCGAATGAAATCCTCGAGCTTCTTGGCAAAGTCGGCGTCGCTGATCGCGTTGTGGTCAACGCCGACAATGCGCAGGCCGTCACCGAGCAGCCCGTCGCGACTCAGGTTGTACAGCGCCGGCATGAGCAGGCGCTTGACCAGGTCGCCATGGGCGCCAAACAGGAACAGTGTGGTTGGAGGTGCAGGTTCGGCCTTGAGTTTCTTGCCGTTAGCCGTCATTTTTTGGAAGTCTCCACATGGCCGCCAAAGCCGAAGCGCATGGCAGACAGCATTTTGTCACCGTAGGTGCTCTGCTGGCGGGAACGGAAGCGTGCGAACAGCGAGGTAGACAGCACCGGTACCGGCACCGCTTGCTCCATGGCCGCTTCGATGGTCCAGCGGCCTTCGCCACTGTCGGCCACGGAGCCGGAGTAACCGTCGAGTTTCGGGTCGGTGGCCAGCGCGTCAGCGGTCAGGTCCAGCAGCCAGGACGACACCACGCTGCCACGGCGCCAGACTTCGGCGATATCGGCAACGTTGAGGTCGAAGCGCTCGTGCTCCGGCAGGTTGTCCGAGTTTTTAGTCTTGAGGATGTCAAAACCTTCGGCAAAAGCCTGCATCATCCCGTACTCAATGCCGTTGTGAATCATCTTCACAAAGTGCCCGGAACCGGCTGGGCCGGCATGAATGTAGCCATGCTCGGCGCGGCTGTCGGCAGAGGCTGAACGGTCCTTGGTGCGAGGGATGTTGCCCAGGCCCGGTGCCAGGCTGGCGAAGATCGGGTCGAGGCGCTGCACGGTTTCGGCGTCACCACCGATCATCATGCAATAGCCGCGCTCCAGCCCCCAGACGCCACCGGAGGTGCCAACGTCGACGTAATGCAGACCTTTTTCCGACAAGGCTCTAGCGCGACGGATGTCGTCTTTGTACATGGTATTGCCGCCGTCGATGATCACATCACCGTCTTCAAGCAGCTCGCTCAATTGATTAATAGTGTCTTCGGTGGGGGCGCCTGCCGGCAACATCACCCACACGGCGCGCGGCTTTTGCAGCCCGGCTACCAACGCCTTCAAGTCGGCAACGCCAGTGGCGCCCTCCTCGCTCAAGCCTTTGACGAATGCTTCGTTACGGTCGTATACAACGGTGGTATGCCCATTGAGCATCAGGCGCCGCGCAATGTTACCGCCCATGCGGCCTAGTCCGATAATCCCCAGTTGCATGTGCTGATGCTCCTAACTACTAAATAAATGTGTGACATAGTTTATAGCGCAATGAGGCTATTGAGGGTTAGTCCAGAGCGGATCCGTGTAGTTTCATGACAAAAAAATGCCATCGTTTCAGCATCACCGCCCCAAAAGTCACAGCGACCACCAAAAATAAAAAAGTTCCATTGACTCAAAAAAGAATTCAGAATTGCTGCGACTGTTGCCGAGAACCTCGACTCATGCGTTCCGGCACCGCGATCTACCGGCTATTTGCGAGGTAAGCAATGAGCACAGCACAGATGACCCGCCCGCCACAGACCCTTTACGTCAGCGTCCGTCGCGATGAATTGCGCCAATTGAAAGAAGAGCGCGATCAACTGCAGCAGGAAGTCCTGCGCCTGCGCTCGCACCTTCAAGCCCAGTTGGATCAGACTTCAGCCGCACGATCAGCCCTTTGCTGAACCGCCGCTGAACAGAATGTAAGATAACGCCCACAAAATTCTCACAAAGTTTTCACATACCCCTCTCGATACTCCCGCGGAGAAGGGCCACCCCATGCATGGGTGGCCTCTGTTGCGTGCGTCCTTGCGCGTCAACTGCAAAAATTATCGGGTTGGATTACTGGATGGCGATGTTCAAACGCAGCACCACGTCTGCGAAAGGCTTTGATTGGGCCGGTCTCGGCTGGCTGTTTCTGTTTTTCTGGTATTTCTCGGGTATTACCCAACTCCTGATCCAGCTGACCGGCACCTCCGGTTTCAGCGGTTTTCGTCAAGCCTTCTTCCTGAGTGCGTTCTGGCTCGCGCCAATGCTGTTATTCCCGCGCCGTACGCGCCTGCTTGCCGCCTTGATCGGCGTCGTGCTGTGGGCCTGCTCCATGGCCAGCCTGGGTTATTTCTTCATCTACCAGCAGGAATTTTCCCAAAGCGTCATCTTCATCATGTTCGAATCGAACATCTCTGAAGCGGGTGAATACGCCACCCAATACTTCGCCTGGTGGATTGTGCTGGCGTTTCTCGCCCATACCGCCATGGCGGTTTTCCTGTGGACGCGCCTGCGCCCGGTTTACCTGCCGCGAGGCCAATCGATTCTGGCGGCCACCGCCATTGTGCTGGCGGTTGTCGGTTACCCATTGGTGAAACAGATTGCGACCAACCCGACCATGGAACTGGCCATCGACGGCTTCGAATCCCGTGTCGAGCCCGCCGTGCCATGGCAGATGATCGTCGCCTACCGCCGCTACACCGAACAGCTCAATAGCATGCAAGGCATGCTGACCAGCGCCAGCAAGATCCCGCCCTTGAAGAACCTCAAGGACACCATGGCCGGCCAACCGTCAACGCTGGTGCTGGTGATCGGTGAATCCACCAACCGCCAGCGCATGAGCCTTTATGGCTACCCGCGCAACACCACACCGGAACTGGACAAGCTGCGCGACCAACTGGCGGTGTTCAACAACGTCATCACCCCACGCCCCTACACCATTGAAGCGCTTCAACAAGTGCTGACGTTCGCTGATGAAGAGAACCCGGACCTGTACCTCAAGACGCCGTCGATTGTCAGCGTGATGAAACAGGCCGGCTACAAGACCTACTGGATCACCAACCAGCAGACCATGACCAAGCGCAACACCATGCTCACGACCTTTTCCGAACAGGCCGACGAGCAGGTGTATCTCAATAACAACCGCAACCAGAACGCCCGCCAATACGACGGCGACGTACTGGCGCCGTTCGCCAAGGCCATGGCCGACCCCGCCGAGCGCAAATTCATCGTGGTGCATTTGCTGGGCACTCACATGAGCTATCAATACCGCTACCCGCCGACGTTTGAAAAATTCACCGATCGCCAGGGCGTACCGGCCGGCATCAGCGACGCCCAACTGCCGATCTATAACAGCTACGACAACGCGGTGCTGTACAACGACTTTGTGGTGTCGAGCCTGATCAAGGATTACGCCAAGACCGACCCCAACGGCTTCCTGCTGTACCTCTCGGACCATGGCGAAGACGTCTACGACTCGGCGGGCCATAGCACCCTGGGCCGTAACGAGGGCAAACCCACTGCGCCGATGTACACCATCCCGTTCATGGCCTACGCCTCACCGAAATGGCGCGAAACCCATGATTGGAGCTTCGCCGGTGACTTGCAGCGCGCCTCCAGCAGCTCACAGCTGATTCACACCTGGGCTGACTTGGCGGGGTTGAGTTTTGATGAGTGGGACCGCAGCAAAAGCCTGGTCAGCGACAGCTTCAAGGCGCGTCCGCTGATGATTGGCGATCCCTACATCGGCCAGAAAAAAGGCCTGATTGATTTCAGCCTGCTCAAGCCGAAAAAAGCTGATGCCGCCGAGGTGGTGGTTAAGTGATGACTGGCTCTGCAATCAAAAGATAACAATCATTCTCGTTCAAGCCTAAAGTTCCACGCCTCCTTTCGTCTTTGAGCCAAGGCCTTTTCTTAATGAGAAGGCCACAAAGACAAGGAGTCTGCCGCGATGTTTGTGCCTTTTACCCGCTCCATGACCTTCACCGTTGGCCTGTTCAGCGTCGTGCTGAGCCCGGAGCTGCTAGCCGAAACCGACCCCGAGCACACCGTGCTGGAGCTGGGTAGCACCCGTGTCACTGCCGAAGGCCTGGGTGCCACTACCGAGCACAGCCAGGCCTATACCACCGGTTCGATGAGCACCGCCACCCGCCTGAACCTGTCCATCAAGGAAACCCCGCAATCCATTTCGGTGATCACCCGCCAGCAGATGGATGACTTCAACCTCAACACGCTGACCGACGCCCTGCGCCAGACCACAGGGGTAACCGTGCAGCACCTGGACTCGGATCGGGCGGGTTACTCGTCCCGCGGCTATTCGATCAACAACTTCCAGGTTGACGGGATGCTCAGCACCTTCGGGCGTATGAAGTCGGATGCCGACACCATCATTTACGACCGCATCGAGGTCGTGCGCGGCGCCACTGGCCTGACCACCGGCGCAGGCGACCCTTCGGCCACGGTCAACATGATCCGCAAGCGCCCTACCGCAGACTGGCAGGCCAGGACCGGCGTCAGCGCTGCCAGCCATGACAATTACTACAGCTACGTCGATGTGGGCGGCCCCCTGGCGTTTGATGGACGACTGCGCGGGCGTACCGTACTGGCTTACCGTGACAGCCAGTCCTATCGCGACAACTACGCGCTGCAACGGGAGGTGGGCTACGGCATTCTCGAAGGCGACCTGACGGACGACACGGTGGTCGCCGTAGGTTTCGACTATCAGAACAAACATGTGCAAGGCACCTCCTGGGGCACCCTGCCCTATTGGAACAGCGACGGCAGCAAGGCCCGGCTGTCGCGCTCGGCGAACATGGCCGCCGACTGGAGCTCCTGGCCGCTGAAAGACAAGACCACCTTCGCCTCCATCGATCACAAACTGTCCCCCGACTGGCGCCTGAAAGCAGCGTATACCCATCGACAGAGCGACACTGATGGCAAGGTGTATTACGGAGGCGCCGGCTTCCCCAATCCGGATGGCAGCGGCATGAACGCCTGGACCAACCAAATGGTCGGCACGTCGAAAATGGACGTGGTGGATTTCAATCTCACCGGCGCCTACCCATTGTTCGGGCGCGAGCATGAGCTGATGGTGGGGTATGGCGAGTCCGAACAGCGGGACACTTCGCCGTTCCAGCGCTACACAACGCCCGAGGGCTACGAACAAATCAAACAGTGGCAACACATGGGCGGTATCGTAAAATTTCCCGACCGCACCACCGGCCTGAAGGGTCAACACGACAGCAAAAAACAGACGGCGGGTTACCTGGCCACGCGCCTGAGCCTCACCGACCGACTGCACGCTGTGCTGGGAAGCCGTTACGGCAGTTGGGAAAGCGAAAAGATCTCCCCCGACTACAACAGTAATAATCAGTTGATCAACGCCAGCAAAACCAGCCAGACCCACAACGACATGTGGACGCCGTATGCCGGTTTGCTCTACGACATAACGCCCGAATACACCGTGTATGCCAGCTACACCGATATTTTCAACCCGCAGGACGAACGTGATGCCAGCAAGAAGTACCTGGAACCCGTGGTGGGCAGCAACTACGAGGTCGGCCTCAAGGGCAGCCTGCTCAACGAGCGCCTGAACCTGGCCAGCGCTTACTTCTGGAGTACCCAGGATAACGTCGCCGAGCTCGATAACAGTGCGCCGCCGGACCCGATCACGCGCGAGCAATTCTACAAATCAGGCGGTAAAGGCAATAAGGTGCAAGGCTTTGAGGTGGAGGTATCGGGCGAGGTCATGCCGGACTGGAACCTCACCGCAGGCTACACCTACACCCACTCACGCAATGGCGAGAAGCAACGTGCCAACCGCAACCAGCCCCTTAATCTGTTGAAAGTCTCAACGGCCTATCGCCTGCCGGGACAGTGGCGTGGGTTGACGGTGGGTGGCGCGGTGAACTGGCAAAGCGATGCCTACGACTTTGCCCAGCGCCCGACAGGTGCCCGGGGTGATAACGGTGACCTGATTACCGAAAGCACCAAAATCACGCAACAGGCCTACACCGTGGTCAACCTGATGTCGCGCTACCAGTTCGACGAACATGTTTCGGCCTCGATCAACGTCAATAATCTATTTGATAAAAAATATTACGAACGCGTCGGCTTTTATAACGGCGTGTATTGGGGAGAACCGCGCTCCCTCACGCTGGCTGTGGACTGGAGGCTTTAAACCCCCGAACCCGAAGTTAACAAAAACGTTAACTTCGGGCCGCGCCACGTTAATTCCCACTTAATAAGATAGCGCCATAGTCGCTTCACGAATCGGATCACGGAGCGATCAGACACCTCTCACTCTTAATGGGAATACTGCCATGAAACTCTCCACCTTGATGCTTGCCAGCCTGATGACCCTGACCTCCGCAGCCGCCTTTGCAGAAGGCGGCGCAGAGCGCTCGAAGGAGTTCTACAACAACTTCACCTTTATGCCGCAGAAGACGCACGGCACCACTGATCAAACTGCGCTGGCCGACGGCAAGAATGTAAAGACCGGCACTGCCGATCAAACCAGCGCAGAGCAACATCCCAACAGCTGATTTAATCGTTAGTTAATCCGCATTACCCTGTGCCATTCCGCTCCTTTGGCAAAGGTTAACTTGGCGCCATTTAATGGCGCCTTTTTTTTGCATCTTATTTATTAAAGCGGCTTGCTCCAGAACAGCATGCGCCCATGAGCGGGATCAAAAATCGAATCATCAAAACCGAACTTGCGGTACGCCGATTGCGCGACATCATTGCCTTCAAGCACTTCCAGGGTGATCTTGCAGCAACCACGCTGACGCGCGATCTCCTCGACCTTGTTCAACATCTTCTGGCTCAACCCCAAGCCACGAAACTGCTTCATCACCATCACGTCGTGAACGTTGATCAATGGGCGGCAGGCGAACGTCGAGAACCCTTCGAAACAATTGACCAGCCCCGCCGGTTCACCACCGACAAACGCCAATACGCTGAACGCGTGGGGGCGCTTGGCCAGCTCGGCGGGCAATTGCAGCAACAGATCAGCAGGCAACGTATGACCGCCGCCCATAGGGTCTTCAGCGTAATGGTTGAGCACCAGGCCGATGGCCTCGGCGTGCACGGGGTTGGTGTAGCTGGCTTGCAGTACCAGGATGTCTGGGGTGTCCATTTCCTTCCTCAATAACGACAACAAGGGAATCGGTTCCCTTTGAGGCGACGATTGTAAGCATGGACTCAGCCGCAGATGAAGGAGATTAACTACAAATGCCTGACAGAAAGTACGCAGGTTGTGCACATAAAACGCTGTTATCCGTTTTTTTAAGGCATTGTCCTATACACCAAAGCGCTGCAGTTGCATCTCCTGCAAGCGGCTGAGGGTGCGGCGGAACGGAAACTCCAGGTAACCTTCGGTGTAGAGACTTTCCAGCGGGACGCTGGCCTCGATGAACAACGGCACCTTGCGGTCGTAGCATTCGTCGACCAGTGCGATAAAGCGCCGCACACTGTCATCGTGCACCGACAGTTCAGGCAAATCGCGATCACCTGCCACCACGCGCTGCGCAGCATCTTCAGTGCCACGGGCAATCCGGCCCGGGCGTTTTTGCGCGCTCAGGTTGGGGACTTCACCCAGCAAGATCGCCTTGAAGCGATCGCACAGCAACATGAAATCCATCGCGGCCAGCGGCTGCTCGCACAGCTCCAAATAGCGACACCAGAGCACCGTATCACTGTACTGCACCGTCACAATCGAGCGAAAACCAACACTGACCGGCCCACTGCTCAGCGCCTGCCCTTCGGTCAATTGTTTGAACACCGTGGCGAGCGCATGCGGCTGGTCTACCCAATAGCGCTGCAGCCCTACACCGGGATGCAATCGGTGGTCTTCACCGCCGTCTACCGCTACCACCTGCATGTGCTGCTTGATCGCCTCGATACCCGGCAGGAAACGCTCGCGATTGAAGCCGCCGGCGTACAGCTGATCGGGAGGTTGATTCGAGGTGCAGACCATCACCACACCTTCTTCGAACATCACCTGGAACAGCCGGCCGAGAATGATAGCGTCACCGATGTCATTGACGAACAACTCGTCAAAACACAGCACGCGCACTTCCCGGCTGAGCTCCCGCGCCAAGGCCTGCAAGGGATCGTGGATGCCGCTGAGCTGGAACAGGCGCTGATGCACCCACCCCATGAAGTGGTGAAAGTGCTGGCGCCGCGCAGGCACTCGCAGGCTTTGATAGAACTGGTCCATCAACCAGGTTTTGCCCCGACCGACCGGCCCCCACAGGTAAACCCCGGGAATCGGCGAGCGCCCTTCGTGCAAGGCTTCGTGGCAGGTTTGCAAGGCTTGCACCGCCCGGCGCTGGGCGTCGTCAGGTACGAAACCTTGCTGGGCGATGGCGTGTTGGTAAGCCGTGAGCGGCGATTCAAAAGTCATGCGTGCCAGTATGACTTACACAGAGATATCCAGCCGTGAAATCTTGCCCTGCTCGTTCAGGCGAAAGGTGTAGCGCAATTCCAGTGGGCTCCCCGGAAAATTCCCGGACACCACGTTGCTGACCAACACCTTACCGGTGCGATGCTGCACCTTGATCACTTCGACCCTGGGCTGATAACGACGCCCGGAGTCTTCCATCCAACGGGCGATGGCGGCCGTACCGACTTGATGCTCACCTTCATCGAAGACGTTGGCATCGTCGGCAAAACATTCGGTCATCACCGAGGTATCACGGCTATTGGCCGCAGTGATATAGGCCACGATGGCGGGGGCCAATTCAGGCAGGGACATGGCACAGCTCCTTTTTTAGCGATTTATGGCGTCATGCTAAGCCAGAGCTGTGTCAGTTTTTGTCAGGAGTAAAGGGCCCGGACTCATTCTGTTCCATCAACTTGCGCCACGCCCGTAAAAGGTCGCTGCGCCGCCCGGGATAACGCGCCTGCTGGACTTCAGCTGCGGCCACCCGGTCGGTGCGAAAGGTGCGATAAGCACCACGCAACTCGCACCACGCTACGATGACCCGCACCTCATTGAGAAAGCCCAGGGCCAGGGGCCAGATCAGTCGATGGCTCTGGGTCTGGCTGGCATCCGCATAATCAATGTGCAGCGTGGCTTGGTTGCGAATCGCCTCGCGAAACACGTTAAGCGGCACGCGGTTTTCCGGGTAGCCAAACCCGGGCGGCCCAGGCAGCAGCGTCGGGTTACGCAGGGCTTCCTGCGCGGCGGGATCGAGCACGTCGGCAATCTTCGCCAAGGCATTGGCGGCCGCACGGCTCAGCACGTCATCGCCACGCTGGTCCACATAGCGTAAACCCAGCACGATGGCTTCGGTTTCCTCGGCGTTGAGCATCAATGGCGGCAGAAACAGACCGCTGCGCAACACATACCCAATCCCCGCTTCGCCGAAAATCGGCGCCCCCAGCGCAGTCAATTCAGCAATATCGCGGTACAGCGTACGCTCGGACACCTCTAACTGAGCGGCCAATACAGCAGCGGTCACAGGGCGTTTTTTGCCCCGCAGGGCCTGCAACAAGGTCAGTAAACGAGTGGTACGCGACACGTCGATCCCGCCGTAAAGGAAAAAGTGCCGCAGCTTAGCAGAGCACCCTGCCAGAAAGTGTCAGCAGCAAAAACGCCCTGCGTACGAAATGAATGGCCGCGAAAATACAGTTCGGCGCGGCAACATAGCGTGAGCGCCACGACGGCCGCGGGTTGTTAGAGACGAAAAAAAACGGCCTGAACAGGCCGTTTTTTTATTTGCAGAACTTACGCAAGGCTCTTGCTGACCACCTCGAACACATCACTCGACAGCTCACCGGACGCACGAATGCGCTCCAGTTCCGCCTTCATCAACGCTTGGCGCGCGCTGTCGTATTTACGCCAGCGGGTCAGCGGCGCCAATTGGCGCGAAGCGATCTGCGGGTTAAAGGCGTTCAATTGAATCACCAGGTCCGCCAGGAACCGATACCCCGAGCCATCCGCCGCGTGGAAGTTGATCAGGTTCTGCCCGGCAAATGCGCCGACCAGCGCCCGTACCTTGTTCGGATTCTTGATGTTGAACGCCGGGTGTTCCATCAGCGCGTTGACCCGAGCCAGCCCGCCCGGCAAGGTGCTGCCGGCCTGTACGCTGAACCACTGGTCCATGACCAAGGGGTTGTCTTTGAAGTTCTCGGCAAATACCGACAAGGCATGGGCTTTTTCTACCTCGAACGGTGAGTTCACCAGCACCGCCAGCGCCGTCAAGCGTTCGGTCATGTTGTCGCAGGCGTCGAACTGTTCCAGGGTCGCGGCCAATACTTCAGGCTTGCCGCTGAGCATCAGGTACGACAGCGCAATGTTCTGCAACGCGCGACGCGCAAAATGCTCGGCCGCCGCGACATAAGGCGTCTGTTTGGACAGCTCGCGATTGGCCTGGTAACGCAGCCACAGGCCTTCGAACAGGTTATCAGCCAACTGCTTACGGGCAAACTCACGGGCGGCGTGGATGGCATCGACATCCGCCACTTCGCTGATTTCCGTCAAGTAGGCTTCGCTTGGCAACGACAGCATTTCGGCGACCATCGCCTGGTCCAGGCGTTCATCGCTGAGCACTGTGCGCAAGGCATCGATCAGGCGTTGATCCAGCTTCAGCGGCTGGCCCGCCTGATGCTGGGCGATCAGTTCCTGCAACACCTGCACCGACAGTTGCTGGCCGGCATCCCAGCGGTTGAAGCCGTCGCTGTCGTGCTGCATCAGGAACATCAGTTGATCGCGGTTGTACGGGAAGCTCAGTTTCACCGGTGCCGAGAAACCACGCAGCAGCGAGGGCAGCGGCTGTTCGGCGATATCAACGAAGGTGAAGGTCTGCTCGGCTTCGGTCACCGAAATGACCCGAGACGTGCCACCGGCAGCCGCTTCACCGGCCAGGCGCAAGGCAATGCCGGCGCCCTTCGCATCCAGCAAGCCCAACTCAACCGGAATCACGAACGGCAGTTTCTGCACCTTGTCCGGGGTTTCCGGGCAGCTCTGGCGGAAGGTCAGGCTGTAGGTTTTGGCGGCGGAGTCGTAAGACTCGCTCACCGCCAGACGCGGCGTACCGGCCTGGCTGTACCAGCGCTTGAACTGAGTCAGGTCAGCACCGTTCGCGTCTTCCATGGCCTTGATGAAATCATCGCAGGTCACCGCCTGGCCGTCGTGGCGTTCGAAGTACAGGTCGCTGCCTTTACGGAAGCCTTCTGCACCGAGCAAGGTGTGGATCATGCCGACCACTTCCGAGCCCTTTTCGTACACAGTCAAGGTGTAGAAGTTGGAGATTTCGATAAAACTGTCCGGGCGCACGGCGTGGGCCATGGGGCCGGCGTCTTCGGCGAACTGGTGCGTACGCAGGTACGCCACGTCCTGGATGCGCTTGACCGTGGCCGAGTTCATGTCGGCGGAGAAGCCCGAATCACGGAACACGGTGAAGCCTTCTTTCAGCGACAGCTGGAACCAGTCGCGGCAGGTCACCCGGTTGCCCGACCAGTTGTGGAAGTATTCGTGGGCGACGATCGCCTCGACCCGCTGGTGCGCGGCATCGGTGGCGGTTTCGGCGCGGGCCAGCACGGCGCTGGAGTTGAAGATATTAAGGCCCTTGTTCTCCATGGCGCCCATGTTGAAGTCGTTGACCGCCACGATCATGAAGATATCGAGGTCGTACTCGCGGCCGTAGGTTTCTTCGTCCCAGCGCATGGATTTTTTCAGGCTGGTCATGGCGTGCTGGCATTTGTCGATATTTTCCGGCTCGACGTAGATGCGCAGCGCCACTTCACGGCTGGTCATGGTGGTGAACGTGTCTTCAACACACCACAGGTCACCGGCCACCAGCGCAAACAGGTACGCCGGTTTCTTGAACGGGTCTTCCCAGGTCGCCCAGTGACGACCGTCTTCACCCGGGCCGCTGGCAATCGGGTTGCCATTGGACAGCAGCACCGGGTAGCGGTGTTGCTCGGCGATTACCGTGGTGGTGAAGGTGCTCATCACGTCCGGGCGGTCTAGGTAATAGGTAATCTTGCGAAAGCCCTCGGCCTCGCACTGGGTGCAGAACATGCCGCCGGATTTGTACAGGCCTTCCAGGGCGGTGTTGGTTTCCGGGTGAATGCGCACGCTGGTGTCGACCGTGAAGGTTTCGCGGGTCGGGTGCAGGGTCAGGTGGCTGTCGGTCAGCTGGTAGTCAGCCTCGGTCAGTTCCTGATCGCCCAGGTTCACGGTCAGCAGCTCCAGCTGTTGGCCATCGAGCACCAGCGGCGGCAGGCCGGCACCGCGTTCAGGGTTGCGGCGCATCACCAACTGCGCGTGGACCAGGCTGTGGTCCTCGAACAACTCGAAGGTCAGGTGCGTCTCTTCGATCAGGTAGTCCGGCGCCTGATAGTCCTTCAGGTAAATCATCTTCGGTTGTTCGGTGCGCATGGGTTGCATCCTTTTACTGATGCACGGCGAGCTGGTAGGCCGTGTACTTACGAATGTTGATAACGCCGGTATCGAAGATCAGGTATTGGCCCTTGATCCCCAACAGCGTGCCTTCGGCAATCGGGTTCTTGTCCAGGTTGAAGCTGACAATCTTGGCCGGGTATTGCTCGACCGGGTAACGGATCTCGATGGGTTCGATGTCGGTCACCGGTTGGATGGCCTGCAGGCCAAAGCGTTCCTGCAAACTCAGCAGGCCTTCAGCACAAGAGGCAAACAGCTGGTCGCGCACCTGCTTGAGGTCCACCGATTGCGCATCGCCCTTGAGCAAGGCGCGCCAGTTGGTCTTGTCGGCCACTTGGCTGCGGAACAGGTCTTCGACAAAACCGGACTGCTGGCGGGTCGCGACGCGCATGATCGGCAGCGCCTGGCTGGCGCCCTGGTCGAGCCAACGCGTCGGCAGTTGGGTGGCACGGGTGATGCCGACCTTGATGCCCGACGAATTGGCCAGGTACACCACATGGTCGGTCATGCAGAATTTTTCGCCCCAGCCGGGATCACGGCAAGTACCGGCGTCATAATGGCAACGCTCGGGGCTCATGATGCACAGGTCACACTGGGCCAGTTTGGTCATGCACGGGTAGCAGTACCCCTGGCTGAAACTGGTTTTGGTTTTGCGGCCGCAATGGCTGCAATGAATGGCACCCAGGTATTCCAGGCGCACGTGAGTGCCGATCAACGGGTTGACCGGCACCTCGGTGTCGCCCAGACGAAACGCGTATTGAACGGTCGGCTCACCGAGTTGCGCCGACATTTTGCTGACTGCACCACGACCGATTTCAATCAATGGATCGCATCCGACTTGAACAGAATGTTCGGCACCGGCGCCGATTTGGACGCGCATTCCTGCGGGCCCATGTAGCCGGTGCGCTGCTCTTCCGGCAGGTTCTGGATTTCCCAGGCGATCACCGCTTGCAGGGACAGCTCGCGTTGCTCGGCGGTGAGCTTGCGGCCGTCGGACCATTTGCCGATTTCCACGGCCAGTTTGAGGCTCTCGTAAATATCCGGGGTGATGTTTTCGATCATTTCAGCAAAAGAGGACATGAGGCTCTTCCTTATCAAATAGAAGCTTTGCGGCGGCTGTAAAGCCCGCCCAGCAAACCTGTCAGGCAACCGATAACCAGGCCGCCGACGTGGGCAGCGTTGGCGATTTCGCCGAAACCGATCATCGAGACCAGCCCCGACAGGCACAGTACCAGCCATACCAACATCATCACCAACACCCCACGGGGCAGGCGATAGGCCGGGTTAGGCGACAATAATTGAAAAATCCAGCAATGCCCGAGCAAGCCATACAACACACCGGACAGGCCGCCAAACAGGCCGGGGCCGCCATAGGCGTATTGAGCGTAGTTGGAGACCAGGCTGAACAACAACGTCAGGCCCAGCAGGTTGATACTGCCCTGGCGCACTTCGATGCGGCGGCCCAGTTCCCAGTACCACATGCCATTCATCGCCAGGTGCAGGATGCCGAAGTGGATCAGCATCGGGGTGACCAGCCGCCACCACTGCCCCGAGGCCATGGTTTCGGCAAACGGCGTGAACTGGATGTACTCACCCGTCACGTGAAACGGCAGGAACGTCAGCCAGCTCATGGCTTGCAGGTTTTCGCCCAGCAGCGTTACCGCGCCGACGATAAGGCTCGCCAGCAGCACCAGCGCCGTGACCGGGCTCATGCGCAATTGCTGGACGAAGCCTGGACGCGTAACGGGTGCCTGCTCGGGAATATCCAGTTGCTGGTCCGGGTCACCGGCGGGAAAGCGCTGGTACAGCACGCGCACGTCGTCGCTGATGGTCTCGGGCACCCACAACACCTGTTCCCCGGCTTCCTCGCTGACGCGATGCGGCACTTGCATACGTTGCAGCAGTTTGACGAAACCGCCCAGGTCGACGCTCAGTGGCAAGCGCAATACAGCCACGGTACTCATGACATCACCTCGGGCCGCTCAACGTCGACCCATACGAATTTACGCGGATCCAGTTGGGTTTCCTGGTCCAGTCGATAGGCCACCAACTTGCCGTACAGTACCGCGCTGTAGTCCAGGCAGGCCAGGTTCGGGCGGATCGGCGCCGGTTTGCCGCTGCGCCAGTAGTGGCCGACGAACAACAACGGTTCGTCGACGCCGTAGCGCAACAGGGAATTTTTCTGCGAGGACGACAGTGGCGTACGCGCCACCGGCTCCGGCAGCGCATCGGGCTGGAACACGATGTCGCCGTAGGTTTTCGGGTCGTCTTCCCAGAACTTGGTGCGAAAGAACGAACGCGTCAGGCCATCACCACCGGTCAGCGTCAGGCCATCCGGCAGGCGCATGTCTGTGCCGCGCAACAGGCGGTCGAACGCGTTGCAGGCAAAACTGCCCGGCACGGCAGCGGCCTGCAGGAAGTGCTGGTCGATGCAGCCATCCGGGAAGGTGGCGCGCAGCGGCTGGATAAAGCCGTCATCCCAGCACGCATGCACCACACGGAAACGCCCGGCGTCGACAAACAGCGGCATGTCATAGAACCAGCCGAGGAAGTCATGCCAGTCAGCCGGGTGGTGCTCGAACTGGGTCAGGGTCTCGTGGATCAAGCGGGCGTGGCGCGGGTTGTGCTCACGCACGAACTGCTTGCCACTGCCCGGCGGCGCCGGTGTGCTCCAGCCCAGTGCGTTGAACTCATGGTTGCCCATGATGCACAGCGCCTGTCCGGCCTCGGCCATGTCATGGACGATATGCAGCGCCTCGCGAATGCGTGGGCCACGGTCGATGATATCGCCGAGGAACACCGCCATTCGCGACGGATGGCGCCAGGTGCCGCCCTGCTTGTGGTAACCCAATTGGTCGAGCAAGTGCTCAAGGGTATGAGCGCAACCGTGCACGTCACCAATCAGGTCGTAGCTACGCGCGGGATCGAGCATCAGTCGCCTCCACCCCCCAAGCGGCTGCCCCAGCCCAACTTGGTCCGGCACACTTCGTAGTAATTGTGGTCCAGCGGGTGGATCAACCGCAGCTTCTGTGCCTTTTTGCTTACGGTGATGGTGTCACCGGGGGCGCAGGTAAAATGGTTCTGCCCATCACAGGAGACTTGCGGGTAGATCTGCATGTCTTTGGACACCACGATTTTCAGCTCACTGTTGCCATCGACCACAATCGGCCTGCTGGACAACATATGGGGGTACATCGGCACGATCACAATGGCATCCAGCTTGGGATGCATGATCGGGCCACCGGCCGACAACGCGTAGGCGGTAGAGCCGGTCGGCGTGGCGACGATCAGGCCGTCGGCCTTCTGGCTGCAGACGAACTGGCCGTCGATGTACAGCTCGAACTCGATCATCCGCGTGGATTTGCCCGGGTGCAGCACCACGTCATTGAGGGCATCGCCCTGGCCGATGGCTTCACCGTGGCGGCGCACTTCGGCCTGCAACAGGAAGCGATTTTCCACCAGGTAATGGCCGTCGAGCACCTTGGCGACTTCGACTTCCAGATCATCCGGGCGGATATCCGTGAGAAACCCCAGGCTGCCACGGTTGATCCCCAGCACCGGCACGTTATGCCGCGCCAGGGCCCGTGCCGCGCCGAGCAGGCTGCCGTCGCCGCCCACCACAATCACCATGTCACACACTTCGCCGAGCATCTTGCGCGACGAGGTTTGCAGGCCATGGCCCGGGAGGATTTCGGCGATGGTGTCTTCGAGGATCACATGCAGGTGGCGTTCCAACAGGAACTTTTTCAGCCGGCGGACGGTGTCCAGCACCTGGGTACTGCCCAGGCGACCGATAATGCCGATATTGCGAAATTGCTCCATGGGGCTCCTGCGGGATTTGGGGTGTGGCAAAAAGAACGATTATGGGCGAAAGGCTGCGTCAGGCAAAATCCTTTGTCGCCGCCCGCCTGGATGACAATGGTTCTCAGCCACCCGTACAGCGCTTAAAAGGCTATGCTCGGACCATGACTGTGTTCCCAGACTTGCTCAACCTGCCCCGCCAGTTGCGGCACCCCGAGGTGCGCGATTTGGCGTGGGTGATGCTCGCGCCCCCCATGCTCGCCCAAACGCCTTGGCCGCAACGCCATCCGCTGGCCGGCAGCGACTGGGTGCAGGCGCCCCATCTTCTCGAACACTGGTTACGTACACTCGATCAGGACAGCAGCGCCCTGCAGCATTGGCTGAGCTTGGCACGCACCCGCCGTCTGGGCCTGTACTACGAGCGCCTGTGGCAATTCGCCGTGCAGCATGCACCGGGTGTGGAGTTGCTGGCTGCCAACCTGCCGATCCGCCGCGCCGGGCATACCTTGGGTGAGCTGGATATGCTGCTGCGCGACCGCGACGGCGTGCACCACCTGGAACTGGCGATCAAACTCTATCTGGGCCCGCAAGACGGCAACGGCCATGACACCGCGCAATGGCTCGGCCCCGGCTGCCATGACCGGCTGGACCGCAAGCTGGCGCACCTTGCCCAACATCAACTGCCGATCTCGGCACGTCCGGAAAGCCGCGAAGCGTTGGCGGCACTGGATATTCAGCAGTTCGATGCACATTTGTGGCTGGGCGGGTATTTGCTCTATCCGTGGCCGGGCCAGGCCGAATCGCCCCAAGGCGCCCATCCACAGCATTTGCGCGGGCGCTGGCTGCATCAGCGCGACTGGCGGGACTTCGTCAGCGCGAGCCCGCCGGGGCGTTGGCAACCCCTGCCCCGGCATGCGTGGTTGGCGCCGGCGCACTACCCGGCGGGTGAAGTGTGGCGTGAAGAACAGATGCAAGGGTGGCTGGCCGAACTCGAGCCAATGGCGCCGGCGCAACTGCTGGTAAAGCTGGTTCAGAACGGCGAGGACTGGGAGGAAGCCGAACGTTTGTTCCTTGTGGCGGACCTTTGGCCAAACGTTCCTGGGCTCACTTGACCTTCAAGTGCCGCGCATACCAGGGCCGCTGCGGCACGCGCTTGAACAATGCCTGCAGCCCCTCTTCTTCGGCCGCAAATGTAATCCGTAGCGCCAGCTTCATGGTTTCCGGGTCCATTTCCATCGACCGCCCCATCTGCAAACCCGGCGTGGTACTGCAGCCATGGGTGTCCGGGCCCAGCCACGGGTCACCCACTTCCACCCAGCGCCCCGGCGCAAACCAGGCCACACCGTTGACCTCAAGCCGGCTGACCTCGCCTGGATTAAACCGCTCATGGGCGCGGAACCAGTCCTCGATACGGTCATCGATCCAGCCGTGAAAGTGCCAGAACACCGGGTTTACATGGGATGAAAACGGGTCGCCGAGGAAGTCGTTCTCCGGCGCATACCAACGCGCGGCAAAGTCCGCAGGGTCGCGGGCGAACGGCACCGGTGCGCCGTTGGACGGGTCACGGGGCACCGAGGCCCAGCGCATGTGCAGCCAGTCGTGCAGGCCCAGTTCCATTTCGGAACCTAACTGGCCCAAGGTCAGCTTGGCCAGGTAACGCGGGTCGCGGTAGTGGGACTCCCACACCTGGAAGTTACTGTGGTAGGTCTCGGCCGCCTTGATATCGCTGACCCACTGGGTGTAGTCGCCGTCGTCCGGTGCCGACCAACTGGGCGCAAGTGCAAAGCCATCATGATTATCGAAGTACCGCACAAAGCCCAGGCGATCGCGTTCCAGCGCGGGCTGCGGCTCGGGGAATTGCGGCCACGACGGCAGGTCTTGCAGGGAACGCGCGGTGCCGAGCATATGGCGGTGCATGAAGAAAAAGTCGATACCTGAACCATTACGGTCTTTGCGTTTGCCGCGGGCGTCGCGCTCCTGGCCGCGCGGCCCGGGTTGCCAGCCGATGCCGCGCAAGGCGTCACGTTTTTCCTCGGACAGCTTGTGCCACTGGTCACGAGAGGCGTGCCACAGCTGGTGAAACAGCCGGTGTTCGGGAGAGATCAGCCAAGCCAACAAGCTCGGGTTGAGGCCGATACGCTCGCGAGCCTCGGGAAACAGTTGCTTGTGGGCGATAAAGCGGTTGTCGCGCTCGGTCAGGGCCAAGGGCCGATTGAGGTCGAGTATTTGCCCACTTAAGGTCCCGCTGCCAGCGTTGGCGAAGTCGGCCCAGACTTCGTCAAGGCTCATCTTGAATTCATAGGCGGGCGCGCCATTGGCCGCCTCGCGGTCGATCAGGCGCCAATAGAGCAACGCGCCCTCGCCTGTCAGCAGGTCACCCAATACGCGGTAACGCGGCTCACCGTCGGCACGCAAGTTTTCAGCGGTGTCCAGGTAACCGCGCAAACCACGGCCACGCGGGGCGATGTCGAGCAGCAATTGCAGGCCTTGCAGCGGCAAGCCCTTGAGGCCGGCGTCACGACCTTCCAGGCGCAGGTCCCAGACGCCGCGCAGGGTGTTCGCCAAGTGCTGGCCTGCAGTGTCGGCCAAGTCCACCGAGGCCTCGCCCGCCGTGATGGGGAACTCTTCTTCACGCGTCAGCTCGCGATGGGCATAAAAGGCCGCCGGCACGGCAGCGCCCGTCAGCGCCAGGCCTGCGATGAACCCACGTCGAGAGATGGTCATTGTCTACCTTAGAAAACGGCTTAATCAGAGCTAGAACGTTGGCGGCCGCGACAAATTTACTGTCGCGTCGCCTGGGCCTAAATTTCCCCCGCCATCGCTCGTTCTTCCCTGATAGCAAAGGCCCCAACTGACTGAGATGGCAATGACAAAACCACGTTCGAAAAAGGCGTTGTATATCGGCCTGCCGCTGGCACTGGCCATCGGCGCCGGAGCCGGCTTTCTGGTTTGGGACCACTGGTTCCGCGGCAATGCCGGCTACCCGCTGGAGGTGATCAAGCAAGCCAATGACATGCAGGACCGCCTGCTGTCGTTTGACAGCCATATCACGGTGCCCCTGGATTTCGGCACGGCCGGCCATGAGGCCGACAAAGATGGCAGTGGCCAGTTCGACTTGGCCAAGGCCGCACGCGGGCGTTTGTCGGGCGCCGCCCTGACGATTTTCGGCTGGCCGGAAATCTGGAACGGCGCCAATGCGCCGCACAAACCCAGCGATGGTTTTGTCGAAGAGGCCCGTCACGAGCAAGAGGTGCGCTACAAGATCATCTCCGGCATGGTGCGCGACTTTCCTAATCAAGTGGGCATCGCCTATACCCCGGACGATTTCCGGCGCCTGCATGGCGAGGGCAAGTTTGCGATCTTTATCAGCATGCTCAACGCCTACCCGCTGGGCAACGACCTGAACCAGCTGGACCTGTGGACGGCGCGCGGCATGCGCATGTTCGGCTTCAGCTACATCGGCAACAACGCCTGGTCCGATTCGTCGCGCCCGCTGCCGTTTTTCAATGACTCGACCGACGCCCTCGAAGGGCTGTCGGATATCGGCCAGCAAGCGGTGCATCGTCTGAATGACTTGGGCGTGATCATCGACGTGTCGCAAATGTCGACCAAGGCCGTGGAGCAAGTGGCGCAGTTGAGCCGCACACCGATGGTGGCGTCCCACTCGGCGCCACGGGCGTCGGTGGATATCCCGCGCAACCTCAGCGACAAGGAGCTGCAACTGATCAAGAACAGTGGCGGCGTGGTGCAAGTGGTGGGCTTCCCGGCCTATTTACGCCCGCTGAGCCAACCGACCCAGGACAAACTCAACGCCCTGCGCGCGCGTTTCGATTTGCCGCCGCTGCCCAACCTGGCCATGGCCTTGATGCCCGGCGACGCAATTATCGCCGCCTGGTCCGAGCAGAAGTTCGGCCAGTACGCCAGCGCGCTGTACGCGATTCTCGACGAAGAACCCAAGGCCTCCCTCAAGGATTGGGGCGACGCCATCGATTACACCGTGCGCAAGATCGGCATCGATCATGTCGGTATCTCGTCGGACTTCAACGACGGCGGCGGCATCCAGGGCTGGGAGAACGTCGGCGAGGTGCGCAACGTCACCGCCGAGCTGATCCAGCGCGGTTACTCCGAAGCCGATATCGCCAAGCTCTGGGGAGGCAACTTCCTGCGGGTGTGGGACCAGGTACAAAAAGCCGCCAAGCCATTGGCCAACCGCTAATCACCTAGAAGCAAGTCCATGACCGACCGCCGTACATTTCTCAAGCAGGCCGGCGTATTCGCCGCCAGCCTGCCGCTGGGCGCCGCCCTCCTCCCACAGGCGTTGGCAGGCGAACCGGCACCCGCTACGAACGACCCATGGACGGGGCTCAAACAACTGTTCAACCAAGACCCGGACTACCTGCATTTTTCCAACTTCCTGGTGACTTCACATCCCAAGCCCGTGCGCGAAGCCATTGACCGCTACCGCCAGCAGATCGACCGCAACCCGGGCCTGGCGATGGACTGGGGCCTTGAGGAAACCTGGAAACGTGAGGGCCAGGTGCGCGAATGGGCGGGTCGCTACCTGAACGCCACACCGCCTCAGATCGCGCTGACCGGCAGTACGTCGGAAGGCCTGGCGATGATCTACGGCGGCATCAAGCTGCGGGCTGACCAGGAAATCCTCACCACCGAGCACGAGCACTACGCCACACAGAACGTCCTGGATTTTCGCGTCGCCCGGCAAGGCACGCAGGTGCGCCGAATTCGGTTATTCGAAAATGCCCACCAGGTGTCCGTAGACGAAGTGCTCGGCAACATCAAACGCGCTATCCGCCCCAATACCCGTGTGCTGGGCATGACCTGGGTGCAATCCGGCAGTGGCGTGAAGCTGCCCATCGGCGAGATCGGCAGGCTGGTGGAGACACTCAACCGCAACCGTGACGATAAGGACCGCATTCTCTATGTGGTCGATGGCGTGCATGGCTTTGGCGTGGAGGACCTCGATTTTCCGGCCATGCACTGCGATTTCTTTATCGCCGGCACCCATAAATGGATGTTCGGGCCACGCGGCACCGGGCTGGTCTGCGCTCGTGATGCCGAGAACAAAGACGTGACGCCGATGGTGCCGACCTTCTCCGAAGACACCAATTTCGCCACCACCATGACCCCCGGGGGCTACCACGCTTTCGAGCATCGCTGGGCGGCGGACGAGGCCTTCAAACTCCACCTGCAACTGGGCAAGGCGTCGGTGCAGGCGCGTATTCACGAACTGAACACCGAGCTGAAAAACCAACTGCTGGCCCACCCGCAGATCGAGCTGGTGACGCCGCGCAGTACCGAGCTTTCAGCGGGCTTTACGTTCTTCCGTGTCAAGGGCCAGGACAGCGACGCCGTAGCCGCCTACCTGATGAAAAACCGTGTGGTGATCGATGCGGTAGACCGCGATGTCGGCCCAGTGATTCGCACCTCTCCCGGCCTGCTTAACAGCTCGGACGAGATCCAGCACTTCATGACCTTGCTGAGCCAACGGTTGTGACGGCCACTTTTTTCCTTTGAACGAGATGCCCACATGAATCCATCCCGACTCAACCCCCTGACAGCCCTGGCGCTGACCGCCCTGTGCGCTGCGGCGCTGCCCAACCTGGCCCAGGCCGCTACGCCGCAGCCCGGCAAGGTATTCAAGGACTGCAAGGACTGCCCGGAAATGGTGGTGCTGCCGGCCGGCACGTTCACCATGGGCACCCCCGAAGACGAAGTCGGCCGCGAGCCCGACGAAGGCCCGATGCACGACGTGACCTTCGCCAAACCCTTCGCCATGAGCCGCTTCCACATCACCGCCGGTGAATGGGACAGCTATATCCGCCAGAGCGGGGTCAAGATCGCCGATGGCGATACGCGCCCCGGCCGCGAATGCATCGCCAGTAAACCGCGCTACCCGCAGGGGCCGCGCCAACCGGCGGTATGCATGGACATGGACGACGTAAAGAACTACGTCGCCTGGCTGTCGAAAAAAACCGGGCAGACATACCACATGGTCAGTGAAGCGCAGCGTGAATACGCCGCCCGCGCCGGTTCAACCGGACCGTTCCCGTTTCCTTTCGATGCAGGCAAGGGCTACAGCATCGCCGAACATGCCAATACCTACGGGCCGGCGGATGGCTACAGCTACTCTTCGCCGGTCGGCAGTTACCCGCCGAATGCATTTGGCATGTATGACATGCATGGCAATGTGTATGAGCGTGTGGCCGACTGTGAACACCCCAACTACATCGGCGCGCCTACCGACGGCAGCGCCTGGATGGAGCCGAACTGCGAGAGCTACCAGATTCGCGGCAATGACTGGGGCGAAGCGCCGGTATTTTCGCGCTCGGGCAACCGCAACAACATCTACCCGCAGACGCGCGGTGACTGGATTGGCTTTCGTGTAGTACGCGATCTCTAAGGCCGACACCCTCAAATGTGGGAGCGGGCTTGCTCGCGAAGGCGGTGAATCAGTCGATACATCCGGCGACTGACACAGCGCTTTCGCGAGCAAGCCGGCTCCCACATTTTGCCCTGCATATATCAGCTGCAGCTCGGCTGAATCAGGCCTGCCTGGCCAGCAATTCCAAGCCCTCATGCAACGCCGGGAACAGGCTGTTGTTGAAGTTGTTCCAGCGCAACTCAAGGATGGTGTCTTCCGGCGAAATCTCGGTTTTGAGCACGTCGTGGAACACTTCACCGGAGTCGATGCCGTTGTCCACGTAGTGGAACGACGCCCCGGTAAGGTATAGCGGCTCCGACGGCGTGGTTGCCTTGGTCGCCCAATCCACCACGGTTTGCCCGCGCGCACCATACAAGGCGTTCCAGGTGGCGTAAGCCCCACGGCGCTCGTACGGCGATTCGATGCGGGTAATGCCCGGGTGAATGTTCATGATGCGCCGCGCAAACGATGCGCCCGGTCGTACCAGCTCATCCAGAATCACCAACAGACCATCCAACACCACGACATCAGCCTTCAACTCCACGAGAGTGTCGTGCAAGCGTCGCTCGAAATCCTGCTTGCCGGCGATGTGTTCGGCGCTGCCGCGAGGCAGGCGGCGATAGGTGGATGGCACACTCAGCAACAGGTCGTTAACCGGGCGCCCCTGCACCCGCAAGTCCGCCGGGTAAAGCCACTGGCGGCCGGGCTTATAGGCAAAGCCGTAATCGCTGACCAACTGCTGGTCCCGTGGATTCTGCTCGTCATCGTCGTAGATCACGCCGACCAGGTTATACGCCTCGCCCAGCGGTGTGTCGTTCAGCGACCCCACCAGGAACTCCAGCACTGATTTCATGTAGCGCTCATGGTCTTTGTAAGCCACCGGCTGCCCTGCCTTGTCGGCGGCGGCATTTCTCAGGGACCACACATACACCAGGTTCTTTTTGGTCATTTTTCGCTCTCGCTGAATGGACTGCGCACAACGCCAATACACGTGCGCCTACAGCACAAGAACGAACCAGCCCAGCGGCAATTTATACCTCGCCGCTGCCGTCGGGCGCGCCGAGCTAAATACTCGCGCCGACGCTTCGTTTGTCATGGGTAAGGGTCTGTGTGCCCAGCCCCTCTTTTCACTCTCCGGGATGTATTTATGACCGACCCCAAACGCAGCGCCTTCAAGGGGCTGCTCGCCTTGCTCAGGCCCTTTCGCACCATCGTGACCGTCTCCGTCGCCCTCGGCATGGTCGGCGGCCTGGCCATCACCCTGCTGCTGGCCACCATCAATAATGCCCTGCATTCGGCCAACGGCATGACCCAAGGCGTGGTCCTGACCTTTGCGGCGCTGTGTGTGCTGGCATTGATCAGCTCGATCATTTCGGATATCGGCACCAACTACGTCGGCCAACGCATCATCGCCGCCCTGCGCAAAGACCTGGGCGAAAAAGTGCTGTCGGCGCCCATCGGGCAGATCGAGCGGTATCGCTCGCACCGCCTGATCCCGGTGCTGACCCATGATGTCGATACCATCAGCGACTTTTCCTTCGCCTTCACGCCGTTGGCCATCGCTGCCACGGTGACCCTCGGTTGCCTGGGTTACCTGGCCTATCTGTCGGTGCCGATGTTCCTGATGATGGTGGTGGCGATCATTATCGGCAGTGCCGTGCAGTTCATTGCCGGCGGTAAAGGCATCCAGGGCTTCGACCTAGCACGCAGTCATGAGGATGAACTGCAGCGTTATTACAACGCGATCGCTTCCGGCGCCAAGGAACTGCGCATGCACCGGCCACGGCGTTTTCGCATGAACACCCATCGCATCCAGGAAACCGCCGACCGCATCAGCGACATCCAGGTGCGCTCGGTCAACATTTACATCCTGGCCAAGACGTTTGGCTCGATGCTGTTCTTTGTGGTGATCGGCCTGGCCCTGGCGATGCAGGCCTACAACCCGAACCCGGACCCTACCGTTATCACCGGCTTCGTGCTGGTGCTGCTGTACATGAAAGGCCCGCTGGAACACCTGCTGGGCTACCTGCCGGTGGTGGGCAAGGCGAAGATTGCCTTTGGCCGTATCAGCGAGTTGTCGCAGCGCTTCTCCTCCCCCGAACCGCACCTGCTGATGGACGACAGCGAAGCCCCCAAACCGGTGGTCAACAGCCTGGAACTGCGCGGCGTGAGCTACAGCCCGCCGGCAGTTGAGGGCAGCGAACCGTTCCACCTGGGGCCGATCAACCTGAGCATCAAGCAAGGCGATATCGTATTTATCGTCGGCGAAAACGGCAGCGGCAAGACCACCCTGATCAAACTGTTGCTGGGCCTGTACCCGCCCCAGGCCGGCGAGATCCGACTCAACGGCGAGGCCGTGACCGACCCCGAGCGCGATGATTATCGCCAGCTGTTTACCACGATTTTTTCCGACTATTACCTGTTCGATGACCTGGTGCAGGGCAGCGCCACCCAGTCATTGGACAGTGCCGCCAAATACCTGGAACGCCTGGAGATCGCGCACAAGGTCAGCGTGAAGGATGGCGTGTTCAGCACCACCGACCTGTCTACCGGCCAACGCAAGCGCCTGGCCTTGGTCAACGCATGGCTCGAAGAACGCCCGGTGCTGGTGTTCGACGAATGGGCCGCCGACCAGGACCCGGCCTTTCGCCGGATCTTCTACACCGAGCTGCTGCCGGACCTTAAGCGCCTGGGCAAAACCATCATCGTGATCAGCCACGACGACCGCTATTTCGACATCGCCGACCAATTGGTACGCCTGCGCGCCGGCCAGGTGGTGCACGAAATGGAGCCTGCGTGAAATTTCTTTTCCGGTTTTCCCAAGTAGGAACGTCTCACTAGTGTTAATGAGAACCAGAATCAATAAACCCCTATAACTTGCCCACTTACACATAGAAGAGAAAGCATCCATGCCAGCAAGACTCGGTCTCAGCCCTCTGAGCAAAGCGCTATCCATGCGCCGGGCCCTGAACATTAATCTTCTTCCGAGCGCCCTGGCCCTGGCGATATCGTTGCCGGTTGCAGGCTATGCGCAGGCGCAGGAGATCGAGCTGGATATTCCTTCACAGTCGCTGGGGAGCGCGCTGCAGGAATTCGGTCGTCAGACCAACGTGCAGGTGCTGTACAGCCCGAGCGATGTGCAGGGCAAGAACAGTCGCGCGGTGAAGGGCAAAATGGAGCCGCAGCGGGCAATTGATACCTTGCTGGGTGGGACTGAGACCACTCACAGCCTCAGTGGCAACTCGCTGACCGTGACCGCTGCCGGTACAACCGAAGCGTTGGAACTGAGCCCGACCCAAGTGACCGGCAACGCGTTGGGCAACATTACCGAGGACTCCGGCTCCTACACGCCGGGCACCATTGCCACAGCCACACGGCTAACCCTGACGCCTCGGCAAACGCCGCAATCGATCACTGTCATCACCCGTCAGCACATCCAGGACTTCGGCCTGAATAACGTTGATGACGTGATGCGCCACACCCCGGGCATCACCGTGTCGGCCTATGACACCGACCGCACCAACTATTATTCCCGTGGTTTTTCGGTCAACAGCTTCCAGTACGACGGCATTCCGTCCACTGTGCGCAACGTCGGCTATTCGGCGGGTAACACCCTAAGCGACATGGCCATCTATGACCGCGTCGAAATACTCAAGGGCGCCACCGGCCTGCTTAACGGTGCGGGTTCCCTGGGCGCGACCATCAACCTGATCCGCAAGAAGCCAACCTCGGAATTCAAGGGCCATGTCCAGCTGGGCGCAGGTTCCTGGGACAATTACCGCAGCGAAGTCGACGTCAGCGGCCCCTTGACCGACAGCGGCAACGTCCGTGGTCGCGCAGTGGCGGCGTATCAAGACAAAAAGTCCTTCATGGACCACTACTCACGCAAGACCGAAACCTACTACGGCATTACCGAATTCGACCTGTCCCCCGACACCATGCTGACGGTGGGCTTCGACTATCAGGACAACATTCCACAAGGCTCCAGCTGGTCCGGTGCCTTCCCGTTGGTGAAATACGACGGCAGCATCAACAAGATGCCGCGCTCCTATAACAACGGCACCACCTGGAGTTCCTGGGAGCAGAATACCCGTACCGCCTTTGCCATGCTGCAACATGACATGGGCGACGGCTGGGTCACCAAGTTCCAACTCGACCATAAGATCAACGGCTACCACGCCGACCTGGGCTCGATCCAGTTCGTTGAGCCTCAGTCCGATGGCACCGCGTCGATCAACGGGCAGAAGTACACCGGCGAAACCAAAAGCACCTCGGCCGATCTGTACGCCACCGGGCCTTTCAGCCTGTTCGGCCGCGACCATGAACTGGTGGTGGGCGGCTCGATCGGTACCTCGCGCTGGCAGGGCAAGGGTTATTGGTCGCCGGAATGGCCAGGCGGCAACAAAGTCGACTTCTACAACTGGAATGGCAAGATCGACAGGCCGATCTACGGCCCGGTCCAGCAGTACATCGACGACACCATTCGCCAGAACGGCTACTACATGACCACACGTTTGAACGTGATGGATGACCTTAACGTGATCCTCGGCGGACGCGTCGCCAACTACCACGTCACCGGTAATAACCCGTCCTACAAAGAAACCGGCCGGTTCATCCCATATGCCGGCGTCATCTACGACCTGAACGACAACTTCTCGCTGTACACCAGCTACACCGATATTTTCCAACCCCAGGAAAGCACCTATAAGGACCGCGACCAAAAACTGCTGGAACCGGACGAGGGGCAAAACTACGAGTTCGGCCTCAAGGGCGAGTTCCTGGAAGGCCGCCTGAACACCAGCATTGCCTACTTCGAAGTGCATGAGACCAACCGCGCTATTTCGGACGATGCCTACAACAACCAGACCCCAACGCCGAACAACTACGCGTTTAAGGGCTCCAAGGCCGTCACCAAAGGCTACGAAGCGGAGATCTCCGGTGAGCTGGCCCCGGGCTGGCAAGTCCAGGGTGGCTACACCCACAAGATCGTACGCGACGAAGACGGCAAGAAAATCTCCACCTTCGAGCCGGAGCATCAGGTCAACCTGAACACCACCTACAAGCTCAAGGGCGACCTGGACAAGTTCACCGTCGGCGGCGGCGTGCGCTGGCAGAGCAAGGGCTGGTACGAAATCTATAACTCGCCGCTCGAAAAAAACCAGGACATTACCCAGTCGTCCTACACAGTGGTGGACCTGATGACCCGCTACCAGTTGACCAAGAACCTCTCGGCCACCATCAACCTCAACAACATCTTCGACACGACCTACTACACCAACGTGGGCTTCTATAACTCGGCGGCCTACGGCGAGCCGCGCAACGTGATGGTCAGCACCCGCTGGAACTTCTGACCGGATGCCTTGATCGCCCAGGCGATCAACTCAACGCCCGATGAAAGCCCTGCTTTCATCGGGCATTTTTTATGCCTGCCCCACCTGAAACAAAGCCCAAAAAAACCCGGATCAATGATCCGGGTTTATTCGTACAACAGCCCCTTACTCCATGGCAGCCACCAGGCTATTGATGAACGCGGCGCTGTCGATGATCCCGTCATGATCAGTCTCGATCATCACCGAACGCTCGATGCGCGCCTGGCCAATCACACCGGCCATGTTCTGTTCGATCAGGTCCTTGAAGTGCCCCGCGCGGCTCAAAGAAGCCCACCAGCAACTGACCGGAGCCTGGATCGGCTTGAAGTCAGCCGCGGTCATGCGCTCGCTGAGTGCGCGGTCAACCTCCCAGGAAATCTGCGCTTCATTGCCACGCAGCAACTCGTCCTTGATGCCGGTGAAGGCCTCACCCAGGGTCTGTTCGGCCCAGGCTACAAACGCCTGCCATTGCCCGGCTTCATCCGCAGCCTGACGCCGGCACTGTTGCCACGCCCCTTCAATCTGCTCGGCAAACGCCGGGAACATCACCCCAAGCAACGCCGCACGGCGCTCATTGGCTGATACTTCACGATCATCCTCGATCACCACCGCGTCCCAATAAGGCTTGAGCCACTGCGGTGGCGCCGAATCAATCCAGCCGACAAATTCGACCTCACGCCCGGCTTGCTCTAGTGCGTAGGCGACTTCCATCGCCAGGTTGCCGCCCAGTGACCAGCCGGCCAGGCGATAGGCACCCTGTGGCTGAGCCTTCAACAATTGCGCGGTGTAATCGTCAACCATCGCCTGCCATTCAGGCACCGGTGCGCCCTCTTCCACCAGCGCACGGCAGATCACGCCGAACACCGGGCGCTGCTCCCTGAGTGCCAGGGCAATGGCGGTGTAGCAATGCACCGAGCCGAAACTTGGGTGGAACATGAACAGCGGCGTGCCTTGGGTCTGGCTGTTGAGCTTGACGATCAACTCGCTGCGTACCTCGCCCTGCACGCAATTGACCTGCCCACGCACGGTGGGGTTGAGCATCAACTGGCTGACGGACAAGTTGACCCCGCTGACCTGCCTGATGCGCTCCTTGAGCAGCAGCACGCGCAATGAATGGCCACCCAACTCAAAGAAGTTGTCGTTCAGCCCGACGCGCTCAACACCGAGCACCTCGCTCCAAATCGCCGCGACCTGCTGCTCAATGTCGCTTTGCGGCGCCTGATAGTCCTGCGCAGCGTTTGCTTCAGGCTTGGGTAGCGCTTTGCGATCCAGCTTACCATTGGGGCTCAACGGCATCTGTGCCAGCACCACCCACTGCGCGGGCACCATGTAATCCGGCAGTTGCGCAGCAAGGTGAGCACCCACCAAGGCTTTCCAGTCCGCACACGGTTCCTGCAACACCAGATAACCCACCAGGTGCGTGCCGCCTACTGCCAGCACGGCAGCTTCACGCACGCAGGCATGCTCCAGCAGGCGCGCCTCGATTTCACCCAACTCGATCCGCAGCCCGCGCAGCTTGACCTGATGGTCGATGCGCCCGGCGTACTCGATCACACCATCGTCGCGATAGCGCGCCAGGTCGCCGGTACGGTACAGGCGCGCGCCGCTGCCGAACGGGTCGGTCACAAAACGTTCAGCGGTCAGCGCCGGCCGACGGTGATAACCCCGCGCCAGCCCGATGCCGCCCAGGTACAGCTCACCCAACACGCCCACCGGCGCCGGCGCCAGGTTGCCGTCGAGCACATAGCAACCCAGGTTGGCGATGGGCCGACCAATCGGCACCGCATCATGCCCTTCATCGACACAGGTCCAGTGGGTCACATCAATGGCGGCTTCCGTCGGCCCATACAAGTTGTACAACTGGGCACCGGGCAGCTTGGCAAACACCTGCTGCTGGGCATCCACGGGCAATGCTTCACCGCTGCAGACAATGCGTTGCAGGCTATGGCAGGCACTTACCGCCGAGTCCTGCAAGAACGCTTGCAACATGGACGGCACGAAGTGCAGCGTGGTGACCTGCTCGGCGTTGATCAGGCTGACCAACCTGGCCGGATCGCGATGTTCCCCGGGCGCAGCCACCACCAGGCGCGCGCCGGTCATCAGTGGCCAGAAGAACTCCCACACCGACACGTCAAAGCTGAACGGGGTTTTCTGCAACACGCTATCGCTCGCCTCCAGGCCATACGCCTGCTGCATCCAGCAGAGCCGATTGGTGAGCGCCGAATGCCGATTACCGGCGCCCTTGGGCTGCCCGGTAGAGCCCGAGGTGTAGATCACATACGCCAGGTTTTCGCCATCGACGGCGATGTCAGGATTGTGCGCGCTATAACCCTCAAGCCACGCCTCGCCCGTCTCCAGCACCAGGTGCTGAACGCCCGCCGGGATCGGCAGTTGTTCCAGCAGATGAGCCTGGGTCAGCAGCCACGTTACGCCACTGTCCTGCAACATGTAGGCGAGTCGATCTCGCGGGTATTCCGGGTCCAGCGGCACGTAGGCGCCACCGGCCTTGAGCACGGCCAACAGACCGACGACCATCTCGATGGAGCGCTCCACCGCCAGGCCCACCAGCACGTCCGGCCCCACGCCGGCCGCGATCAAGCGATGCGCCAGGCGGTTCGCCCGACGGTTCAGCTCGGCGTAACTCAGGTGCTGCCCGGCAAACGCCAGGGCCGTAGCGTCTGGCGTACGAACCACCTGCGCCTCGATCAATTGATGCACGCTCTGGTGCAGCGGGTAGCTTTGCGCCGTGGCGTTCCAGGCCTGCAGCGTCTGGCGCTCGGCCAATGCCACCGAAGGCAGCGCGGCCAGGCACTGGTCGGCATCCATAATCAAGGCACTCAACAGCTGCTGGAAGTGCTCGGCCAGGCGCTGGATATGCGCGGCACTGAAGGCCTGCCGGTCGTAGTTCAATTCAAGCCCCAGGCTTTCGCCCATGCCCAGGAGCACGGTCAACGGGTAGTGCGTCTGCTCCAGACTGTGCACGGTGCCAAAGCGTAAACCCGACGGCGCGCCCTGCTCCAACGCCTCGGACACCGGGTAATTCTCGAACACCAGGATGCTGTCGAACAGCGCCTCCCCGCCCAGACCGGCCCAGCGCTGGATCTCGAACAGCGGCGTGTGTTCTTGCTCACGCAAGCGCACATTCTGCGACTGGATGTGTTGCAGCCACTGGCTGACCGGCATCTGCGCCTCAGGCGTGGCCACCACGGGCAGCGTATTGATAAACAAACCGACTTGCTGCTCGATACCGCGCAGCTCGGCTGGGCGCCCCGCCACCGTGGCGCCGAACGCGACGGTAGCCTGCCCGGTGTGATGGTGCAGCAGCAACAGCCAGGCGGCTTGCACCAGCGTATTGAGGGTGACCTTGTTGCTCTGGGCGAACACTTTGAGACGCTCGGTATGCGCGGCATCAAAGCTCAAGCGATGTTCACCGTTGGCCGCCGGGGCCGTCTGCACCTCGCTCGACTGGCCGCATGCCAGCCGCGTAGGCGCCTGCAGGTTGACCAACTGGTCTTTCCAGAAGGTTTCGCTGACGGCCTTGTTCTGCGCCTGCAACCAGGCGATGTAATCGCGATAGCACCCCGTCGGCGCAGCCAGCGGCTCGCCGGCGTAGTGTTGCAACACCTCACCAAACAACTGCGAACCGCTCCAACCGTCCATCAGGATGTGGTGGTTGGTATAGATCAGGTGATAACTCGACACCCCAGTGCGTATGACCGACAGGCTCAGCAGCGGCGCCTGTTCCAGCACGAAGCCCTGGGCCCGCGCCGATTCGGCCAGGCTATCGAGGGCCGCAGAGCAATCCGCGCGGTCCGTCCAATCGAGCGCTTCAAGCGGTATGCGCCGCTGCTTGTAGACCACCTGCAACGGTTGCTCGACATCGGTTTGCCAGAGGAAACCACTGCGCAGAATTTCATGCCGGTCGACAGCTGCCTGCCAGGCCTGGCGGAAACGCGGGACATTCAGCCCGTCCACATCGATGCGCATCTGGTTGATGTAATCGCCCGAACCTTCGCCATACAACGACTGGAACAACATGCCTTGCTGCATCGGCGACAACGGATACAGGTCTTCCACCTCAGAGAAGTTCAGTGGCAGCGCATCCAGCTGGCCTTGAGACAAGCGTGCCAGGGGGAAGTCCGACGGCGTGACGCCTTGATTTTCCGGAGCACAGCAATGCTCGATCAAGGCCTTGAGTTCCAACGCGTACTCGTCCGCCAACTGCTGCACGGTCGCTTGCGCGAACATCTCTTGGCTGAAACTCCAGTTCAACTTCAATTCGCCTGCGTAGACCTGGCCATTGATTTCCAGCCAGTTGCCCAGCGGCGCGTCAAGGCTTTGCTCGGCACCACTGGCGTCACCGGAAGGCGCAAACAAACCTTCCTGTTCGCCGCCCTCGAAACTGCCGTCGAACTGCCCCAGGTAGTTGAACGTGATACGTGGGCGCGGCAATGCACTCAATGCCTGTTGCGCCTCGGCATTACCCAGGTAACGCAAGGCACCAAAGCCCAGGCCTTTGTCCGGTACAGCGCGCAGTTGCTCCTTGATGTGTTTAAGGGAACCCGCCAGGGAATCGGTCGGTGTCAGTTGCAAGGGATAGAGGCTGGTAAACCAACCCACAGTGCGGGTCAGGTCGATCTCATCGAACAAGTCCTCGCGGCCGTGGCCTTCCAAGCGGATCAACATCGACGCGTCACCGGTCCAGCGCACAATGACGCGCGCCAGGGCCGTCAACAGCAGGTCGTTAATCTGGGTACGGTAGGCACTGGGAGCGTCCTGCAACAAACGTCGGGTAAACCCTGGGTCCAACTGGGTCGTCACACTCAATGCATGATGGTTGCTCAGGCTGGCCTGCGGGTCGGCGCCCGGCAAACCGGCGTGGCTGCCGTGTAGCTGGGTCTGCCACCACGTCAACGCCTGCGCCAGCGCCGGGCTGCCGGCGTAAGCTTGCAGCCGCGCGGCCCATGCGCGCGTGGAGCTGGTCTTGGCGGGCAACACCATCGCGGCGCCTTGGGCGATTTGGCGGTAGGCCGTTTGCAGGTCCTCGAGGAGGATGCGCCAGGACACACCGTCCACCACCAAGTGGTGGATCACCAGCAACAAACGCTGTGAGCCATCGGCCATGCCCACCAACACCGCGCGCAGCAACGGGCCTTGACTCAGGTCGAGGCTGCGCTGGGCTTCCTCGCCCAAGGCTTCAAGTTCTTCGAGGGTCGTGAGGGTGGTCTGCCACAGCACCTGTTCGGCCTGATGCTGTTCCGCACTTCGATACGCCGCACTCCAGCCATTTACACCTTGAGCAAACGTGGTGCGCAGGGCGTCGTGATGCACAATCAGCGCCTGTAGAGCGGCCACCAGCACAGGCACCTCCAGCCACTGGTGCGGTTGCAGCACCACGGACTGGTTCCAGTGCTCACGCGCCGGGATGTCATCGGCAAAAAACGCATGCTGAATGGGCAGCAGCAACAGCTCGCCGGTCAGCGCCGACTGATCCAGCAGCACCGCGCTCTCGCCTTCGCGGGCGACGGCCGCCAGGCTCTGGACCGTCTGGTGTTGGAACAGGTCCTTGGGCGTGAACCGCACACCCACTTGGCGCGCACGGCTGACGACCTGGATCGAAATGATCGAGTCGCCACCCAGTTCGAAGAAGTTGTCATGCAGCCCCACGCGCGGCAGGCGCAGCACGTCGGACCAGATCGCGGCGATCTTCTGCTCCAACTCACTCTGTGGCGCCACATACACCTGCTGCATCAGGCTCACGTCCGGCAGCGGCAGGCCTTTGCGATCCAGCTTGCCATTGGGCGTGAGTGGCATGCGCGCCAGGAACATCAGGTGCGTGGGCACCATGTAGTCGGGCAGGCGGGTTTTCAAGGCGCGGCGCAGCGCTTCACGGCCGTTCGATTGCGCCACGGCATCGTCGATCAACGCCGGGTCCAACGGCACCACATAGGCGACCAACTGCTTGCCAGTCGGCCCTTCCTGGGCCACCACCACGGTTTCACCGACGCTGTCCTGCTCGCGCAGACGGGCCTCGATTTCACCCAGCTCGATGCGAAAACCACGAATCTTCACTTGGTGGTCGACACGGCCCAGGTAGTCCACCACGCCGTCCGGGCGGCCACGGGTCAAGTCGCCGCTGCGGTACACGCGGCTGCCGGGTTTGCCGAACGGGTCCGGCACAAAACGCTCGGCGGTCAGCGCCGGACGCTCCAGATAACCCCGGGCCACGCCCTCGCCGCCCAGGTACAACTCACCGGCCACGCCGATCGGTTGCAGGTTCAACTGCGCGTCCAACACGTAGCCGCTGCGGTTGCCCAACAACGTACCAATCGGTGCGTAGACAGCGCCGCAAGGGTCGCCCTTGCGGGCCTTCCATAGCAGCGGCGTGACCACGGTTTCGGTGGGGCCGTAACCGTTGAACAGGTAGGTCGGTTTGAGCGCACGCCAGGCCAGGTCGTAGCTCGCCTGCGCCACCGCATCACCCCCAAAGCAATACACGCGCACCGCCGGCGGGTTGCCGTCGCGTTCGGCATGCTCGGCCAGTTGTTGCAGGTACACCGGCGGGAACACCGCCATCGTCACGTTATGGCGGTGCATTTGCGCGTAGGTGTATTCCGGCAGCCACAGGCTGTCATCGCGGATCAGCACGCTGGCGCCGTTGATCAGCGGGTGCATCCAGCCTTCGTGGGAGCCGTCAAAGGCGAAGGACATGAAGTGCAGTTCGCAATCGGCCGGGCCGGTTTCATAGCGTTCGCCGGTGGCGATGATATGCGCCACGAGCGGGCCGTGCGACACCGCCACGCCCTTGGGCAGGCCGGTGGAGCCGGAGGTGTAGATCACGTAGGCGAGGTTGTCGCCGTCCAGTGCAACCCGTGGATCGGTGTCGTCAACCTCGGCCCAGGCCGCGGCCTGATCAACCGCAAGCACTTCCAGGCCTTGCGGAGTCGGCAGCCGCTGCTGCACCGCCGAGTGTGTCAGCAGTAGCTTGGCGCGGCTGTCTTGCATCATGTACAGCAGGCGATCACGCGGGTATTCCACGTCCAGCGGCACATACACGCCACCCGATTTCATCACGGCCAGGAACGCCACCATGCTCTCGGCACTGCGCGGCATGGCGATGGCCACGCGCACTTCCGGGCCCACACCACGGGCGATCAGCGCACGCGCCAGGCGATTGGCCTGGCGATCGAGTTCCTCGTACGTCAGCGTTTGCGCATCGAACTTCACCGCCACCGCATCGGGTGTTTCGCGAGCACGGTCGGCGACCATTTCGTGCACCAGGCGCTTGCCCGAGAAGCCCGAGTCGGTGCAATTCCATAGCTGTAGAATCTGTTGCTGCTCAGCAGTGTCCAGCAGCGGCAATTGGCTGAGGGTTTGCTGCGGGTTGGCAACCATGCCCTGCAACAGGTTCTGCCAATGGCGGGCCATACGGTGCACGGTGTCGGCTTCAAACAGGTCCTGGGCATAACCCAAGGTGGCCCAGATGCCTTCGGCGGATTCCTGGATATCCAGGTCCAGGTCGAAATGCGCCGTCTTGCTCTCCCAGTCCAGCCCTTCGACTCGCAGTTGCGGCAATTGATGCTGGACCTGGGCTTGGCCCACATCGGTCTGGTGGTTGAACATCACTTGGAACAACGGGTTGTGACTCAGGCTGCGTTCCGGTTGCAGGGCTTCCACCAATTGCTCGAACGGCAGGTCCTGATGCGCCTGGGCATCCAGCGCGCGCTGACGCGTGTGCTGCAACAACTGCTCAACGCTCATCTGGCCATGCAGGTCGGCCTTGAGCACCTGGGTGTTAACGAAAAAGCCGATCAGGCGCTCGGTCTCGCTGCGATTGCGGTTGGCAATCGGCACGCCGACGCGGATCTCTTCCTGGCCGCTGTAGCGGTGCAGCAAGGTCTGGAATGACGCCAGCAGCAGCATGAACAGCGTCACACCTTGTTGCTGGGCCAGTGCCTTGAGGTCGTGGGCCAGTGTCGGGGCCAGCTCGATCGGCAAGCGTGCACCACGGTGGCTCTGCACGGCCGGGCGTGGATGGTCGAATGGCAATTCCAGCACGCTCTGCTCACCGCCCAGCACCTCGCGCCAGTACGCCAGTTGACGGGCTTTCTCGCCCGCGTCCATCCAGTTGCGTTGCCACACGGCGTAGTCGGCGTACTGGATCGGCAGTTGCGGCAATTGCACGCCCTGCCCCTGGCTGTAAGCAGCGTAAAGCTGCACCAGCTCCTCCACCACCAACTGCATCGACCAACCATCGGACACGATGTGATGCTGAACCAGCACCAGCACATGTTCGTCAGCCGCCAGACGCAGCAGCGTCACGCGCAGCAACGGTCCTTGTTGCAGGTCAAACGGCCGGGCGATTTCAGCTTCGACGCGCGCCTTGAGTTGGGCCTCCTCGACATCGGCACGCACCATCGGCAACGACGCCACCGGGTCAATCACCTGCACGGCGCCATCGTGCGTCTGGCGCAAATGGGTACGCAGGCTTTCGTGACGGGCCAGCAACGTATCGAAACTGCGCTGCAACGCCGCCGTGTCCAACCGCCCTTTCAAGCGCAGGGCGCTAGGTATGTGATACGCGGCGCTTTGCGGCTCCAGTTGCCACAGGAACCATTGGCGCTCCTGGGCATAGGACAACGGCAACGGCTGGTCACGCCCCACCGGCAGCAACGCGGGAGCCTTGGGCGCGGTCGGGGAATGGGCTTCAATGGCCGCGACAAATCCATCCAGGCGCGGCTGCTCAAACAGCATCTTGAGTGGCACTTCGAGGTTCAGCGCCTGGCGCATGCGCGAGACCACCTGCATGGCGAGCAGGGAATGCCCACCCAGCTCGAAAAAGTGCTGAGTCAGGCCCACACGCTCAGTGCCGAGGATATCGGCCCAGATCCCGGCAACTTGTTGCTGTAGAGCGGTGACAGGCGCTTGCCAGTCGGCTTGGACCGAAGTGGCATCGGGTTTGGGCAGGGCCTGGCGGTCCAGCTTCCCATTGGGGTTCAACGGCATGCGTGCGAGGAAGATCAGGTGCGCCGGCACCATGTAATCCGGCAATTGCTCGCGCAGGCGGGCCTTGAGCTGTTCACCGGCGGCCAGTTGTTCTGGCTCGGACAGCGCTTGTGTGGGCACCACGTAAGCCAGCAACTGGTTGTCAGCGGTCAGCAGCAGCGTTTCGCGCACGCCTGTCTGGGCCAATAGCAACGCCTCGATCTCACCCAACTCGATGCGGAAACCACGGATTTTCACCTGGTGATCGACTCGCCCGACGTACTCGATCACCCCATCGGCGCGACAGCGTGCCAGGTCACCGGTGCGGTACAGGCGCTCGCCCAAGCGGCTGAACGGGTCGGCGACAAAACGTTCGGCGGTCAGTGCAGGTCGCTGCAGATAGGCACGCGCCAGGCCGCTTTCACTGGCGATATACAGCTCACCCACGGCACCGACCGGCAGCAGATTCAAATCGCGGTCGAGCACATACAACGCACGCCCCGGCAGCGCCCGGCCGATAGGGCTGGCGCTGGCGCCGATCACGGTCGCGTCGTCGCTGCAGTCCAGCACGCTGGACACCACCGTCGCCTCGGTAGGCCCGTAGGTATTGAGCAGGCGTACATGCCCGAGCCCCGCGCGACGCCACAGCGCTGGGCCATCCAGCGGCATGGCTTCGCCGCCGATATGCACCTGGCGCAGTGCGCCGTAAGCGCGTGGGCCGGCCGCCAGGCAATCCTGCAGGAAAAGTTTCCAGTAGGCCGTCGGCAAGTCGGCCAGGGTGATGCCCTGGGCGATAATCTGCCGGTACAGCTCGGCACCGTCCCACAGCTGCGGGCCACGCAGGACCACGCTGGCGCCGACGGTCAGCGCCGGGTACAACTGCTCGACGAAACCGTCGAAGTTCAAGGTCGCAAACTGCAACACCCGGTCATCCGGGGTCAGGCACGAGTAGCCCGCAGCGATGTTTGCGAACTCACTCAAAGCCGCATGGTTGATCGCCACGCCCTTGGGTTTACCAGTAGAACCTGAGGTGTAAATGACGTAAGCCAGGCTGCGCGGTTCGAAGTCGAGCCCGGGATTGTGCTCGGCACACTGCGCCAGTTGCGCATCGGCCACATCGATGTCCAGGGCCGACACGTGTTCAGGCAGTGGCAAACGCTCACGCAGGGACGACTGAGTCAACACCCGCTGCAAGCCGCTGTCGTCGAGCATGTGCAGCAAGCGCTCACGCGGGTATTGCGGGTCGAGCGGCACGTAAGCGCCGCCCGCCTTGAGCACCGCCAGCAGGCTCACCACCATCGCAAACGAGCGCTCCACGGCAATGCCGACCAGCACCTCCGGGCCTACGCCGTGGGCGATCAGGTAATGGGCCAGACGGTTGGCCTGGCGATTCAACTCGCCATAGCTGATGGTCTGCTCATCCAGGGCCAAGGCCTGGCGTTGCGGGTGCTGCTGGGCCTGGGCCTCGAACAGCTGATGCACCGCCTGCAGTTCGCCGCCGGTGGCCGGGGCATTCCATTCCTTGCGTATCACCGTTTGTTCGGTTGCGCTCAGCATCGCCACGTCACTGAGACGGCTGTGCGGTGCACTCACCACTGCGTGCAGCAGGTTCTGCCAATGCTGCGCCAAACGCTCTATTGTCGCGGCATCGAACAGGTCAGTGGCGTAGGTCAGCGCCGCCCAGATACCTTCCGAAGATTCATGGGTGTCCAGGCTGAGGTCGAAGTGCGTGGTCTGGCTGTCCCAGTCCAGCTCCGAAACGCGCAAGCCGGGTAATTGCTGCCCCTCGCGCCCGCCCTGGGCGTCGGTCTGGTGATTGAACATCACCTGGAACAACGGGTTGTGGCTCAGGCTCCGCTCGGGCTGCAACGCCACCACCAGTTGCTCGAACGGCAAGTCCTGGTGCGCCTGGGCCTCCAGTGAGCGCCGCTTGGTCTGCTGCAGCAGTTCGACAAACGTCATCTGCCCGTCAAGGTCGGCCTTGAGCACCTGGGTGTTAACGAAAAAGCCAATCAGCCGCTCGGTTTCGACACGGTTACGGTTGGCATTTGGCACGCCGATACGGATGTCCGACTGCCCGCTGTAGCGATAGAGCAAGGTCTGGAACGAAGCCAGGAGCAACATGAACGGGGTGGCGCCCTCTTGCTGCGCAAGGCGCTTGATGTCGCTGACCAGTGCCGGTTGCAGATGCACCTGCAGGCTGTTGCCGCGATGGCTTTGTTGGGCCGGTCGCGGATGGTCGAGGGGCAACTCCAGCACGGGCTGCTCACCGCCCAGCAGTGCCTGCCAGTACGCCAACTGACGGGCCTTCTCCCCCGCTTCCATCCAGCCGCGCTGCCACAGGGCATAGTCGGCGTACTGGATCGGCAAGTCCGGCAACGCCAGGGTGCGCCCCTGGCAGCAGGCCGCATAGAGCTGCACGAGTTCCTCGACCATCACCTGCATCGACCAGCCATCGGAAATGATGTGGTGCTGGACCATCACCAGCACATGTTCATCTTCGGCCAGTTGCAACAGTGTCACGCGCAACAGCGGCGCCTGGAGCAGATCGAAAGGACGTGCAACCTCCGCTTCCACCCGCGCCATCAATTGCTGTTCGTCCGTTTGCATCTGCACGATTTCAACCCTGGCTTCAGGCATTACCGCCTGCAACAGCTGCTCACCGTCCTGTACCAAGCGGGTACGCAGGCTTTCGTGGCGGGCCAGCAAACGGTCGAAACTGTGTTGTAACGCCGCGAGGTCTAGCTGGCCTTGCAGGCGCAGCGCCCCAGGAATGTGATAAGTGGCGCTGTCCGGATCAAGCTGCCAGAGAAACCACTGGCGTTCCTGGGCGTAAGACAATGGCAATGTGTCGACATCATGCCGGGTGGGGGCAATCGGCAATTGCGCGAAACTCATGCCGCGCGCTTGCAGGCGCTGATAAAACTGCTGGCGTTGTTCAAGCGGCAGGCGAAGAAAGCGCGAGACCAGATCGATATTCGGGTTGGAAAGCATGGTTCAAATCGCCTCTAGTTCGCTCAAAAAGTCACGTAGATCATCAAAATCTTCCACGCTGCCCGCGCGGAAGGTGGCGGCGGCCTGCACATAGGCACGCAACGTTTCGGTCTGGAACACTTCGACCAAGGGCACTTCCAGGCCCAACTCGACCTGGACCCGCGAAGTAATCTGGATCGCCAGCAAGGAATGGCCGCCGACTTCGAAGAAGTTGTCATCCAGGCCCACTTGCGGCAGGCGCAGCACTTCGGCCCAGATCGCCGCAATCTGCTGCTCCAGTTCGGTTTCGGGTGCCACATAGCGTTGCTGCATCAGGCTCGCATCCGGCGCGGGCAAGCCTTTACGGTCGAGTTTGCCGTTGGGGGTCAGCGGCATTTGCGCCAGGAACATAAAGTGCGTGGGCACCATGTAATCCGGCAGTCGGGTCTTGAGCGCACGGCGCAGGGCGTCACGGAATTCGGCCTGGTTGATCAGCGCGGGATCGGCCGGTACGACATACGCCACCAGCTGCTTGCCGGTCGGCCCTTCCTGGGCCACCACCACGGTTTCACCGACGCTGTCCTGCTCGCGCAGACGGGCCTCGATTTCACCCAGCTCGATGCGAAAACCACGGATCTTCACTTGGTGGTCGACACGGCCAAGGTAGTCCACCACGCCGTCCGGGCGGCCACGGGTCAAGTCGCCGCTGCGGTACACACGGCTGCCGGGTTTGCCGAACGGGTCCGGTACAAAACGCTCGGCGGTCAGCGCCGGACGCTCCAGATAACCCCGGGCCACGCCCTCGCCGCCCAGGTACAACTCACCGGCCACGCCGATCGGTTGCAGGTTCAACTGCGCGTCTAACACGTAGCCACTGCGGTTGCCCAGCAACGTGCCGATAGGCGCATAGACCGCGCCGCAACGGTCGCCCTTGCGTGCCTTCCACAGCAGCGGCGTGACCACGGTTTCGGTGGGGCCGTAACCGTTGAACAGGTAGGTCGGTTTGAGCGCACGCCAGGCCAGGTCGTAGCTCGCCTGCGCCACCGCATCACCACCAAAACAATACACGCGCACCGCCGGCGGGTTGCCGTCGCGTTCGGCATGCTCGGCCAGTTGTTGCAGGTACACCGGCGGAAACACCGCCATCGTCACGTTATGGCGGTGCATTTGTGCGTAGGTGTATTCCGGCAGCCACAGGCTGTCGTCGCGGATCAGCACACTGGCGCCGTTGATCAGCGGGTGCATCCAGCCTTCGTGGGAGCCGTCAAAGGCGAAGGACATGAAGTGCAGTTCGCAATCCGCCGGGCCGGTTTCATAGCGTTCGCCGGTGGCGATGATATGCGCCACGAGCGGGCCGTGCGACACCGCCACGCCCTTGGGCAGGCCGGTGGAGCCGGAGGTGTAGATCACGTAGGCGAGGTTGTCGCCGTCCAGTGCGACCTCTGGTGCGGTGTCGCTGTAATCGGCCCAGCCCTCGGTGCGATCTATCGCCAGGGTGTTCAGCCCTTCAGGTATCGGCAATTGCTGCAACACGCGGGTGTGAGTCAGCAACAGTTGCGCGCGGCTGTCTTGCATCATGTACAGCAGGCGATCACGCGGGTATTCCACGTCCAGCGGCACATACACGCCACCCGATTTCATCACGGCCAGAAATGCCACCATGCTCTCGGCACTGCGCGGCATGGCGATGGCCACGCGCACTTCCGGGCCTACACCACGGGCGATCAGCGCATGCGCCAGGCGATTGGCCTGGCGATCGAGTTCACCGTACGTCAGCGTTTGCGCATCGAATTTTACCGCCACTGCATTCGGGTTTTCCCGAGCACGGTCGGCGACCAATTCGTGCACCAGGCGCTTGGCCGAGAAGCCCGAATCAGTGCAATTCCACAGGTGCAGAATGTGTTGTTGCTCATCAAGGCTGAGCAGGTTCAGTTGCCCGATGGCCTGCTGCTGATCGTCCACCATGCTCTGCAACAGGTTCTGCCAATGCCCGGCCATGCGTTCGATGGTGGTGTGTGCAAACAGATCGGTGGCGTAACTCAGTGATGCACGCAACGCCTCGCGGGATTCCTCCACATCCAGCGCCAAATCGAACTGGGCGACGCCTTCATCCCAGCTCAACACCTCGACCTGCAACCCGGACAAACGCTGCAAATGACTGCCTGCCGACGTCACGCGGTGGTTGAACAGCACCTGGAACAACGGGCTCAGGCTCATGCTGCGTTCGGGCTGCAGCGCTTCCACCAGTTGCTCGAACGGCAGGTCTTGATGAGCCTGCGCTTCCAGGGACCGTTGGCGCACCTGACGCAACAGTTGCGCCACGCTCATCTGGCCGTTGATGTCAGCCTTGAGCACCTGTGTATTGACGAAGAAACCAATCAGCCCCTCGGTTTCAAGGCGGTTGCGGTTGGCGATTGGCACCCCGACGCGCACGTCTTCCTGGCCGCTGTAGCGATGCAGCAAGGCCTGGTAGGCCGCCAGCAACACCATCGGCAACGTGACTCCAGCCTGGTTCGCCAGGCTGCGCAAGCCGGCCAACAGCTGCGGCTTCAACTCAACACCGAGACGCGCACCACGATGGGTTGGAAACGCTGGGCGCTGATGGTCGAACGGCAGCTCCAATACCGGCTGCTCGCCGCCCAACTGCTCACGCCAGTAAGTCAGCTGGCGCGCTTTCTCGCCGGCTTCCATCCAGTTGCGCTGCCACAGCGCGTAGTCGGCGTACTGAATCGGCAAGGTCGGCAACTGCGGCGTGTGGCCGTCGCTGAAAGCCGCATACAGTTTCACCAATTCCTCGACCATCAACTGCATCGACCAGCCATCGGAGACGATGTGATGCTGTACCAGCACCACGACGTGATCGTCGTCGGCCAGGCGCAACAACTTGACCCGCAGCAACGGCCCGCGCAGCAGGTCGAACGGTTGGGCGACGGCCTCGGCCACCTGCCCCTTTAGCCCGGCTTCGTTGGTATCGCAACGTTCGACTTCGATCAAGCCCAGGTCTTCAATCACTTGCACCGCGCCGCCGGCCTCCTGACGCAGACGCGTGCGCAGACTTTCATGACGCGCCAACAGCGTGTCAAAACTGCGTTGCAGCGCGGCCACGTCCAGCGCGCCTTTCAAACGCAGGGCGCTGGGGATGTGGTATGCCGAGCTTTGCGGGTCGAGTTGCCAGAGGAACCATTGGCGCTCTTGGGCGTAAGACAACGGCAAGGGGTGTGTGCGGTCGGCCTTGAGCAGTGCTGGTGCGGTGACGCCCTCCTCGCCCAATGCGCGCACAAAGTCACCGAGCACAGGCTGTTCGAACAGGGTCTTGAGCGCGACTTCCAGCGCCAGTGCCTGGCGTACTCGCGACACCACTCGCGTGGCCAGCAGCGAATGCCCGCCCAGCTCAAAGAAGTGATCGTCGAGGCCCACTTGCGGCACCTCCAGCACATCAGCCCAGATGGCCGCGACTTGCTGTTCGCGCTGACTGACGGGCGCCTTAAAGGCTTCGAGCAACAGCTCGGTATCTGCCTTGGGCAGCGCCTTGCGGTCGAGCTTGCCGTTCGGGGTCAATGGCAGGCTATCAAGGAATATAAGCTGTGCGGGCACCATGTAGTCCGGCAGGCGCTCGCGCAGCGCTGCCTTGTACTGGTTACGCAGCGCTGCCTGCTGTTCGGCAGCGAAAGTCACCAGGTAGGCGATCAAGCGGTCGTTCTCAGCCAGCACCACGACTTCACGCACTGCCGCGTGTTCGCGCAGGCAGGCTTCGATTTCACCCAGTTCGATACGGAAACCGCGCACCTTGACCTGATGATCGACCCGACCGATGTACTCGACCACGCCGTCGGGGCGATAGCGTGCGAGGTCGCCGCTGCGGTACAGGCGTTCGCCCGGGGCACCATAAGGATTGGGCACAAAGCGTTCTGCGGTCAGTGATGGTCGCGCGTGATAGCCGCGCGCCAGGCCAACGCCGCCGATTAACAATTCACCGGCAGCGCCCTGCGGGCATGGCGTCAGTCCGGCGTTGAGAATGAACAACGAGGTGTTGGCAATCGGCCGCCCGACAAAAGGCTGCGCCTCTGACAGACGATGGGCAGCCGACCAGACAGTGGTTTCCGTCGGGCCATAGAGATTCCACACGGGGCCCCGCAGATCGAGCAAGCCTTGGGCAAGGTCGACCGGCAGCGCTTCGCCGCCACACAGGCACTTGATGCCCTGCAACAGCTGGGCGCGCGGGCTTTCCAGCAGCATGCGCCAGGTCGATGGGGTGGCCTGCAGCACACGGGCGGATTGGTTGTGCACCAGATCGATAATCGCCTCCGGGTCGAGGGCCAGTGCCTGGCCGCTCAGCAGCACCGTGCCGCCGACGATCAGTGGGACGTAGAGTTCCAGGGCGAAGATGTCGAACGAGAAAGTGGTCAGCGACAGCACCCGCGCGTCGGAGCCAATCTCCAGGCTACCGGCCATGCCGCAGGCAAAGCTGCACAGCGCCTGATGACGGACCATCACACCCTTGGGCCTGCCGGTGGAACCGGAGGTGTAGATCACGTAAGCCAAATGCTCCGGCGTGATATTCACCTGCGGGTCATGGTCGGCACCGCTGGCGTCTACCGCGTCCACCCACAGCACCTGCAGACCGTCCGGTTGTGCCAGGCGACCATTCAAGTGTGATTGGGTCAGCAACACCCGGGCGCGGCTGTCTTCCAGCATGAAGGCCAGTCGATCTGCCGGGAACTGCGGGTCGAGCGGCACATAAGCGCCACCCGCCTTGAGGGTCGCCAACAGACTAACCACCATGTCTACCGAGCGCTCGACATGCACGGCCACCAGTACGTCAGGGCCAACGCCCGCCGCAATCAGACGATGAGCCAGGCGGTTGGCGCGGCGGTTGAGTTCGCGGTAGCTCAGGGCGTCGCCATTGAATTGCAGCGCACTCGCGCCCGGCGTTGCCAACACTTGCGCTTCAAACAGCTGATGCACACAGCGCGTCTGCGGGTAATCGACGGTGCTGTCGTTCCAGCCATGCACCGTCTGTTGCCATTGCTGCGCGCTGAGCATCGGCAGTTCATCCAACACTTGCGAAGTATCACTCACGACGGCGCGCAACAGGTTCTGCCAATGCTGCGCCAAGCGCTCCAGGGTCGCGGGTTCGAACAGGTCGGTGGCGTAGGTCAGTGACGCCCACAGGCCTTCAGCGGATTCTTCGGTTTCGAGGCTCAGGTCAACTTGCGTGGTGTGGCCTGCCCAATCCAGCGGCTGCAACGCCAGGCCTGGCAGGTGCACAGGGCCGGCCCGCAGGCTGTCCTGGTGATTGAACATCACTTGGAACAGTGGGTTATGGCTCAGGCTGCGCTCCGGTTGCAGCGCTTCTACCAACTGCTCGAATGGCAGATCCTGATGGGCCTGCGCCTCCAGGGCGCGCTGCTTGACCTGGGCAAGCAATTGGCTGAAGGCCATCTGCCCATCGAGGTCGCCCTGAAGCACCTGAGTGTTGACGAAAAAGCCGATGAGCCGCTCGGTTTCAAGGCGATTGCGGTTGGCGATCGGCACCCCGACGCGCAGCCGGGACTGACCGCTGTAGCGATGCAGCAGGGTCTGGAACGAGGCCAGCAAGAGCATGAACAGTGTCACGCCCTCGCGCTGGGCCAGCGCCTTCAGGTCGTTCACCAGCGCAGGGTCAAGCTGGACCTGCTGACGCGCGCCCCGATAACTCTGTACCGCCGGACGCGAGTGGTCCAGGGGCAGCTCCAGCACCGGATGCTCATCGCCCAGGCGCCGTTGCCAGTAGTCGAGCTGGCGCTGTTTTTCACCTGCCGCCATCCAGTTGCGTTGCCACACGGCATAGTCGGCGTACTGGATCGGCAGCGCCGGCAACTGAGCCTGGCCCTGATACAGCGCCACCAGCTCATCCACCATCACGTGCATCGACCAACCGTCGGAGATGATGTGGTGTTGAGTGATGACCAGCACATGGTGCTCGGGCGCGATCACCAGCAGTTTGACGCGCATCAGCGGGCCGCTGCGCAGGTCGAATGGGCGCTGGATTTCTTGCTCCACACACTGCTGGAGCGTCGCAGCCTCTGCCCTCGCCTGCTCGACAGGCATTGCCAGGGCGGAATGGATTACCTGCCAGGTCTGCTCACCGTCTTCAACAAAAGTGGTGCGCAACGGTTCATGGCGCAACACCAGCGCCTGGCATGCACGCTCCAGCGCGTTGATATCCAGTTCGCCGCGCAGATGCAACGCCGTAGGCACGTGATACGCCGCGCTGGCAGGGTCTAACTGCCACAAAAACCATTGGCGTTCCTGGGCGAACGACAGCGCCATCGGCTGCCCGCGCTCCAGAGCCACCAGCGGTTGCGCACTCTGCTGATGCAAGCCTGAACACAGCGTGGCGAATGCTTCCAGCGTCGGTTGCTCAAAAAGTGCTCGCAGCGGGACTTCGCGCTTCAACTCATGCCGCACACGGGAAATCACCTGGGTGGCCAGCAATGAATGGCCACCCAGCTCGAAGAAGTGATCCGTGAGGCCCACCTGCTCGACCTGCAACACCGCTTGCCAGATCGTTGCCAACTGCATTTGCAGCGGGCTTTGTGGCGCCACATAAGCCTGTTGACGCAGGTTCAGGTCGGGCGCCGGCAGCGCACGGCGGTCAAGCTTGCCATTGTGGTTCAACGGCAACGCGGCGAGCAGCACCCAGTGGCCCGGTACCATGTAGTCCGGCAGCGATTGGCGCAAGGTTGCCGCCAGCGTTTGCGCATCCAGAGTCTGCCCATGGGCAGGCACTGCATAGGCGACCAATTGCATGCCGATAGCGCTCGGCTGGGCGATGACGACGGCTTCACGCACCTGCGGCAAGGCTTGCAGGCAGGCCTCGATTTCGCCCATTTCGATGCGGTAGCCGCGAATTTTCACCTGATGGTCGATACGCCCGACGTACTCCAACGCCGCTGCCTCGTTGTAACGGGCAAGGTCGCCGCTGCGGTAAAGCCGTGCGCCCGGCACACTGGAAAACGGGTCCGGCAGGAAGCGTTCAGCAGTCAATGCCGGGCGGTCGAAATAACGCTGGGCCAGGCCCGCTTCGGCGCCAATGCACAACTCGCCGACGCCGTCGGTGGCCAGCAGCTCGAACCCGCTGTCGAGCACATACAGCGAGCGACCTGCGATCGCCCGACCAATCGGCACACCGAACGCATCACTGGCATCCGCCAGTTGGCACTCGTGCACGCTGGACACCACCGTCGCCTCGGTCGGCCCATAGGTATTGACCAAGCGCACATCGCCCAGCCCCGCCGCGTGCCAGGCGCGCACGCCTTCCACCGACATGGCCTCGCCGCCCACATGCACTTGGCGCAGGTTGCCCAAAGTACGGCGGTCCAGCGCACATTCCCTGGCCAGCAGGTACCAGTAGGCAGCCGGCAAGTCGGCCAGGGTCACACCCTCCTCGACGATCTCCTGTGCCAGCTGCCCGACGTCCCACAGTTCATCGCCGCGCATGATCAAGGCGGCGCCCACACACAGCGGCGGGTAGCACTGCTCAACAAACCCGTCGAAACTGAACGTCGCAAATTGCAGCACGCGGTCTTCGGCACACAGGCGGCTGTAAGCCTCGGCGCTGTCGCAGAACTGGCCGAGGGCGGCATGGTCGATGGCTACGCCTTTGGGCTGGCCGGTAGACCCGGAGGTATAGATCACGTAGGCCAGGTCGGCAGCCGCCGCCGAGTTGGCTGGATTGGTCGCCGGGTAATTGGCCAGCTCTTCACCGCACGCGCTGAACGCCACGCGCATCAGCCCTTGCGGCAGCGGCAGATCGGTGAGCAAGCCGGTTTGGCTGAGCAGCAGGTCCAGGCGACTGTCCGCCAGCATGTAGGCCAAGCGTTCGGCCGGGTATTTTGGGTCCAGCGGCACGTAGGCCGCGCCAGTTTTGAGCACCGCCAGCAGGCTGACGATCAACTGCGGCCCACGCAGACTGGCGAGGCCCACCCGTTGGCCCGGCCCTACGCCGAGTTCCATCAGGCGGTGGGCCATACGGTTGGCTCGCGTGTTGAGCTGGGCATAGCTCAGGCGCTCACGGCCCGCCTGTACCGCCAATGCGTCAGGTGTGGCGTGGGCCTGCGCGGCGATGCGCTCGTGCACGCGCTGATGACGCTGGGCGCCGCCGAGCGATTGGCTGAGTGCGAGCACCTCGTGTCGTGTGTCGGCATCCAGCAGCTGCAAGTTGCCTAAAAGTACGTGCGCGTCCGCCACCAGTTGCGTCAGTAGGTGACGCAGGTTAGCGCCCAACCGCGTGACCTGTTGCTCGCTGAAGCGGGCTCGGTCGTAGCTGAATTCCAGGCGCAGACTGGCACCCAGCTCGACGCCCAGGGTCAGCGGGTAGTGAGTGCGCTCATGGTTGTGCAGCCGGCCGAATGTCAGGCCTGCGGGCGCGCCTTGCTTGAGCGCTTCGGCCACCGGGAAGTTTTCAAACACCAGCAAGGTGTCGAACAACGCCGCGCCTTGCTGACCGGCCCACGCCTGTATGTCGTAGAGCGGCACGTGTTCATGGTCGCGCAAGCTGAGGTTCAGGGCTTGCAACTCACTGAGCCAAGCGCTGGCCGATTGAGCGGGCGAGGCGGCACTGATGATGGGCAAGGTGTTAATGAACAAGCCCAGTTGCTGCTCGATTCCCGGCAACGGCGCTGAACGCCCGGCGACGGTGGCGCCGAACGCCACGCAGTCCTGGCCGGTGTAGCGTTGCAGCAACAGGCTCCAGGCGCCTTGCAGCACCGTATTGAGCGTGACTTTTTGTTGGCGGGCAAACTCGCCGAGGGCCTGGGTAAAGTCGTTGCCCAATGCCACTTGATGGTCAGCCATGCCCACGCCGTCGACCGGCGCCCGCAGGGCCTGGGCCAGCAACGTTGGCGCTTGCAACGGCGCCAGGGCATTTTTCCAGAAGGTCTCGCCGCTGGGTTGCTGTTGCAGCCAGCCCAGGTAATCGCGGAACTGCCCCAGCGGCGCCGCCAGCGCCTGGCCTGCATAGTGGGCAATGACTTCGCCAAGCAGCTGCGCGTTACTCCAGCCATCCATCAGGATGTGATGACTGGTGAAGATGAAGTGCCAGGTGGACCCGGCGCCGCGTACCAACATCAGGCGAAACAGCGGCGCGGCGTTTAGCTCGAAACCGCGTGAACGCTCGGCATCAGCCAGCGCATCGGAGTCGACAGCCACGTCTTCGATCACTTGCAATTGCACGTCGACCTGACGCTGGATCACCTGGTGGGCACTGTCCAGGCCCAGCCAGTGGAAGCTGCTGCGCAAGATGTCATGCCGGTCCAGCGCCGCTTGCCAGGCACAGCCGAAGGCAAGCAGATCCAGGCCTTCAATATCCAGGCGAAGCTGGTTGATATAGGCCTGGGCCTCGGGCTCATACAACGTGTGGAACAGCATGCCCTGTTGCATTGGCGATAGTGGGTAAAGGTCAGCGATTTGCGGGCCGGGTACGGGCAGTGCATCCAGCTGCTGTTGGGTGAGGCGTGCCAGCGGGAAGTCCGACGGCGTCACCTGCCCTGCCGGCGTTTCGCAGCAATGTTCGATCAACGCCTTGAGTTCCGTGGCGTACTCATCCGCCAGGCGCTGAATGGTCGCAGCCTTGAACATCTCACGGCTGAAGCCCCATTGCAGGGACAGCTCCCCGCCGTACACCTGCCCTTCCACCGTCAACCAGTTGGCCAATGGGGCTTCAGGGTCTTGAGCCTGGCCGCTGCTTTGCGCGGCCGGTACGAACAGTGCCGAGTCGTTGAACTGGCGGTCGAACTGCCCCAGGTAGTTGAAGGTAATGCGCGGCGCGGGCAAACCAGCCAGGGTCTTGTGCGATTGGGGGTTGCCCAGGTAGCGCAGCAGGCCGTAGCCCACGCCCTTGTCCGGGACCGCGCGCAGTTGCTCCTTGATCGACTTGATCGCGCTCGACAGATCGCCATGGGCCTGCAAACGCACCGGGAACAAACTGGTAAACCAACCGACAGTGCGGCTTAGGTCGAGGGTGTCAAACAAGTCTTCGCGACCATGGCCCTCCAGCTGGATCAACGCGCCGGCCTGGCCGCTCCAACGGCTGATCACCCGCGTCAACGCGGTCAGCAACAGGTCGTTGACCTGGGTGCGATAGGCCGCCGGCGCATCCTGCAGCAGTTGGCGGGTTTGCTCGGCATTGAGGCGGGTTTCGAGCTTGGCGCCCAGGCGATTCTGCAGGCCACCTTGAGGGTTGTCGCACGGCAGGTCAGCGTCGCAGGACTGCGCCTGCCAAAAAGGCAGTTGGTCCTGGAGGGTGTGCGCATGGGCCTGCAGCTGCTGCGCCCACTGCTGGTAGCTGCTGGTCTTGGCCGGCAATGCGGCTTGGCGATAAGCCTGTTGCAGGTCTTCAAGCAGGATGCGCCAGGAAACGCCGTCGACCGCCAGGTGATGGACCACCAGCAGCAGGCGCTGGCTGCCATCGGCCATTTGCACCAAGGCTGCGCGTAACAGTGGGCCGTGCTCCAGGTCCAGGCTGCGCTGGGCTTCATCGCATAGCGCAGCCAGCTCGGCGTCGGTGCTGACGGTGGATCGCCACAGTGTGGATTGCGTGATCGGAGCGCCGTGGGCTTGTTGCCAGCCAGCGGCTTGCTGCGTAAAACGCAGGCGCAGCGCATCGTGGTGGTTGATCAGGTGCGTCAGGGCTGCATCCAGCCGAGCAGGCTCCAGCGCTTCGCGCGGCGTGAGCAGCAGCGACTGGTTCCAATGGTGACGAGCCGGGATTGCCTGGGCGAAAAAGCCATGCTGCACGGGCGTCAGGATTGCTTCGCCAGTCACCGGGCCTTGATCAATAACGGTCGCCTGTTCAAAGCTCGCCACCAGCGCCAGGCTGCGCACGCTCTGGTACTGGAACAGGTCGCGAGGGCTGAGGCGAATCCCCGCCTGGCGGGCGCGGCTGACCACCTGGATGGAGATGATCGAATCGCCGCCCAGCTCAAAGAAGTTGTCGTCCAGGCCGACTTGCGGGGCGCCGAGCACATCACCCCAGATCGCCGCCAAGGCTTTTTGAAGCTCAGTCGAAGGGGCAATAAACGCTTGTTGCGGCGCCGCATCGGGCAGCGGCAGCGCCTTGCGGTCAAGCTTGCCATTGGCGGTCACCGGCAGTTTGGCCAGGGTCACGAAGTGAGTCGGCACCATGTACTCCGGCAAGCTGCTGAGCAGCCACGCCTTGAGGTCCGTGGGCTCTTCGTTCTCGAGTACCAGGTAGGCGACCAATTGTTTACCGCCCTGTACCAACACCACCGCCTCACGCACCGAGGGGTGCTGCATCAAGCGTGTTTCAATTTCGCCCAACTCGATACGCAAGCCGCGCAGCTTGACCTGATGATCGAGACGGCCGAGGTAGTCGATTACGCCGTCGGCTCGCTGACGCACGCGGTCGCCGGTGCGGTAAAGGCGCTCGCCGTTGACGAACGGGCTCGACACAAACCGCTCGGCGGTCAGCGCCGGGCGGCGGTGATAACTGCGCGCCAGGCCAGTGCCGCCCAGATACAGCTCGCCGGACACACCGGCCGGCACCGGGTTCAGCTCGGCGTCGAGCACATAGGTGGCGAGGTTGGCGATCGGGCGGCCGATAGGCACGCTGTCGGCACCTTCATCCACACAGGTCCAGTGGGTCACGTCGATCGCGGCTTCGGTGGGGCCATAGAGGTTGAACAAGTCGGCCCCTGACAGCTTGGCGAACACCTGCACTTGCGCATCTAGCGGTAAGGCTTCGCCACTGCAAACGATACGCTTGAGGCAGGTGCAGGCGTGTACGCCCGGCTCATGGATAAACGCCTGCAGCATCGACGGCACAAAGTGCAAGGTGGTGATGGCGTGACGGCCAATGGTCTCGATCAAGCGCGCGGGTTCGCGGTGTTCGCCAGGCGCGGCGACGACCAGACGTGCGCCGGTCATCAGCGGCCAGAAGAACTCCCAGACCGAGACGTCAAAACTAAACGGGGTTTTCTGCAGGACTGCATCGCTGGCATTCAGGCCATAGGCCTGTTGCATCCAGCAAAGACGGTTGACCAACGCACGATGGCTGTTGCCGGCGCCTTTGGGTTTGCCGGTGGAGCCGGAGGTGTAGATGACGTAGGCCAGGTTGAGCGCGTGGATATCCACGGCAGGCGCTTCGATGCTGTAGCCCTCGAGCCAGGCTGGCGCTTGGTCCAGGGCAATCACCTGGAGGCCTTCAGCGGGCAGCAACGCCAACAGGCTGTGCTGGCTGAGCAGCAGCGTGATGCCGCTGTCTTCGATCATGTACGCCAGGCGCTCCCGAGGGTATTCCGGGTCCAGCGGCACATAGGCGCCACCCGCCTTGAGGATCGCAAGCAAACCCACCACCATTTCGACGGAACGCTCGACGCAGACCCCCACCAGCACATCCGGGCCGACACCTCGCTCACGCAAGGCATGGGCCAGTTGGTTGGCGCGGGTGTCGAGCTGGGCATAGGTCAACGTGGTGGCGCCAAATACCAGGGCTGGCGCGTGCGGCGTGCGCTGCACCTGGTCTTCGATCAGTTGATGAATACCCACGTCGGTCGGGTACGCCTCGGCGGTCTGGTTCCAGCGATGCACCAGGCTTTGCTGCTCATCAACATCCAGCATCGGCAGCTCGCCGATGCGCTGTTCACCATCGGCCACCATGGCCTGCAACAGGCTGATCCAGTGCCGGGCCATGCGCGCAATGGAGGGCGCGTCGAACAGGTCGTTCGCGTAGGTCAGCGCGGCGTACAGGGTGCCGGACTTTTCATAGGTATCGAGGGTCAAGTCGAACTGCGTGGTACGGCCCTGCCACTCCACAAGTGCCAGCTCCAGGCCGGAGGCGGTGCTGACCGAGGCGATGTCCGCGACCACCGGCTGATGGTTGTACATCACTTGGAACAGCGGCGTATGGCTGAGACTGCGCTCGACTTTCAGTGCTTCCACCAAGCGTTCGAATGGCAGCTCCTGATGGTCCTGCGCGCCCAGCGCGTGCTCCTTGATGCTTTGCAGCAATTGGGCAACACGGGTCTGCCCGGTCAGCTCCGTGCGCAGCACTTGGGTGTTGACGAAGAAACCGATCAGCCCTTCGACTTCACTGCGGTTGCGGTTGGCGATCGGCACGCCAACACGTATATCGCCCTGCCCGGTGTAGCGATGCAACAGCACGTTGAAGGCGCCCAGCAGCAGCATGAACAGGGTGACGTTGTGCTGTTGCGCGCAACTGCGCAGTTGCATGGCCAGGCCCGCGTCGATCGCGAAATTATGGCGCGTGCCCTGGTAGCTGGGCATGGCCGGGCGCGAGCGATCCGTCGGTAACTCCAATACCGGATGCTCATCACCAAGACGCGCCTGCCAGTATTCCAGCTGACGCGCCTGCTCCCCCGCTTCCAGCCAGCGACGCTGCCACAGGGCGTAGTCGCTGTACTGGATCGGCAACGCCGGCAATTGCGGCGCCTCGTTGCGCTCGTGGGCGTCATAGCAGCGGATGAACTCGTCGATCAGCACATTCATCGACCAGCCGTCGGAGACGATGTGGTGCAGGGTCAGCAGCAGCACGTGCTCCTGCGCGTCGAGCTTGAGCAACTGCACACGCAGCAACGGGCCGTGCTCCAGATCAAACGGCAGCAGCGATTGACGTGTTGCCGCGTCATTGACGGCCTGCTCGCGCTTATCGGGGGCCAAGGTGCTGAAGTCCAGACGCTCGACGGCCAGCGACGGCTCTATCGCCACCTGAATCAGGCGCTCATCGGCCTGGCACTGGAACACCGTGCGCAAGGTTTCATGCCGAGCCACCAGGCTGGCGAACGCTTGCTCCAGCGCCCCGAGGTTGAGTTCACCCTTTAGCCGCACTGCGCCGGGCAAGTTATAGGCACCGCTGGCCGGGTCCAGTTGCCAGAGAAACCACATGCGCTGCTGCGCGTAGGACAGCACCTGGCGGTCCTCCACGTCCACCCCTGCAGGAATCGGAAACCGGGAAAAGTCCACGCCTTCTTTTTGCAGGGCCTGTAGGAAAACCTGGCGTTTTTCCAGGGGCAACCCGATAAACCGGCGAGCAAGTTTCAAGGAGTCTTCAGCATTCATTTCTTGGAGTCCGGAGCAATAGGCGGGAAGCACAAAGGCACGTCGTCCCTATAAAACGAACCGGGCGGGGAAAAATTAGCGGGGGGTGGGAGGCGTGGAGCGAGGTGTCATCAAGGGTTACATCAATCTTGGGAAAGACACACAAACCCGAGTTAGCATTGACGGACACCACTTTTTGCAACTACATTTAGTTACACGAAGGGATCGCCGTGTCAAAAAATGAAAAGCTGCTCGCCAAACTGCTCAACGAGCACATGGCCTTTACCTGGCCAGAGCTCGTAACGCTGCTGCATCGCTTGGGCTACACACAGATTGAAGGGGCTGGAAGCCGCGTCAAGTTCGACATCGGCGACCCCAGTGCAATGATCAGCTTGCACAAGCCTCACCCCGGCAACGAACTGAAACACTACATTCGGCGCCAGATCATCGAACAATTGAAATCAGGAGAACTGATTCAGTGAACAACCAACTGAAATACAAAGGCTACATCGGCTCTATCGAAGCCAGCCTCGAAGACAACTGCCTGTTCGGCAAGATTCTGTTTATCAAGGCCTTGGTCAGCTACGAAGGGAAAACCGTCGCAGAGCTGGACGCTGCGTTCCGTGAGGCAGTCGATGACTACCTCGCGACATGCCACGCACTGGGGCAAACGCCGGAGAAGCCTTGCAAGGGCTCATTCAACGTACGGGTCGGCCATGACCTGCATTTGGCGGCGGCACTGGCCGCGACCCGTAAAAAAGTCACGCTCAATGACCTGACGCGCCAGGCGTTGAATGAGTTTTTGCAGCATCACTGCGCAGAACCTCTACCCGTGCTCAGTTGACGGCCCCAACCGCCGATACCCAAGCGCTGCCGAGCCCAGCACAATCGCACCGGCCACCAACGCCACCCAAAATCCGCTGGTAGCACCGAAATGATCGATCATCCAACCGGAGCTGGCAGCGCCAATGGCCACGCCGATGCTCAGGCCGGTGATCAGCCAGGTCATGCCTTCGGTCAGGCGGCTGGGCGGCACGACCTGCTCCACCAGGGCCATGGACACGATCAAGGTCGGGGCGAAGAACAAACCGGAAATAAAGATCGCCACCGCCAACCCGGTGATATTGGTCACCAGCAGTAACGGTAAAGTGGTCAACGCCGTTGCCACGCCGCAGAACAGAAACTGGCGGGGCAACGGCGCCTTGAGCTTAAGGATGCCAAATGCCAAACCCGCCAGGCACGAACCGATGGCATACACCGAAAGCACGATGCTTGCCGCCGCCGGTTGGCCCTGATATTGGGCAAAGGCCACGCTGACCACATCCACGACGCCGACGATCACGCCCATGGCCAGCAACAGGATCATCAGGATCAGCACCGAAGGTGATGCGATCAGCCAACCGCCGTGATGCCCCGTGTGCTCATGCACGGGTGGTTCTGTCGCGCGTTGCAGCACGAAGGCCGTGACACCCACGGCCAGCAACACTGCCGCTACCAAAGGTCCTGCCTCGGGAAAGAGCACGACACACAGGCCTACGGAGATCGGCGGGCCGATGATGAAACACACCTCATCCAGCACAGACTCCAGGGCAAACGCGGTTTGCAACCTGGGCTGACCGCGCAACAACTCGGTCCAACGGGCCCGCACCATGGCCGACATGTTCGGCATACAACCGGCAAAGGCGGCGAACAGGAACAAGGTCCAGCTCGGCGCCTGCAAGCGTGTGCACAGCAACAACAGCAACAACGCCCCGCCCCCCATCATAGCGGCGATTGGTAGCACCTTGCCCTGGCTGTGCCGGTCTACCAGCCGCGACACCTGCGGCGCGCAAAACGCCGTTGCCAGGGCGAACACCGCCGCCACCGCGCCCGCCAGGCCATAGCCACCGTGTACTTGCGAAAGCATGGTAATCAGGCCGATGCCCGTCATCGATATCGGCATGCGCGCAAGCATGCCCGCCAAGACAAAAGCCCTGCTACCTGGGACCTGGAACAACTCGGCATAGGGATTTGCCATCCTGCTTAACCTCTTCCTTTGCGCCTTGAAACTTGCTATCCGCGGTTATCAAGGCAATATACATACGGCGCGTATGTGGCGGAGCATGCGTAACATACGCACCGTATGTCAATCACTCACTAGCCCAATGCGAGCCTTATCAATGAGCCGAGCCCGTACCGAAATCATCGAAGACACCCGCGCCCGGCTGATCGCCAGTGCCCGCGCGGCCTTCGCCACGCATGGGTTCGCCAACACGTCGATGGACGATTTTACCGCTCGCGCCGGCCTGACTCGAGGCGCGTTGTACCACCACTTCGGTGACAAGAAAGGTTTGTTGGCCGCGGTGGTTGCGCAACTCGACAGTGAGATGGACGCACGCTTGCAGCACATCACCGAACAGGCCCAGGACCCCTGGCGCGGTTTTTGTGATCGCTGCCAAGCCTATCTGCGCATGGCCCAGGATGGCGAGATCCAACGCATTGTGTTGCAGGATGCGCCTGCCGTATTAGGCGATACAGGCTGCCAACAACATTGTGTGGAATCGTTGCGCCAATTGCTGGAGGCGTTGATGCAGACCGGTGCCATCCTGCAAGCCCCCAGCGTCGCGCTGGCTCAATTGATCAATGGCAGCCTGGTCAATACCGCTTTGTGGATCGCCCGGGATGAACACCCGATCAAACGCCTGGAAGAAGGCCTGTCGAGCCTGGAACTGTTGCTGCAAGGCCTGAAGCAACCCATCACACCAGCCGTGTGATCTGCTTGTGCCGCCACACCAAACGGTAATAGGCCGTCTGCAATGCGAGCATCGCCAGATACGTCACCGGAAACGCCATCCATACCCCTTCGAGGCCGAAGTGCGCATTGAACAGGTACGCCATCGGCAGCTCCACGCAGAGTACGCAAAAGATCGAAATCGCGACCGGCATCAGCACCACGCCGCTGGCACGCATGATTCCGCCGATCACGGCCTGGAACCCAAAGACCAGAACGCTCCACAGCATGATGTGCAGCAAGTGCTCAGCCTTGATCCGCGCCGTGTCATCAGTGATGAACAAGCCCAGCAGCCAGTGGGACAGCAGGTAACCGAGCAAAATCAGGCCGCCGGTGAGGCAAATGTTGATCAACAACCCGGTGCGCAGGATCGGTCCGATGCGCTCCAGGCGCCCGGCGCCAATCGCCTGTGCGCCGAGGATCGATGCGGTAATCGCAATCGACAGCGCCGGGAATTGCACATAGTTGACGATCTGCGTTACCGCACCATACGCCGCCGTGGCCTGGGAGCCGTGGCTGTTGACCAGGGCCAGAATGACCAGCTCCGACAGCGACAGCACCACCATCTGTAAACCTGTCGGTAAGCCGATACGCAGGACTTTGCCGAGGATGACCCGGTCCAGGCGCAATGCCGCGAACAGTTCACGGTCCGGCGCCATCACATGATTTTTATGGCGCAGGCGCAGTATCAGAAACAACATGGCCAAGGCATTACCCACCAGGCTGGCGTATACCGCGCTCTGGATGCCCATGGGCGGCAGGCCGACCCAGCCACGAATCAGCGCCGGCGTCAGCAGCAGGCCGACCAGGGTCGAGACCATCAGCGCCAGCAGCGGTGAAATCGTGTCGCTGACGCCGCGCAGTAGTTGGGTGTAGAGGATGAAGACCAATAGCAGCGGCATGATCAGCATCATTGCCTGGGCATACCCCACCGCATCGTCGAGTACGTCAATCGGTGTACCTAACGCCTGCAATGCCGGGCGCGCGAACAGGCTACCGAGAACTGCCGCGATCAACCCCACCAGCGCCCCCAGTGTCAGGGTCGCACCGGTAATCACCTTGACCAGCCCCGTTTCCTGGGCGCCCCACGCCTGACCGATCAGCACCGAAGCACCCGCCCCGAGGCCAATCACCAAGGCAATAAAGAAAAACACGATGGGGAACATCCCCGACACCGCCGCCAACGCCTGGGTGCCCAGCATTTGCCCGACATAGATGCCGTTGAGGGTGCCGGAAAAGCTTTGCAGAAAGTTGGACAGTACCATCGGTGCCAGAAAAATCAGGTAGATCTGCCACAGCGGCCGTTGTTGAGTGACTTCCATGGTGGTTCGAGTCCCGGAATTATTGTTAGACGGGGAAAGCATTGCGCGACAGCCAGGCCAGGTAAGTCTGCACGTCTACCGGCCAATGCGCGACCTTGCGCGAAAAGTCGGCCGCATCCTCAGCAAACAGCGCACGTGAAGCGTCTTCAAAACCCGGCAAGTTGCCGCAGATGGCATTCATGAAACGGTAGCTGGATTCTTTGGCCTGGCGCATCTGATCACGGGAGGCGCTGGTGTTGCGCGCCTCATCCACCAACCGGCGCAAGGCCGCTGAAGCGCCGCCGCGTTGCTGGCCCAGCCACTCCCAATGGCGAGGCAACAACGTGACCTCCCGCGCGACCACGCCCAGCTTTGGGCGTCCGACCGAGGGGGCCACGGGCGGCTCGTCATCGGTTTCAGTGTGTGCGGGTTGCGCTGGCACGTAACCGAGTGGCCACGGGTAATCGACCTGGGTGCCGGTAGCGTCGTCGAACACCAGGAAGCTGCCCATCGGCAGGGCAAGGCCCGCCAAAACAGTCGCAACTTCGGGATAACTGCCAGCGGCCACGCGCTGCTGTTGGACAAAGGCGGTGCAACGGGGAATGTTTTGCGTAGACATGGATTATTACCCGGGCGTTATTTGTTTTACCCGGATCATATTAGTCTTAATTTTTCGGTACGCAAGGTTATTCTCGTGAAACGTTCAAACGCTCGCCGTGCAGTGTCGCCCGCATCCCTTGCACCGTGGGGTCTCTCAGCAAGCACTCGGCAATCGCCGGCTCCAGCTCTACCCGCAGGCGGCGGCCCAACGCCCGTGCGCCGAACCGTGCATCGTGCTGGCGACACAGCCACATCCTTGCCGGCGCTTCCACGCTTAACGAACGCTGATGCGCCGCCAAGCGCAGGTTGAGTTTCTCCAGCTCCACGTCCAGCAGTGCGTCCAGCCACTGGCTGTCGATAGGCTCGAACATCAGGATGCGGTCGATTCGGTTGAGAAACTCAGGCTCAAAGTGGCTATGTAACGCGTCTTCGAGCACGGCCGCCTCATCCCGCACAAAGACGCGCAGCAAGCGCCGCCAGCCCTGGGCAAACCGCTGACGATGACGACGTGCCTGTTGCGCGCCGATATTGCTGGTCATGAAGATCAGGCTGTTGCGAAAGTCCAGGGTGCGCGTACCACCGGCCAACGTCAGCTGGCCGTTTTCCAGAATGCCGAGCAGGCTGCGCACGACTTCCTGGCTGGCTTTCTCCAGTTCATCGAACAACACGATACCGGGTCGACTGTAGGTGCCTTGGATCAACTCGCTGTTGAACAAGCTGATGCCCTCCTTGCTGCCCACGTACCCCGGCGGGGCGCCGGTCAGTGCGGCGGCGTAATGCTCCTGGGCCAGGGTGTGCATGTCGATACGGCAAAAGCCGTCGGTGCGACCGTGCAACGCCTGAGCGAGCAGGCGCACGATTTCGGTTTTACCGACGCCGGTCGGCCCCATGAACAGGTTGACGCTCAAGGGCCGGTCCCGCTCACCGATGTCGGCCTTGACCACCTTGAGCAAACTCTCAACCTGGGCCAGCGCGGCCTCCTGCCCAACGATACGGCTACGCAGCAATGCCATCATCTGGGCCGGTTCAAAGGTAAAGCGCATGCCCTACCCCACTGATTTTTCTTTTCCGCCATGGGGCAACTGCCCCACCGGGCACGCGGCGACGCCCACCGTGCTGCGGGTGATTTTCTCGACATTCTCCTGGGCCTTTTGCGCGTCCAGCACCCAGGTGCGGTAGAACTCGAAGGGGCAGTCGGCCACACCCTTGTCGCCATCGCCCGAGGCGTGCATGCCGGTGTAGCCACGGTGCAGCAGCTTGAACAAGTGATTCTGCGACTGGTCGTTGGCCCGCGCATCGCGGATCTGTGATACCGAAAGCTGGGCGTATTGAATGCCCATCTCCTCCTCGCCACACTCGCCCAATGTGCGCCCATCAAACCCGATGATCGCCGAGTGGCCGAAGTACGAATACACCCCGTCGAACCCCGCCGCATTCGCCACGGCCACATAGCAGTTATTCGCCCAGGCCATGCTCTTGGACATTTGCACCTGCTGCTCCTTGGCCGGGTACATGTAGCCCTGGCAGCGCACGATCAACTCGGCGCCCTTCATCGCGCAGTCGCGCCAGATCTCCGGGTAATTGCCGTCGTCGCAGATGATCAGGCTGATCTTCATGCCTTTGGGCCCCTCGCACACGTAGGTGCGATCCCCTGGGTACCAGCCTTCGATAGGGCACCAGGGAATGCACTTGCGGTAACGCTGCACGATTTCGCCGAGGTTGTTGATCAGCACGAGCGTGTTGTAAGGCGCCTTGTGCGGGTGTTCTTCGTGACGCTCACCGGTCAGGGAAAACACGCCCCACGTATTGGCCTGACGGCACGCCGCCGAGAAAATCGCCGTCTCTTCGCCAGGAATACTTGCGGCGGTGGCCATCATCTCATCGTGGTCGTACATGATGCCCATGGTGCTGTATTCCGGGAACACCACCAGGTCCATACCCGGCAGGCCCTGCTTCATGCCGAGAATAATCTCGGCAATTTTCTTTGCGTTATCGATGACCTCGGCCTTGGAATGCAGGCGTGGCATCTTGTAGTTCACCACCGCGACACCAACGGTGTCCGGGCTGCTGGAAATATCGCCATGACGCATAACAATGCTCCTGGTCTAGTGACTGATCATCCACGGCCGTGGCCCGGTCCTGGTCTTGAGGCCCAAAGGGTTGGCCTTACTCGGTTCCACCTGCTTGCTGGTGCCGCAGCAGCTGCAACCCGCTGGGTGCTTTCGGCTTTCCTGGTACTCACCGACGGTTTGCGGCGCGTGGGCGCTGCGCTCGTTGCCGGCCATAGCCTTGCGCTGGTTGGCCGACAGAGTTTGCAGCGCCGGTGCCGACACCCTCAGGTGCCCGCCCGGCCCCGCACAGTAGGGACACTGGCTGGGTTCGTTGCGCTGGGCGATTGGCCGCAGCATCGTGAAAGTGCCGCACGTTGGGCAGGCGTATTCGTAGGTCGGCATGGCTACAGGTCCGGGGCGATGGGCAGGTCGATACTGCCGTCGAGGAATTTCGTCGGGCCATTGGCGTTGGGGTTGATATCGAATTCAAAGATTTCCGTCGGCAACCACAAGGTGGCGCAGGCATTTGGAATGTCCACCACGCCGCTGATGTGCCCCTGCACCGGCGCCGAACCGAGCAACGCGTAACCCTGGGCCGGTGAGTAGCCGAACTTGGTCAGGTAGTTGATCGCATTCAGGCAGGCCTGGCGGTACGCGACGTTGACGTCCAGGTAGTGTTGCTGGCCTTGCTCGTCCACCGAGATGCCTTCGAAAATCAGGTAGTTCTTGTAGTTCGGGGTGATCGGGCTCGGCTTGAACACCGGGTTCTTGATCCCGTACTTGGCCATGCCGCCCTTGATCAGCTCGACCTTCATATGCACCCAGCCGGCCATTTCGATGGCGCCGCAAAAGGTGATTTCGCCGTCGCCCTGGCTGAAGTGCAGGTCGCCCACCGACAGCCCGGCACCGTTGACGTAGACCGGAAAGAAGATCTTCGATCCGCGGGACAAATCCTTGATATCGCAGTTACCGCCATGCTCACGCGGCGGTACTGTGCGCGCGCCGGTCGCAGCGGCGTCGTCACGCGCCTGGCCCTTGAGCTTGCCCATATGCGCGGTGGCCGCCAACGGCGCATTCGCCAGCGGCGGCACGCGGGTGGGGTTGGTGTCGATCAGTTCCTGCTCGCGGCGGTTCCAGTCGGCGAGCATCACCGGGTCGGGCAGGCAACCGATCAGGCCGGGGTGGATCAGGCCGGCAAAGTTAACCCCTGGTATGTGCCGCGAGCTGGTGAACATGCCCTTGAAGTCCCAGATGGCTTTTTGCGCGCTGGGGAAATGATCGGTGAGGAAACCACCGCCGTTCTGTCGCGAGAAGAAACCGTTGAAGCCCCACTGCGAATCGGCCTTGGCGCCGATGTCGAGCAAGTCCACCACCAGCAGATCACCCGGCTCGGCGCCGTGCACGCCCACCGGGCCTGACAGGTAATGCACGGTGGACAGGTCCACATCACGCACATCGCTGGCGTCGTCGTTGTTCTTGATCGCGCCGGCAGTCCAGTCGTAGGTCTCCAGGATGAAGTCATCGCCCGGCTTGACCCAACAGGCCATCGGAATATCCGGGTGCCAGCGGTTATGGATATTTTCGTTTTCGGTGACAGGCTGGTTGAGGTCGACTTTGATCAGCGTTTCGGTCATGGACTGGCTCCTGGACGGATGGCTTGGTGCGTTCGATCCAGTCTCGTGGAGCCGGGGGAAACGGGGAATACGTTGGATGACGTATGGAGAAAGGGGTGTACCGCAATCAAAAAATGTGGGAGCTGGCTTGCCTGCGATAACGGTGTGTCAGCCAACAATTCCATGACTGATAAACCGCTATCGCAGGCAAGCCAGCTCCCACATTTGAGCCGTGATAATTAGACAGACAGGTAGCGGCTTATGGTCGCCTCATCCACCCGATCCCGGGTCTCTTCGACCACGAAGCGGCCCTTTTCAATCACCAGGAATCGGTCGGCGATTTCCAGCGTGAACGACAGCACTTGCTCGGACACCACAATGGTCAAGTCCCGCAGGTTGCGAATCTCTTTCAGCGTGCGTGCTATGTCCTTGATGATCGACGGCTGAATGCCCTCCGTAGGCTCGTCCAGCAACAACACCTTCGGGTTCGTCGCCAGCGCCCGCGCAATCGCCAACTGCTGTTGCTGCCCACCCGAGAGGTTGCCGCCTTTGCGCGACTGCATGTCGTGCAACACCGGAAACAGGGCATACAAATCCTCCGGCACCTTACCCCGCGCCGACGCCGGCAAACCGGTCTGGATATTCTCCAGCACCGTCATGCTCGGGAAAATCATGCGCCCCTGGGGTACATAGGCGATGCCGCGCGCCACCCGCTCATGGGTTTCCAGTGCCGACACATCCTGCCCGTCCACGCTGACCTGGCCTTTCCACTGCGGCAGGATGCCCATCAGGCTTTTGAACAGCGTGGTCTTGCCCATGCCGTTGCGGCCCATCACCGCGACGATTTCACGCTTGGCCACGTTCAGGTCGAGGTCGTGGAGGATCTGGCTCTGGCCGTAGCCGCAGGACAACTGGTCAATCTTGAACATGCCGGATTCCTCAGTGGCCCAAATACACTTCGATAACTTTAGGGTTGCCTTGCACCGACTCCATACTGCCCTCGGCGAGCACCTTGCCCTGGTGCAGCACCGTGACCTTGTGGGCAATACTTTTGACGAATTCCATGTCGTGTTCGATCACCAGCACCGAACGCCCCTGACTGATGCGCTTGAGCAGCTCGGCGGTTTGCGCGCGCTCGTTGACGCTCATGCCCGCCACCGGTTCATCAAGCATCAGCAGCTCGGGGTCTTGCATCAGCAGCATGCCGATCTCCAGCCATTGCTTTTGCCCGTGGGACAACAGATCGGCCTGTTGTTGCAGTAAATCACCGAGGAAGATCTCCCGCGCCACCTCTTCCACCCGCGCGATCACTTGCGCGTTGCGCTTGAAAAACAGTGCGCCCCAAACCTTGCGACCGGCGGGATAAGACATCTCAAGGTTTTCAAACACCGTGAGGTTTTCGTAGATCGACGGGTTCTGAAATTTACGCCCGACCCCGGCGCGCACAATGTTGTACTCGCGCATCTTGGTCAGTTCCTGGCCGTCGAACTGGATACTGCCGCTGGTGGCGCGGGTCTTGCCGCAGATCAGGTCGAGCACCGTGGTCTTGCCGGCGCCATTGGGGCCAATCACCACGCGCACTTCATTGCGGTCGATATACAAATTGAGGTTGTCGACCGCCTTGAAGCCGTCGAACGAGACAGTGAGGCCTTCGATGGCCAGCACCGGTTTCTTCATTTCAAAACCGACGGCGGTCATGGCTGGGTCTCCAGGATTTTGGTTTCAGTTTTGGGCTTGGCCACGGCGGCGGCGACTTTCACCACCGGTTTACGCCGCAGCAATTTCGCCAGCGCCTGGCGACCATGACTGTCCCACAAGCCAGCCAAACCATTGGGGAAGTACATGACCACGGCGATAAACAGCCCGCCCATCAAGTACAGCCACAGCTCAGGAAAGGACTCGGAAAAGTAGGTCTTGCCGTAGTTCACCAGGAGCGCGCCATACATCGCGCCGAGCAACGACATGCGCCCGCCCACGGCGGCGAAAATCACCATCTCGATCGACGGCACGATGCCGACGAACGACGGCGACATAAAGCCCACCTGCAAGGCAAACATCGCCCCGCCAATGGCCGAGAACGCGGCAGCCACACAGAAAACGAAGATCTTGAAGCTGGCCACGTCATACCCGGAGAAACGCACCCGCTCCTCTTTGTCGCGCATGGCCATCAGCAGCCGGCCGAGCTTGGAGGCGAGAATGAAGCGGCCAATAAAGATGCAGCCGAACAGCAGGCCGGCGTTGATGAAGTACAGGATCATTTTCGCGCTGTCGGTGCGCAGGTCCCAGCCGAGCAGGGTCTTGAGGTCGGTGATGCCGTTGACGCCGCCGGTCAGGCCTTGCTGGCCGACGATCAGCACCGTAAGGATCAGCGCGATGGCCTGGGTGACGATGGAGAAATACACATCGCCCACGCGTCGCTTGAACAGCGCCATGCCGATGATGAACGCCAGCAGCACCGGCACCGCGATCACCGCCACCAGGGTAAAACTGAAACTGTGGAACGGCTGCCACAACCAAGGCAACTCAGTGATCTGGTTCCAGTCCATGAAGTCCGGAATGCCCGGTGTGGATTGGATCCTGGTGCTTTCGGGGTCCGATGCTTCCAGCTTGAGGAACATCGCCATGCAGTAGCCGCCCACCCCAAAGAACACGCCCTGCCCCAGGCTGAGAATGCCGCCGTAGCCCCAGCACAACACCAGCCCTACCGCGACGAACGCGTAAGTCAGGTACTTGCCGACCATGTTCAGGCGGAACGCATCCAGGGTCAGGGGGAATACCACCAGGATCAGCAGCGCCAACAGCACGATACCGATCAGGTTTTGCTGGCCGCCCAGCAGCTTGTCTAAAGCCTTCATCTGCTCGCCTCTACTTGCGCACTTTGATGGAGAACAACCCTTGCGGGCGCAGCATCAGGATCAGGATCACCGACGACAAGGTCAGTACCTTGGCCATCGAGCCACTGAGGAAAAACTCCGACAGCGATTGGGTCTGGGCGATCACGAACGCCGAGGCGATGGTGCCGAACAGGCTTTGCGCGCCGCCGAACACCACCACCAGGAAGGTGTCGACGATGTACTGCGAGCCCGCCGTCGGGCCGGTGGAACCGATGGTGGTGAAGGCCGCGCCCGCCACACCGGCGACGCCGCAGCCGAGGGCAAAGGTCATGCGGTCGACCTTGCGCGTATTGATGCCCACGGCGCGGCTCATCAGGCGGTTCTGTACCGTGGCGCGCACCTGCAAGCCCCAGCGCGAGCGGTACAGCATGAGGAAGATCGCGGCGGTCAGCAGCAAGGTCAGGCCCATCATGAACAAACCGTTGCGCGGGATTTCGATGGCGTCGGTGAAGTTTACCGAGCCCATCAGCCAGGCCGGGGGCTCGGCGCTGACTTCACGGGCGCCAAACACCGAACGGAAGGTTTGCTGCATCACCAGCGACAAGCCCCACGTGGCGAGCAACGTGTCCAGCGGCCGCTTGTACAAGCGGCTGATCATCGCCCACTCCACCAGCCAGCCGACGGCGCCGGCGACAAGGAATGACAGGGCGATGGCAAAGAAGAAGTAATAGGGTTGGAAGCTCGGCGCAAAGTGCGCCGTAAGGCTGGAGCACACGTAGGTGGTGTAGGCGCCGATGGTCAGGAACTCACCGTGGGCCATGTTGATCACGCCCATCTGGCCAAAGATGATCGCCAGCCCCAATGCCATCAGCAACAGCACGCAGAACACGGACAAGCCGTTGAACCCCTGCATTGCCGCGATGGCCCCAAATTCCGATAGCCATTCCATGATGATGGTCTCCTGAGCGGGAGGTTGAAATGCAATCTGCTGTTGATTTATGTGGGAGCTGGCTTGCCTGCGATGGAATCACCTCGGTCTGGCTGCAAGACCGAGTCGCCTGCATCGCAGGCAAGCCAGCGCCCACACAAAGCCAATTCCCACAGTTGGATCAGTGCCAGCCCCGGAGTTATTGGTAGCCTTTAGGAAACGGGTTCGGCTCAATCAGATCCGACTCGTAGATCACCTTGAACTGGCCGTTGGGCTGCACTTCACCGATACGCGACTTGCTCCACAGGTGATGGTTCTCGTGGATCTTCACGTAGCCTTCCGGCGCGGTTTTCAGCTCGATGCCCGGCGAAGCGGCCACGACTTTATCCACGTCGAAACTGCCGGCCTTCTCCACCGCCGCTTTCCACAGCCATGGGCCGAGGTAGGCCGCCTGGGTCACGTCGCCGATCACCGCATCCTTGCCATACTTGGCCTTGAAGGCTTCGACGAAGGCTTTGTTGTTCGGGTTGTCCAGGCTTTGGAAGTACTTCATCGAGGCGTAGAAACCAGCCATGTTTTCGCCGCCAATGCCGAGCAATTCATCCTCGGTCACCGACAGGGTCAGCAAGGTTTGCTTGGACGCGTTCACACCCGCCGCATTCAGTTGTTTGTAGAACGCCACGTTGGAACCACCGACCACGGCCGCGAACACCACGTCCGGTTTCTTCAGCTTGACCTTGTTGATCAGCGAGCCGAACTGGGTGTTGCCCAGCGGGTAATAGTCTTCGCCGACCACGGTGCCGTGCAGTACGTTTTCAATGTGCTTGCGCGCGATTTTCATCGAGGTGCGCGGCCAGATGTAGTCCGAGCCGACCAGGTAGAACGTCTTGGCACCTTTGGTCTTGGCGATCCAGTCGAGGCTGGCAAGGATTTGCTGGGTAGCTTCCTGGCCGGTGTAGATCACGTTTTTCGACTGTTCCAGGCCTTCATAGAAGGTCGGGTAGTAGAGCAAGCCGTTTTCTTTCTCGAAGATCGGCAGCACGGCTTTGCGCGAGGCCGAGGTCCAGCAGCCGAACACGGCGGCGACCTTGTCGTTGACCAGCAGCTTCTTGGCCTTTTCTGCGAAGGTCGGCCAGTCAGAGGCGCCGTCTTCCTGGATCACCTTGATCTGCCGTCCCAGAATCCCGCCTGAGGCATTGATCTGCTCGATGGCCAGGCGCTCGGCCTGAATCGAGCCGGTTTCGGAAATCGCCATGGTGCCGGTGGCCGAGTGCAACTGGCCGACGGTCACTTCGGTAGGGGTCACGGCCAGGCCTTCGTTATCGGCCAGTACGCCCTGGCTGAACAGAGCGGCCGCCAGCAATGACAGGGCCAACAGCGGTGTGGAGCGGATCAATCGTGGTGCCATGGGGCGACTCCTCTGCAATGAGGGGTCCAGCATGGCGGCACCCGGCCAGCGCGGGTATACGCAGCCTGACGTAACGGTGTACGTCATTTGACGTATGCCGCTGCGCACCATTTTCGAGCAGGATCCCGACCGCCCAAACACCCTCGATCAATGTGGGAGCTGGCTTGCCTGCAATGGCGGCGTATCAGGCGGCATCAGCAGAGGTTGACCCACCGCTATCGCAGGCAAGCCAGCGCCCACATTTTGAATCGGGGCATGGAACTTGCTCATTTAAACTCGCCCACTCTGCGGAGCCACCCACCGTGCACCCCACCTCTGGCACTCAGCGCATCGTCAAGATCCGCCGCGACTACAACACCTGGGTCGCCGACGAGACCATGGAAGACTACGCCCTGCGCTACACCCCAAAATCCTTTCGCAAATGGTCGGAGCTGCGCATCGCCAACACCGCCCTGGGCGCCGTGTCGTTCCTGGCGCTGGAAGCCATCGGCGGTGTACTGGCCTTGAGTTACGGCTTCACCAACACCTTCTGGGCGATCCTCGCGATCAGCCTGGTGATCTTCCTCACCGGCCTGCCCATCAGCTATTACGCCGCACGTTACGGTGTGGACATGGACCTGCTGACCCGCGGCGCCGGCTTCGGTTACATCGGCTCAACCATCACCTCGCTGATCTACGCCAGCTTCACCTTCCTGTTCTTCGCCCTGGAAGCGGCGATCATGGCCCTGGCGCTGGAGCTGTATTTTCATATCCCGTTGGCCATCGCCTATGTCATTTGCTCGCTGCTGGTGATTCCGCTGGTGGCCTACGGCGTAACCCTGATCAGCCGCCTGCAACTGTGGACACAACCGGTCTGGCTGCTGTTGCTGGTGCTGCCCTACGGCTTCGTGTGGTGGAAAAATCCCGATGCCTTCAGCGACTGGACCAGTTTCCTCGGGCGCAGTGGCGACGGCGGCGGGTTCAACCTGTTGGCGTTCTGCGCCGCCTGCACGGTGGCGCTGTCGCTGGTGACGCAGATTGGCGAACAGGTGGACTACCTGCGCTTTCTACCGGAAAAAACCGCCGCCAACCGCAAGCGTTGGTGGGCCGCCCTGCTCTGTGCCGGCCCCGGCTGGATTATCCCCGGGGCGTTGAAAATGTTCGCCGGTGCGTTCCTGGCCTTCCTTGCCCTGCAACATGAAATCCCCATGGAGCGCGCCGCCGAGCCGACCCAGATGTACCTCGTCGCGTTCCGCTACGTGTTCAGCTCGCCGGAATGGGCACTCGGCGCGATGGTGCTGTTCGTGTTCATTTCCCAGATGAAGATCAACCTGACCAACGCCTACGCCGGTTCCCTGGCCTGGTCGAACTTCTTCGCCCGCGTAACCCACAGCCACCCCGGGCGCGTGGTATGGCTGGTGTTCAACGTGGCGATTGCGCTGATGCTGATGGAGCTTGGCGTGTTCGATGTCATCGACCAGGTGCTGGGGCTCTACGCCAACATCGCGATTGCCTGGATCGGCACGCTGGTGGCCGACCTGGTCATCAACAAGCCCCTGGGCCTGTCGCCCAAACACATCGAGTTCAAGCGCGCGCACCTTTACGACATCAACCCTGTGGGCGTCGGCTCAATGCTGATCGGTTCATTGCTGTCGATCCTCGCCCACTTCGGCCTGTTCGGCGCACTGGCCCACGCCGCGCCGCCCTTCGTTGCGCTGGGCACGGCGCTGATCATGGCGCCGCTCTTGGCCTGGCTGACCCGGGGCAAGTACTACATCGCCCGCACCAGTGATGTACAGCTGATTCACCCGGTCGCCCCCGCCACCCACGCGGTCTGCGGCCTGTGCAGCAACCCGTTTGAAACCGCCGACATGGCGTTCTGCCCGGCCTACAGCACGCCCATCTGCTCACTGTGCTGCTCGCTGGACGCACGTTGCGGTGATCGCTGCAAACCCCACGCCCGGCTGGTTACCCAGTTTGAAAGTGCATTGCGCTGGTTGCTGCCGAACTCCTTGATGCCACGCCTGCACACCCGGCTGGCCCACTATTTGGGGTTGTTATTAGTCCTGGTGCTGCTGCTCGCGGGGGCGTTGGCACTGATCTACGTTCAGGCTGCCCAAGGGCTGCCCCATTCAGAGACCCTGTATCAGGCGTTCTTCAAGGCGTTTCTCACGCTCTCGGTGCTGGCCGCCGTGCTCGCCTGGTGGGTGGTGCTGACGCGCGAAAGCCGGCGTGTCGCCCAGGAAGAATCCGACCGCCAGACCCTGCTCCTGATGCAGGAAATCGACGCCCACAGCCTCACCGACCAAGCCCTGCAACAGGCCAAGGAAGCCTCGGAAGCCGCGAATGCCGCCAAGAGCCGCTACGTCACCGGGCTGTCCCACGAACTGCGCACGCCGCTCAACAGCATCCTCGGCTTCACCCAAATCCTGCAGCGCGACAACGCTATGCCTGACCAACATCAGGACGCCCTGGCGACCATCCTGCGCAGCGGCTCGCACTTGCTGTCGCTGATCGACGGCCTGCTCGACGTGGCCAAGATCGAGGCCGGCAAGCTGCGCCTGGAACTCACCGAAATCCCCTTCCCGGAGCTGATCCACGACCTGGAACAGATGTTCACCCCGCAGGCGCAGGACAAGGGCCTGCGCTTTCGCCTCGACTGCGTGGGCAAGATCCCGGCAGTGGTGCGCGGTGATGAAAAACGCGTGCGCCAGATCCTGATCAACCTGCTGGGCAACGCGGTGAATTTCACCGACAGCGGCGAGGTGTGCCTGCGGGTCAGCTACATGCGCGAGACCGCCAATTTTGAAATCATCGACACCGGCATCGGTATTGATCCGGAGCAGATCGAGCGGATTTTCCAGCCGTTCGAACGCGGCGATTTGATGCGCCAGGACAAAGGCGTGGGCCTGGGCCTGACCATCACGCGCATGCTCACCTCGTTGATGGGCGGCGAACTGCGGGTCACCAGCGAACTGGACAAGGGCACGTGCTTCCAGGTGCGGCTGTTCCTCTCCCAAGTGCGCGCGCCGCAAGCGGTGGTGCATGTGGAGCACGACATCATCGGCTATCAAGGTGAACGCCGACGCATCCTGGTAGTAGACGACCACGTTGACCATCGCAAGGTGCTTAGCGGCATGCTCACACCCTTGGGTTTTGAAGTGATCCAGGCCAGTAACGGCCAGGATGCGATCCGCCAGGTGGCGTTGCTGGCGCCGGATTTGATCCTGATGGACCTGTCGATGCCGACCCTGGACGGCTTGGAAACCAGCCGCTTGATCCGCCGCAATGCGCTGTCCAGCGCGCCGATTATCGTGATCTCGGCCAACGCCTTTACCGACGATCGCGAACGCAGCATCGCCGCCGCCTGCAATGACTACCTGGCCAAGCCGGTGCGCACCCCGGAGCTGCTTGGGCGCCTGCAACAGCATCTGGGTTTGCAGTGGCTGCGCCGCACCAAGACGTCCAAGGCACCGCCGCCGCCCAGTGTGCTGCCCAGCCCTGAAGACCTCGCCGCGCTCGCCGAACTCAGCGCCATCGGCTATGTGCGTGGCCTGCACGACAAACTCGACATGATCCTTGAACACCGCCCGGACACTGAACCTTTCATCAGCAAAGTCCGCGGTTTGCTCAAGGGTTTCCGCCTGGATGAACTCAACCGAACCCTCAAGGAGGCCGAAGATGAATGCACTCACCCGCAGCACTGAACCCGGCGTGGTGCTGATCGTCGACGACACCCCGGACAACCTCGCCATGCTCTCCGATGCCCTCGACGACGCCGGCTACATGGTGCTGGTCGCCCTCGACGGCCTCAGCGCGCTGAACCGCGTGCAACGACGGCGCCCGGACCTGATCCTGCTGGACGCGATGATGCCCGGCCTGGATGGCTTCGAAACCTGCCGCCGGCTCAAGGCGCAGCCCGCCAGCGCAGACATCCCGGTGGTGTTCATGACCGGGCTGACCGACAGCAAGCATGTGGTGCAGGGCTTTGAAGTGGGCGGCAGCGACTATGTGACCAAGCCGATCCAGACCGATGAGGTATTGGCACGGGTGGCAGCGCATTTGCGCACGTCACGCATTTTGCTCTCGGCACGGGCGGCCACGCAGCCGAGTGTGTTGACCCTGGAAGACGCACCGGCGCAGCGGCTGTTGTCGGCCAGGTTCCAACTGACCGAGCGCGAGGTGGAAGTGCTGCGCTGGGTGGCGTGCGGCAAGACCAATCGGGATATCGGCGATATTTTGGGGTTGAGCCCCAGGACGGTGAACAAGCATCTGGAGCATGTGTATGTGAAATTGGGGGTGGAGACTCGCACGGCCGCCACGTCAGTAGCATTGGCCGCAATCTGAAAAAGGTGGGAGCGGGCTTGCTCGCGAAAGCGGTGTGTCAGTTGACCTATCCATAACTGATCTATCGCATTCGCGAGCAAGCCCGCTCCCACACTGATTCTTCATCGTGGCGGAGATACGTTACCCACCAAAGGTCTGCGACGGCCTGCGCAACGTCGGATCAAACGGGTTGATCCTCGGCCCAATCGCCGCCGCTTCGCGCTTGAGCAACTCCACCACCATCGGCATGCGGCTCGGCCCCAATCGATCACTGATGGTCGCCACACTCAGTGCCGCCACCGCATGCCCGTCCCGATTGAGGATCGGCACCGCCACCCCCGCCATGCCTTCCAACACGCCGGTATTGCGCGCTGCATAGCCCAGGCGCCGCACGTTCTCGACCTCCGAGCGCAACAGCACTTCGTCATACAGGTGAAAATCCTTGAGCCGTGGCAGGTTGTAGCGAATCACCGTCTCACGCTCTTCCTCCGGCAAGAACGCCAGAATCGCCAAACTGCCCTGCCCCACGCCCAACGCCACGCGCCCACCGATATCGCCGGTAAACGTGCGGATCGGGTACGGCCCCTCGCTGCGGTCCAGGCAGATCGCATCAAAGCCGCTACGCGCCAGCAGGAACAGCGAATCGCCCAGGGAGGCACTCAGGCGCAACATGCTCGGCCGCACCAGGTCGCGCAGGTTGCCGGTCTTGCCCGCGTTCGCTGCCAGCGCGAAGAACTCCAGGCTCAAGCGATAGCGTTTGCTGCGCGCGTCCTGCTCGACCATGCCTTCGTCCATCAGGCTGCGCAGCAGGCGGTGGGTGGTGGGTTGGGACAGGCCGACCTGCTGCGCGAGCTGGGTGACGCGTTCGCCGCCTTCCGGCACCTCGCCCAGAGTACGCAGCAGCGCGAACAGACGAGACACCCCGCCCGCGCCGACTTCTTTACTCGCTTCATTCCGCTCAGTGGAATCCATAACACTCAACCCAGGCATAAATTCTAGTGAATGAATAAAACTGAAAATAATAGTCCATTCAGTGAAATTCCATCTTCCGCCCATCCTAGTCTTCGTCCTAATCTGCGTCCACAGGGGCGAAATGAACAACAAATGGCAGCCGACTCGAGATCGAGCGCCAACGCACCCGCAACACTCTTTTCGCATCTGCCCAAAACAAAAAAGCGCGTTTCGACGCGACTCAAAAAAGGTGGAACGCAGACATGGCATTTCTCCAACTCAACGCCTTGAGCAAACGCTACGGCGCCGTCGACGCGGTGGTCGCCACCGACCTTGCGGTGGAAAAAGGCGAGTTCGTTTCCCTGCTCGGCCCCTCGGGATGCGGCAAGACCACCACCCTGCAAATGATCGCCGGCTTCGTCGACGTGAGCGGCGGGCAGATTCTGCTCGACGGGCGTGACATCACCCACGCCAAGCCCGCCACCCGGGGTCTGGGCGTGGTGTTCCAAAGCTACGCGCTGTTCCCGCATATGACCGTGCGCGACAACGTCGCCTTCGGCCTGAAGATGCGCAAAGTGCCGGCCGCCGAAATCGCCAGCAAAGTCAAAACCGTGCTCGACCTGGTGCGCCTGGCACCACACGCCGAGCGCTACCCGCGTGAACTGTCCGGCGGCCAGCGCCAGCGTGTGGCCCTGGCCCGTGCCTTGGTGATCGAGCCGCCGGTGTTGCTGCTGGACGAACCGCTGTCCAACCTTGACGCCAACTTGCGCGAAGAAATGCAGTTTGAAATTCGCCGCATCCAGTGCGCCGTGGGCATCACCACCTTGATGGTCACCCACGACCAGGCCGAAGCGCTGTCCATCAGCGACCGCGTGGTGGTGATGCAGGCCGGGCGCGTGACCCAGATCGACGCGCCGTACAAGCTGTATGAGCACCCGCGCACACGCTTCATCTCGGATTTTGTCGGCAAAGCCAACCTGCTGCCGGGCGACTATGACGAACTCGGCGCCCCACAGGTGCGCCACGCCAGCGGCGATGGTGAACTGACCCTGAGCCTGCGCCCGGAAAAAATCACCCTGGTGGAGGCCGGCACCGGGCGCGTGCAAGGCAAAGTCCTCGACAGTTACTTCTTCGGCAGCCAATGGCTGTACCGCATCCACACCACCCTCGGCGAAATCACCGTGGTACGCAGCAACGACGGCAGTGCGCCGCTCGGCTGCGGCGCGGCGGTGGGCCTGGACTGGCACGCCGGCCTGCTGCGCGTGTTGGCGGCGGATGAGGTGCGCGCATGAGTCGGGGTTATGTGTTGTCGTTGCCGGCCCTGGCGCTGTTTACCGGGCTGCTGATTCTGCCGCTGCTGATGACGTTGGTGCTGTCGTTCAACGTGTTCGACTACCAGGTCGGCGTGAAGGCTGATGAGTGGACCTTCGCGCATTACCTGTCGCTGTTCAGCGATTCATACTTTTACGAGATCTTCTGGCGCACCTTCTGGATCAGTGCGTTGGTGACGTTATTGTGCGTGGTCATCGGCGTGCCCGAGGCCTACATCCTCAGCCGCATGGGCACCCCGTGGCGCTCGATCTTCCTGATCCTGATCCTCACACCGCTGTTGATTTCAGTGGTGGTGCGCGCCTTCGGCTGGAGCCTGCTGCTCGGTGCCGACGGGCTGGTGAACCAGGTGATCCAGGCGCTCGGCGGGCGCCCGGTAAAACTGCTGTATACGCCGTTCGCCGTGATCATCGCGCTGGTGCACGTGATGCTGCCGTTCATGATCATTCCGGTGTGGACCTCGCTGCAAAAGCTCGACCCGTCGGCTGAGCAAGCCGCCCTGTCGCTGGGCGCGAGCCAGGCCACGGTAATGCGCAAAATCGTGTTGCCGCAGGTCATGCCCGGCGTGCTCTCCGGCACCTTGATCGTGTTCGGCCTGGCCGCCAGTTCGTTTGCGATCCCCGGCCTGCTTGGCGGGCGCCGCCTGAAAATGGTCGCTACGGTGGTGTACGACCAGTACCTCTCGGAACTCAACTGGCCCATGGGCGCGACCATCGCGGTGGTGCTGCTGTTGGTCAACCTGCTGATCATGCTGAGCTGGAACCGCATGGTCGAAAGCCGCTATAAAAAGTCCCTGGGGGTTTAAGCACATGTCCAGAAACGGTCCTTTGGCCCTCGGTTTTCATGGCCTGGTGGTGCTGTTCATGATGGCGCCGCTGGTGGTGGTGTGCCTGGTGGCCTTCACCCCGGAAAACACCCTGAGCCTGCCTACATCAGGCTTCTCCCTGCGCTGGTTTCGCGCGGTGTTCGAGCGTGCCGACTTCATCCAGGCGTTCTATAACAGCCTGATCCTGGCGTTTACCGCCGCGACCCTGGCCACGCTGATCGCAGTGCCGGCGGCGTTGGCGATCAGCCGTTATCAATTCCCGGGGCGCAACTTTTTCAGTGCGCTGTTCCTGTCGCCGATCATCATCCCGCACCTGGTGCTGGGGGTGGCGATGCTGCGGTTGTTCGCACTGATGGGCGTCAACGGCAGCTTCACCTGGCTGATGCTCGCCCACGTGGTGATCATCACGCCGTATGTGCTGCGCCTGGTGCTGGCCGCGGCAATCGGCATTGATCGCAGTGCCGAGCAGGCGGCGGAGTCACTGGGTGCCAGCCGTTTTACGCTGTTTCGTCAGATTACCCTGCCGATGATTTTGCCCGGTGTAGCCGGCGGCTGGTTGCTGGCGTTTATCAACAGTTTCGATGAGGTGACCCTGTCGATCTTCGTCAGCTCGCCGGCCACGCAAACCTTGCCGGTGCGCATGTACGTGTACGCCACGGAGTCCATCGACCCCATGATGGCGGCGGTCTCGGCGCTGGTGATTGCGCTGACCGCAGCGACCATGATTCTGCTCGACCGGGTCTATGGCCTGGACCGCGTGCTGGTGGGGAAACATTGATGGCGTTGTTCAAACGATTGGCCGAAACCGCGCGCCCTGCCCTGGCCTTCACCCTCGACGGGCAACCGGCCAAGGGCTTGCTGGGCGACACCCTGCTGACCGCCATGCTGACGTGCGCCGATCACCTGCGCGGCAGCGATTTCAGTGCCGAACGCCGCGCCGGTTTCTGCCTGATGGGCGCCTGCCAGGATTGCTGGGTGCGCCTCGAAGACGGGCGCCGCGTGCGGGCCTGTTCGACGCTGTTGGAAGAAGGCCAGGTGATCAGCCGCGACCCGGGGCGCCAAGCATGAAGCCGATCGTGATTGTGGGCGCAGGCCCGGCAGGCATCAGCGCGGCGCGTACCCTGCTCGACCATGGCCTCAAGCCTTGCCTGGTGGATGAAGGCCTGCGCGGTGGCGGGCAGATTTATCGGCGCCAACCGGCGAACTTCCAGCGCACGCCCAAGCAGCTTTATGGGTTTGAAGCGCGCAAGGCCGAGGCCGTGCACCGCACCCTGGATGAGCTGGCGCCGCTGATCGACTACCGGCCGCAAACCCTGGTGTGGAACGCCGAGGACGGTCGGCTGGACATGCTGAATAACGACCGCGCGCAGAGCATCGAGTATGCCCGGATCATCGTCGCAACCGGCGCCACGGACCGCATCCTGCCGGTGCCCGGCTGGACCTTGCCAGGCGTCTACAGCCTGGGCGCGGCGCAAATCGCCTTGAAATACCAAGGCTGCGCCATCGGTGAACGGGTCGCATTGTGTGGCAGCGGGCCGTTGCTGTACCTGGTGGCTTACCAATACGCCAAGGCCGGCGCCAAGGTGGTCGCGGTGCTCGACAGCGCGCCCTTCAGTGCGCAGTGCCGCGCATTACCGGCGTTGCTCGGGCAACCGGTGACCCTGGCCAAAGGTTTGTATTATCGCGCCTGGCTGACGGCCCATGGGGTTCCCGTGCATCAGGGCGCAACGCTCACGCAGATTGACGGCGAACTGCGGGTCACGGGCATTCGCTGGGGTGAGCGCCGATTGGACTGCGATGCCGTGGCTTTCGCCCATGCCTTGCGCAGCGAGACACAACTGGCGGATCTGCTCGGCTGTGACTTTGCCTGGAACAGCTTGAACCGAGCCTGGTTGCCGCAACGCGACAGCGCCGGGCGCAGCAGCGTGAACGGCGTTTACCTGGCGGGCGATGGGGCCGGCATCATGGGCGCCGACGCGGCGCAAATCGCCGGTGAGCGCGCGGCATTGGCCCTGTTGGAAGATTCCGGCATCACCATCAATCAACGCCGCGCTGCCGAACTGGAGCAGCAACTGGCAGGCATCCAGCGCTTTCGCCATGGACTGGAAACCGCCTTCCCCTTTCCTCAACAGTGGGCCGCGCAGGCGCCGGATGCGCTGATTCTGTGCCGCTGCGAGGAAGTCAGCGTCGGCGAGGTGCGGGCAGTGGTGGATGAAGGCCATTGGGAACTCAACCGCGTCAAGGCCCATTGCCGTGTCGGCATGGGCCGTTGCCAGGGCCGCATGTGCGGGCTGGCGGCAGCCGAGATTGTGGCCGAGCGCAGTGGTCGAGGGATTGAAACCGTAGGCCGCTTGCGTGGCCAGGCACCGATCAAGCCGCTGCCGTTTGGCGTGCAGGTGCAACCATGATCGACGTCATCGTATTGGGCGGCGGGATTGTCGGTGCGTCGGCGGCGCTGATGCTGGCGCACAAAGGCCAGCGTGTGGCTTTGGTCGAGCGAGATTTCTGTGGCTCTCATTCCAGCGGCGTCAACTATGGTGGCGTGCGGCGCCAGGGTCGGCCGTTGCATCAGTTGCCGTTGTCGCAACGCGCCCACCAGTTATGGGCCGACTTGCCGGGGTTGATCGGCATTGATGGCGAATATGTTCGCTCCGGGCATTTGAAGTTGGCCCGCAGCCAAGGGGACTTTGCCGCGTTGCAGGCGTATGCCGAGCACACCCGCGGCTTTGGCTTGGGCCTGCAGTTGCTGGATTACACGCAATTGCGCGCGCGCTTTCCCTGGGTGGGCGATGTGGCGGTGGGCGCGTCACTGTGCCCTGAAGACGGCCATGCCAATCCACGCCTGGTCTCGCCCGCCTTCGCCCGTGCAGCGCAGCGCCTCGGCGCCTCGGTATACGAGCAGGCCGAAGTGATTCGCCTCGAACATGACGGCCACCGCTTCCACGTGCACTGCGCCAACGGCCTGAACCTGCAAGCACCCTGGCTGCTCAACTGTGCCGGCGCCTGGGCCGGCCACGTCGCCGAGCAGTTTGGCGAGCCGGTGCCGATCACCTCGGCGCACCCGGCAATGCTGGTCACCGAACCGCTGCCGATGGTGATGAACGTCAGCACCGGCGTTGAAGGCGGCGGGATATACGCGCGCCAGGTCGCCCGGGGTAACTGCATCCTCGGCGGCGGCCGCGGCTTTGCCCTTGGCCCGCAAACGGCGCGCCCAGGGCAAGCGGCGGTGCTGGAGATTTTGCGCAATGCCGGCGAGTTGTACCCGTTCCTCAAGGGTGCCCAGGCGATTCGCACCTGGAGTGGCACCGAAGGTTACCTCCCCGATCATGAACCGGTGATCGGCCCAAGCAGCACCCAACCTGGCCTGCTCCACGGTTTCGGCTTTGCCGGCGCCGGGTTCCAGCTCGGCCCCGCCGTCGGTGAAGCCCTGGCAGAGATCGTCTGCGCCGGGGCCAGCCGGCAACCCATCGAAGCGTTTTCCATTCGTCGATTCCAAGCCTGAGAGGAAAAACATCCATGAACACACGTATCGCGCTGTCCTGCTTGCCCCTCGCGTTGCTCGCCTCCATCGCCCATGCTGCGCCGACGCTGTACCTGGGCATGAACGGCGGCACCATGGAACGGGTGTACGCCGACAAGGTGCTGCCCGCCTTCGAGAAGGCCAATAACGTCAAGGTGGTGATCGTGCCCGGCACCTCGTCGGACATCCTCGCCAAAGTCCAGGCCAACAAAGACAACCCGCAAATGCATGTGATGTTCCTCGACGACGGCATCATGTACCGCGCCATCGCCATGGGCCTGTGCGACAAGCTCGCGCCGAGCCCGACCCTTGAGCAAATCCCGGTCAAGGCGAAAATCAAGCAAGAGGCCGTGGCCGTGACCCTGGGCGTCACCGGCCTGGGCTACAACGCCAAGATGTTCAAGGAAAAAGGCTGGGCCGCACCCACCTCGTGGATGGACCTGGCCGACCCGCGCTTCAAGGACAAAGTGGTGTTCCAGTCCCTGGCCTCCTCCACCTTCGGCCTGCACGGTTTTCTGATGTTCAACCGCATTCAGGGTGGCTCTGAGACCAACGTGGAACCGGGTTTCAAGGCCTGGCCGAAGACTATCGGCCCCAACGTGCTGGAATACATCGCAAGCTCCGCGAAGATCTCCGAGATGGTGCAAACCGACGAGGCGGCGATCTTCCCTCTGACCCCGACGCAGGTCACCACCCAGCAACTGCTGGGTATCCCCATGGAATATGCGCAACCGAAGGAAGGCGCGGTGGTGCTCAATGTGGCCGAATGCGTGATTGCACGTAATGACCAGCCGGAATTGGCGCAGAAGCTCGCGGCCTTCCTGCTGACGGCTGAAGCCCAGGCGCCGGCGCTGGAGGAAGGCGACCAGATTCCGTCGAACCCGACCACGCCAACAACCGACAAGACCCGTGCGCGAGTCGAAGCGATGCAGAGTTACTTGCAAACGGCGATTTCGATTGATTGGGACCAGGTAAATCAGGCACGGCCGGAGTGGAACGCACGGTGGAGTCGCTCGATTGAGCGCTGATTAAACCGGAGCAATGGGCAGCGCGCACGTGTGCGCTGTATTGCTATGGCCCTCTCGACAATCGCCTTCACCGGTGTGCCCTGGGTACGCGTTAAATCTCTGCATCAGTGCAGCCCTACGCAGGGTCATCCCGCTTGCCTGGCGCTGAAATCGGCGGGCATTGGTTGTGCACAGTGACTTCAGTCCTGTTCTCCTGCACCACACTGCGAATAGTCACGGCCGTAGCGGGAGCCCCCTAACGCAGTGCGTTGGCGAGCAGGTTGGCCAAGGCTCGACGAACCAAGGGCGGATCAGCCCGTAGTAGTCCTCGATAACGCCATCGCGCCCGCTTTGCCGATGACGTGAACGACTTCGCATCGCTTGCCGCCACCCACCTTGATACCGAGGGCACAGGCGATGCGTTCGCGAAAATGGGCATCACCGTCCATAACACAGCAAAAAGACAGTGCACATTGTCAGTCTGTTTCTTTCGGCATATCTTGTGTAAAACTTATACAAAGACATAGCCGATGTACAATAAAATGAATTGGCCGCTGGCGCTGTACGTTGACGGTGAATGCCCTCTGTGTGCGCGCGAAATCAAGTACTTGCACGGGCCCATCGAGTCGTTGCGTATTCCTTTCTCGCTGACTGCGTCATGGTAAGTCACCCTCCGTTGGATCCTGTCGTATGAATAAGACTCACCGACTGTGCCTGGTCTTGGGCGATCAGTTGTCTTTTGATTTGGCCTCATTGAAGGCATTGGACGCCGAGCACGATACGGTGTTGCTGGTCGAAGTGATGGAGGAAGCCAGCCATGTGCCCCATCACCCGCAAAAAATCGCACTGATCTTCAGCGCGATGCGCCATTTTGCCCAGGCGCTGCAACAACGCGGCATCCGCGTGCAATACGTCACCCTCGATGATCCGCACAATACTGGATCGGTAGCGGGAGAGTTGCAGCGTTGGCAGTCGCGACTGAACCCGGATGAGTTGCATCTGACAGAATGCGGTGACTGGCGTCTGGAGCAGTCCCTCAAGGCATGCGGTTTAGCCATCCAATGGCATGCCGATACACGCTTTCTCTGCACACGCGCTGAATTCTCGTCCTGGGCCGAAGGCAAAAAGCAGCTGCGCATGGAGTTCTTCTACCGTGAGATGCGGCGCAAGAGTGGCCTGCTGCTCAACGGCGATGGCAGCCCGGTCGGCGGCGCTTGGAACTTTGATGCAGAAAACCGCAAGGCGCTGCCCAAAGGGGTGAGAGCCCCATCCCCCATGCGCTTTACGGCAGATGCCATCACCCAGGAGGTACTGGCGCTGGTCGCAAAAAACTTCACCAGCCACTATGGCGCCCTCGATACCTTTGACTACCCGGTTACACATGCCGACGCCCAAGCGTTGTGGGACTACTTCCTCGACTGGGGGCTGGCGGCCTTCGGCGACTACCAGGATGCCATGGCCACTGATGAACCGTTCCTGTTTCATGCGCGGATCAGCGCCGCGCTAAATATTGGCCTATTGAATCTGCGTCAGTTGTGCAGCGACGTCGAGGCCGCGTATTGGGCGCACAGGATTCCATTGAACGCCGCCGAAGGTTTTATCCGCCAGCTCATTGGCTGGCGTGAATATGTACGGGGTGTCTACTGGCTGAAAATGCCCGACTACGCCAGCGGCAATCTGTTTGGCAACAGCAGGCCGCTTCCAGCGTTCTATTGGACGGGCGACACCCAAATGAACTGCATGGGCCAGGCGATCGGCCAAAGCTTGAAACACGCCTATGCCCACCATATCCAGCGGCTGATGGTGACCGGCAACTTTGCGCTACTGGCCGGCATCGCACCGAGCCAGATTTGCGACTGGTACCTGGCGATCTACATGGACGCGTTCGACTGGGTCGAACTGCCCAATACATTGGGCATGGTCATGCACGCCGATGGCGGATACCTGGGCTCCAAGCCGTACTGCGCCAGTGGCCAATATATAAAGCGCATGTCTGACTACTGCCGCAACTGCGCGTATAAGGTCAGTGAAAGCACGACCGAGGACGCCTGCCCGTTCAATTCGCTTTACTGGCATTTCCTAATGCGTCATGGCGACCTTCTGCGCGGCAATCAGCGCATGGGCATGGTCTACAAAAACCTTGATCGGATGACTGACCCCAAACGACAAGCGCTCTGGGAACGCGGCCAGAAACTGCTCGCCAGGCTCGACGCAGGGGAGTCGTTTTGAAGAAGAGTGAACTGCCCGTCAAAACATGCGTGACGTGCGGCCTTCCCTTCACGTGGAGGAAGAAGTGGGCTCGCTGCTGGGAGCAAGTACGCTACTGCTCGGAACGCTGCCGGCGCAGCAAAGCCGAACCAATAAAGCGCCATGACAGGCCCTTTTGAACCTGTCGGAAGATTGCCAGTCAAGGTGAGTTGGCCGCACGTTTACCCCGTTGGCGCGTTGCTGCCGATATGCGCTTCCAACCAAATGCAGCCCACAATGGGGAAAGCGCTTAACTGGACGACATCGCAGATGAACCTAACCGCGCTTTTTGCTGCATAGCGTTGCTTGTCCGCTGCTTCTATTAAATCGTGGAATGCAGCCAGCAAACGGCGCACAGATGATAAGGCCGGCGGGGTTGATGCATGAACGCCGCAACAGCCGAATTTCTTTGGATTCACTGGTATTTCCAGCACTGTCCTCGGCGCTGTCACAGGTGTGTCCGGCCGACGATCGCCTTTGTGATTCTGGAACCCCGTCCTTGGAGGTTCTCATCACGGGTGTTGTAGCGCGCACAAACGTCTTTCGCTAAGGCGCTGGCCACGGATATATCGGTTGGCTCAGTACGACCATGCTGTTACTGAAATGCATGAGTAATCCCAGGCGCTACAAGATCATCACTAAGCCGGCGTCCCAATCGCGCCCATGTAACGGGTTGATTCTCCTTAAAGCGCGACCATCGCGGCCAGTTCTTCGCGGGTGCTGCTGACGGCCGCACCCGCTTTGAGCAACTCATTGACGGCTTGCACGCCGCCCTCCTCGCTGATACCTCGGCAGGCTGGCAGGTGCAGGATCACTTTCAGGCCAGCCTTGAGCAGTTGCAACGCGGTAGTCTTGACGCAGTAGTCCAGGGCCAGGCCGCCGACGATCACGCGGCTGACACCTTGGGCTTTCAAGTACTCAATGACACCGGTGGACAGCTTGTCGTGCAGGTCGTGGTAGCAGGCGCCGTAGGGGTGCAGGTCGGGTTCGACACCTTTCCAGATGAAATAGTCGTAGTCATACGGCGTTGGCAATTCGTCCAGCAGCGTAAAACCCTCGGTGCCTGGCACGCAGTGGCTGACCCAGGTGACGTCGGCGTGTGCCAGGCCGGTGGGTTGCAGCATTTCGCTGTGCTGCGTGACCACCCAAGGCGCATGCGGGGTGTGCGCATCTTTGCTGCCGACGCGATGGCCGGCCAAACTGGCCATGTAGTTGAGTTCGGCACCGATCTGGTCGCCGCCGGCCACAGGTAACTCGTTGGGGCACAGTGGCGTGAAGCTCTTCTGGGCATCCACGTCGAATGAAGCAGTGGCAGTTTTCGCGAGGGTCATGGCAGTTCTCCTGTGACCTGTAAAAAGTACACATCAGGTACTTTCATTTTCTTGCTGAGGCTTAACCCAGACAACGAGGATTGTCTTGGAAATATCGATGCCGACCCAGGAGGTCATGACAAAAACCTCTTACACTCAGGAAGCAGAGCACTGTGGCTTTGCCCACGTTTGTGATGCGAGTGGCGCGCATTCAACGGTTCGGGCTTATGCGCCGGAGTGGAAAGGTGGATAGACGCTTTGCTCCCACTCGTGTTTCTAGCACTGCGCACTCACAGCTTGCAATACAACCCTCTCACCCCAGCGTTTATTACCAGATCAAGACACAAGCGGGCTTGCTCGCGAATGCGGTGTATCAGTCAATAGCATTGCCGACTGACACACCACTTTCGCGAGCAAGCCCGCTCCCGCCTTTCTGATGGGTGTACGGCTTTAACTCATCCAGTTGCCACCGTCGACGTTGTAGGTTTGGGCAACCACATAGTCGGCCTCTTTCGACGCCAGAAAAATCGCCATTCCGGTCAAATCCCCGGCAGTGCCCATGCGCCCGAACGGCACCTCAGCCCCTACCCGCTGCTTCTTCTCACCGGGCGCCAGGCCTTCATGCTTGGCGAACAACGCGTCCACGCCGTCCCAATGCTCACCGTCCACTACACCGGGAGCAATGGCGTTGACGTTGATGCCCTGCTTGATCAGGTTCAGCCCCGCCGATTGCGTAAGGCTGATCACCGCGGCCTTGGTCGCGCAATAGATGGCCACCAACGGTTCACCGCGCCGCCCGGCCTGGCTGGCCATGTTGATGATCTTGCCGCCGTGCCCCTGGCTGATCATTTGCCGCGCCGCCGCCTGCAAGGTGAACAGCGTACCGGCCACGTTGATCGAGAACAGCCGGTCATAGCTGTCGCGGGTGATGTCGACGATCGGTGCGAGGTCGAACAGCGCGGCGTTGTTGATCAGGATATCGAGCTTGCCGGCATGGGCGACCACAGCGGCAATCGCGCCGTCGATGGAGGCTTGGTCGGTGACGTCCATCGCCACCGCATAAGCCTGTGGGCCCAACTCGGCCGCCGTGGCCTGGGCGCGTTGCAGGTTGATGTCGGCGATGGCAACCGTTGCGCCTTCGGCGATATAAGCCTGGGCAAAAGCGCGGCCGATCCCGCGCGCCGATCCAGTGATCAGCGCGCTCTTACCTTCCAGTCGTTTCATGGGGTACGTGTCCGTTCAAAATTATTTGGGATAGCCGGCGCGTTTCATTTCGCGCTCGGTGGTGGACTGGGCTTCGAGCAGCGCCTGGTCAACCGTCATGCCGCCGGTGAGCGCCGCCGAGAACAGCTTGCCGACGGAGGTGCCGATGGCCTGGAATTCAGGGATGGTCACGTACTGAATGCCCACGTAGGGCACCGGTTTGGCCGAAGGGTGCGCGGGGTCCGCGTGTTTCATCATTTCCAGCGTCACCTGGGCAAACGGTGCGGCCTTCAAATACGCCTCGCTATAAGTGGACTGGCGGGTGCCCGGCGGTACGTTGGTGATGCCCTCTTTATCGGCGACCAATTGGATGTAGTCCTTGGAGGTTGCCCAGCTGATAAAGGCTTTGGCAGCGTCCTTATGCTTGGACGTGGCCGGGATTGCCAGGGACCAGGCGTAGAGCCAGGAGGAGCCCTTGTCGGTGACTTCAGTTGGGGCGGCGGCAAAGCCTACGTCATCAGCTACCTTGCTCTGGCTCTTGTCGGTGGTAAAAGAGCCGGCGACGCTGGCATCCACCCAGATCGCGCATTTGCCGCTGTTGAACAGCGCCAGGGTTTCGTTGAAACCGTTGCTGGAGACGCCCGGCGGGCCATAGTTTTTCAGGGTATTGACGTAATAGTTGGCGGCTGCCGTCCACTCCGGGCTGGTCAGCTCGGGCGTCCACTGTTCGTCGAACCAGCGCGCGCCAAAGGCGTTGGCCATGGTGCTGAGCAGTGCGATGTTCTCACCCCAACCGGCCTTGCCGCGCAAGCACATGCCGTATTGGCCTTTATCTTTTGCGGTGAGCTTGGCAGCGAATTCACCGAGCTGGGTCCAGGTCGGGTGCGCGGGCATACTCAGGCCGGCTTGCTTGAACAGATCGGTGCGGTAGTAAGTGACCGTGCTTTCACCGTAGAACGGCAGGGCATACAGGGTGTTGTTGACCGACAGGCCCTGGCGCACCGAAGGGAAGATATCGTCAGCGTCATAGTCAGCCGGCAATTGGGTCAGCGGTTCCAGCCAGTGTTTGGCGCCCCACAGCGGCGTTTCGTAGGTGCCGATCGTCAGCACATCGAATTGCCCGCCCTGGGTGGCAATATCGGTGGTGAGGCGCTGGCGCAATACGTTTTCTTCAAGCACCACCCAATTGAGCTTAATGTCCGGGTGCTGCTCCTCGAACACCTTGGACAGGCGCTGCATGCGGATCATGTCGCTGTTGTTCACCGTGGCGATCGTGACGGTGTCAGCGGCGTAGCTGGGCATGGCCAGCGCCAGGCCGGTCAGCAGGAACAGCGCTTGCGGGATCTTGGCTTTGCAGGTCGGGAGCATGGCGGTTTCCACCTGTTGTTTTTGTTGTTGAGCGTCGATTACAGCAGCTTGGCCAAGCCCTCACAAACGAATGGCGAATGCACAGCTGATACTTTTTTAACCCAGGCTCCAGGATCAAAAAAGTATCAGTGCCAGGCGAAACCGGGGGTAGCGTATTGAATGCCTGTGCGCGTATTTTGAGGCGACTCAACAACTAAAAGAGGCATCACCATGCCCGTCAGTCGCGCCGAGCTGTTCGAGCACCGCCCCGCCGAACTGGAAGTCATCCTGCCCGAGCCGGACCACTGTTTCCGCTGGTTCGAACATGACTACCCGTATGACCTGGCACGCTGGAACCACCACCCCGAGTTCGAAATCCACCTGATCCGCCAAGGCAGCGGCAAGTTGGTGGCGGGCGACTATATCGGCGCGTTCGGTGCCGGGCATGTCGCGCTGATCGGCCCGGACCTGCCCCACGACTGGATCGGTGACCTGGCCCCCGGCGAATACCTGACCGGCCGCGACGTGGTGCTGCAGTTCGACGGCGCCGCCCTCCTCGCCCTGCGCAAGACCCTGCCGGAACTCGGCGACCTGCAGCCGCTGTTCGAACAGGCCCGGCGCGGCCTGCAATTCAGCGGTGACACCGCCGCGCAGGCGGCACGCCTGATGGAAAGCATCGGCAACGCCCATGGCCTGCAACGCTTGATCCTGTTCCTGCAACTGCTCGACACCCTCAAAAACGCCCCGCCACCGCACGTGCAGGCGCTGGCCAGCCCCTGCTATGCCCCCACCCTGGACGCACGCAGCGCCGAGCGCATCAATAAGGCTTTCGATTACCTGATGCGCGAGCTGACCGGCGACTTGCGCCTGTCGGTCATCGCGCGCCAACTGGAGATGAGCGAACCGGGCTTCTCGCGTTTCTTCAAACGCAACACCGGCCACGGCTTTATCGAGCTGATGCGCAAGTTCCGCGTGCAGCGCGCCTGCCGGCTGTTGCTGCAAAGCGAGATGTCAGTGGCGGATATTTGTTTCGAAGTGGGCTACGCCAACCTGTCCAACTTCAACCGGCACTTTCGGATCGAAATGAACCAGACCCCGAGTGAGTATCGCCGGGAAACCGCGATGCATCTGTTCAACCGCATCGCCGATCAGCCATTGCCCTACACCATCGGCCATTGAGCCAACGCCCGTTGCGCCAGGCGAGCGACTTCAAGGTCAACGTCTGCACGCTGGCGCTCTCCATCCTCAAGGAACCAAGCTGCGGACAGACCTGCATGGGCCAATACCCATTGCAGCAGGCGTGGGCGTGCGAGGTTGGCAGCCTGGGCGATCACCGCGACCTGCCGATTAAAACGCACCGGATCGTGGCAGGTCAGCAAATCAGGGTTGCAGATCAGGTTGGCATAATCATAACCACGCTCGCCGATGACACGCTTTGGATCAATCGCCAGCCAACCCCGAGCACCGAAGTCGAGAATATTGTCGTGATGGATATCACCGTGCAGCACCACGATGTCCTGTGGCGCCGCCAGCAGTGCATGCGCCATCGCTGCGCAGTCGCGCAACACACCGCCTTTGTCATCAGCGGCCTTCCACAATGACTGGAACCAGGTTTGCAGGGACAGTAACCCTTGCGGTGGCGATGGCCGTGGCGCATGCAGCCGGGCAACCGTGGCGCAGGCGATCCGGCTGGCTTGATCATCCTGCCCATTGAGGGCCATGCGCATCAAGGAACCCGGGCCGTTGGCTCGCTCCATCAACAACGCCACGTCGTCATGGGCATACACCTGGGCGGCACCCTCGCCCGCCCACCAGCTCATCAACTGCCCACCGAGCTGCTCTTCTGAGGTGTGAGCAATTTTCAACATCGCCGGCCGGCCTTGCCAACGCACGGGCAACAGGTGACTGCCGGGCGTCACGACGGGGTCACCCTCAACCTTCAGGTTCCAGGATTGCAAATAGCGCTCGAACATGTGAGTGGATCCTCGTAGTGGCCTGCAAAAATGACACCCAGTCATTTTTGATCAAAAGGTCGACTAATTGCGCTTTTTTTCATTTTATTCAAGCCATTGAGCAAAGTTGGTACAGCCTGTGCAAACGTTTGCGGAACGAACTTGGCTGCCAAGTTCACCGTTACCCGAGGTATCGGGTTCAAACCGCGTACGAATAGGGACTTTCAATGCACCCCACCTCAAGGCGTCCTGCTTCCTTTGGTGTTTCCTTGCTACTGGCTGCCGTTACGGGAGTACTCAGCGCCCCCATTTTGGCGCAGGAAAAACCCGCTGATGACTCAGCACAGGGCGAAACCCTCAGCCCTGAGACCAAGAGCCCCGACGCCAGCCCCGCGAAAAAAGGCGTGTATCTGTCGGAATGGTTCAACCAGGACCTGACACTGATCGGCAGCAAAGACATCAGCTTCGGCCCCAAGCCGCAGGATGACGTCTATCTGGAGTACGAGTACTTCGGTCGCAAGGGCCCGTTCGAGTTGTACGGCTATATCGACGTGCCGAAGATTCTCGGCATCGGTAACAGTAATGACAAAGGCGCGTGGGACCATGGCTCGCCGGTATTCATGGAGCACGAGCCGCGCATCTCCATCGACTACCTGGCTGGTCGCAGCCTGGCCATCGGGCCGTTCAAGGAATGGTATGTGGCGTTTGACTGGATCTACGACCATGGCAGCAATAAGTCCAACCGCGCCAACACCCTGTACAGCGGTCTCGGCACCGACATCGACACGCACTCGCGGGTCAACCTGTCGGCCAACTTCTATGGGCGCTACCAATGGGAAAACTATGGCGCGAGCAATGAATATTCGTGGGACGGCTACCGTGCACAAATGAAGTACATCGTGCCCATCAGCAGTTTCGATAACGGTGCGTCGCTGACCTACATCGGCTTCACCAACTACGATTTCGGCTCGGACCTGCACAAGGACAATCCGGCGCGCACCGCCAACTCGTTGGTGGCGACCAACGTGCTGCTGTATTCGTTTACCCACCTGCGCTTTACCCTGGTTGGCCGTTACTTTCACAACGGCGGCAACTGGGAGGACGGCAGCGAGCTGAACTTCGGCGAAGGCAACTTCCGCGCCCGCTCGGATGGCTGGGGCTACTACGCCGGTGTCGGCTACCAATTCTGATAAAGGAGCATTAGATGAAAGCGTTTACCCGTCTCTCGATGGCCGTTGGCCTGGCCCTGCTGCCTCACGTGGTGCTGGCGGCTGCCCCCGCGCCGATCAAACCCAAAGTGATGCTGATCACAATGTTCGCCCCCGAGGCGCAGACCTGGATCGACCGCCTGGAACTCAAGCAGGAAGTACGCGTGCCGGGCCTGTCGGCTGAATACCCGGTGATTCGCTGCAACACCCAGGATGTATGCCTGCTGGTGACCGGCATGGGCCAGACCAACGCCGCCGCGTCGACCCTGGCCTTGGCATTGTCGCCCCAGTTCGACCTGCGCCAGAGCTATTTCCTGATCGCCGGGATTGCCGGTATCAGCCCCAAACACGGCACCATCGGCACGGCTGCCTGGGCTCATTACCTGGTGGAATTCGGCACCCAATGGGAACTGGACTCGCGGGATGCGCCCAAGGATTGGCCAACCGGTTACATCGGCATCAACACCAAAGGCCCCAACGAAAAACCGCCACTGGACTACAAGACCGAAGTCTTTGAGCTGAACCCCAAGCTACAAGCCAAGGCGTATGACTTGTCGCACAAGGTTGAGCTGACGGAAAGCAAGGAATCCAGCGCCTGGCGCAAACACTACCCTGCCGCCCCGGCCAACCAGCCGCCGCAAGTCACCCGCTGTGACACGCTGGCAGGCAACACCTGGTTCTCCGGCACACGCCTGAGCGAGCGCGCCGAAGTCTGGACCAAGTTGCTCACCGACAACAAAGGCGAGTACTGCACCACCCAGCAGGAAGACAACTCCACCTATGAAGCCCTGCTGCGCGCCAGCCGCGAAGGCCTGGTGGATATCCAGCGCCTGGCCGTGGTGCGTGCAGGTTCCGATTTCGACCGGCCGTACCCTGGCTACAGCGAAGTCGACAACCTGCTGAAATACGCCGACCAGGGTGGGTTTGTTCCGGCACTGGAGAACCTGTACCGCACGGGCAACCCGCTGGTACAGGCGATTCTGAAGAACTGGTCAGCCTGGGAAAAAGGCGTTCCCGACGCCCAGTAGAGATCAAACTGTGGGAGCGGGCTTGCTCGCGAATGCGGTGTTTCAGTCAACCTTTCTGTGACTGACCTACCGCCTTCGCGAGCAAGCCCGCTCCCACATTTTTTGACCGCGTTACAATCGCTAGGCCGTCGGATGGGCCGCGTTCAGTGCCTTATCGACCAACAGTTGCACTCCCTCCAGCATTCGACAGATACCCAGCGCGACATTGCGTTGAGCCCCGTCGATTTCAAACGCCAGATGGTTGGCAATCTCACAGAGGGACGCCAAATCCTGGGAAGCATTGACCAGCAAGGTTTCAGTGCCCAGATCGGCGCGCACGGTGAAGAGCCCTTCGGTGGGTTCGGGGATTGGCTTGCCGGGATTGAGGTAGTGGTTGATCGCGCGGTTGGCCACTTCGTGCAGGGTGCAGGTATCGAAGTCTTGCTGGCCTGGGGGGTTTGGGCTGTCTTTAATCATGGTGGAACTCCTGGTAGTGGAGCTGCCATCACTCGCGGTCAAACAAAGTGGGGTGGCAGCTGAACGCGGGTTGACCGACCGGAACCAGGGATCCGGCATACCCGAAGGTATCCCGCGCACAGCTGCCGCGACACGATACATCAAGCGTAGAAAAAACGCCTGATATAGGTCTTGGGTGCTGTAGCACACTGGTTTAGTCGGACGGTCAAATCCGATCGCTGAACGGTCAGCGACGGCAGTGAGGTTAGTCAGCGCCCTTCCGAGCGACAACCTGAAATCTCTGTGGGAAAGGTCCGAGCGACCAAGGTTTCTGATGCCCAGTGAAGATCAAACTGTGGGAGCGGGCTTGCCCGCGATGACGGCCTGTCAGTCAGATAGATGTTGACTGACACACCGCTATCACAGGCAAGCCAGCTCTCACATTTTTTATCCGTGTTAAGGCAGAAAGATGATCTTGTCAGCACCGCCCTGGTTCACTTCCTCGTAACACTGCACACCATCCGCCAGCGCCACTTCGCGCAACCCAGTCGGCAGTGGCAGTAGCCCTTCATCAAAGAAGCGCCCGAATTGCTCCAGCATCACGGCGCACTGCTCGCAGTTGTAGAGCAACGAATTGATGCCCACCACCGAGCCGCCTTTGCGATACAAGGCCAATGCCGGGAGTTGCACGTGCCCATCAACCGGCGCGGCGATGATTGCGATGCGCCCGAATGGGGCCAACCCTGCGACAGCGGCCGGCAGCCAGAAACCGGTCGTGTCGAAGATCACATCGGCGCCGCCTTTGAACACGGCATTCACCTGCGCACCCAGCGTTTCCGGCTGGCCCAGTGCAATCGCGTCAAACCCTTGCGCCTGCAACGCCGCAACCTGATCGGGTTTGCGCACCGCCGCCAACACCTGGGCACCACGAATCTTCGCCAGGGCCAACGCGGCACTGCCTACGGCACCATTGGCACCCATCACTAACAAACGCGTGCCCTTCGCGACACCGCTACGTTCCAGGGCATCCCAAGCGGTGGTGTAGGGCACGCCAAGGCTGGCGGCCTGAGCAAAACTCAGGTGAGCAGGCTTGTGCGCCACGCCCTTGGCGGACACGGTGAGGTATTGCGCGTGGGAGCCGTCGGCGAAAAACCCGAGGTCACGGCCGGTGCCCCACACGTCCTGCCCCACCAACGCTGGCGGGCCTTGCACCACAACACCGGCGAAGTCTCGCCCGGGAATACGCGGCAGCGTGGTGTAGGGAAAGCGGCCCAGCACGTTTTTAACATCGCTGGGGTTCAGGCCCGCAGCCTTGATCTGTACCAGCACTTCATCGGCAGCCGGTACCGGGGTGGCGACGTCGACGAAACTCAGGGCGGCGAGGTCGCCAGTGGCGGAAAATTGCAGAGCTTTCATGGCCAACATCCATCGAAGGGAAGTGAATAATCAGGACAACCAACCACTCACCAGTTGCCGCCCCATGGGCCACAGCTTCTCGCCCAGTAACATGCCCATCAGACCGACCAGAGCGATGGCAGGCGGCGCGGGCGAGCGGAAGTCCAGGGCACCGTAGATCACGCCGACAAACAGGCCAATGGCGAGGGAAATCAGGTAATTCATTTGGGCGACGCCTGGTGGGTTGATGGGCTCAGTGTAGTGAGCCCGTCGCCGAGGCATCGGCCAAGTGCTTCAGGATTTCGGCCAACCCCTCAATCGATGTAGTGCGATGGCGCCACACCGAGTTCGCGCCGAAACATGTCACTGAAGCTGCTGGGCGAATAACCTAAAGACCGGGCAATGCCGCTGACCGACTGGCCCTGGATCAGCTCCGCCACCGCCGTGGCCAGTTGCACCTGACGACGCCACTCGGCAAAGCCCATGCCGAGGTTATGCTGGAACAGCCGCGCCAGCGTACGCACGCTGGCACCGGCCGTCTCGGCGTGTTGCTCAAAGGGGATCTCCAGGGAAGGCGCCGCCATCACCGCCTGGCACGCGCTGATCAGCCGGCGGTCCGCCGCCACCGGCATGGCGATGCGGATTTGCGAGCGGCGCGCACGTTGCAGTTCCAACAGGGCCAGGCCAACCACGGCGTCGTAATACGCCGAATCGCCGGTATCGCCATGATCGACCAAGGTGACGATCAGCTCGCGCAGCAGCCCACCGACTTCAATCACCTGCACCTGGCTGTCCAGCGTCGCCGCCAATGCCGGGCGCAAGTAGATATTACGCATCTGTAAATCGGAGACCACGCGAATCCCGTGCTCCACCCCTGGCGGCAGCCACACCGCACGTTGCGGCGGGACGACCAGGGCTTCGCGCGGTGTTTCCACCCACATCACACCGCTCATGGCATACAGCAACTGGCCCCAGTCATGGCTATGGGGCTCAACATACAACCCGCGCGGGTAGGTACGCGCCAAGGGTTGCACGGGGACGGCATGATCACTGAGGTCGGGGGGTGCGGCCAGAGCCATGAAGAGCGCATCGGTCAAGGGTGAACGGCCATGGTAATGACCGCCACCCAATAATCCGAGCGGATTTTTTAAGCGTTTTTTAGCCGTGGGCCGACTTGGTGCACTCGCAACCCGTCGACGAAGCGCACGGCTCGCCATGCGCATGGTGCTCGGCGCAGCCCTGGCAGCAGTAGCCCTTACCGTCTTTCATCACCGCCTCTTTGCCCAGTACGCATTTGCAATGTGGGCAAGCACAGGTTTTATCAGCCATGGTCAGACTCCTTTTTCATGGTCGTCCAGGTGCGGCGAGCGCTGCACCTTAAGCAGTGACTCTCGGCAAGACGCCAAGGTTCAGCGCCGTTAATCGGCCTGACGGGTATTGCTGCGGTACATGAACACCAGCGCCAGGGCCAGACAGAGCATCGCCACGATGCGACTGCCCGACAGTTCGATGGCCGGGTTACCGAGCCAGCCGAAGTTGTCGATCAGCATGCCCATGCCCAATTGCCCGACGATCACCGCCACCGTTGCCACTGCCGTGCCAACGATGGGCATCGCGCCGACCATCACCATCATGTACACCACGCCGAACAGCGCGCCGGTCAGTTGCCACTTCGGCACATCCAGCAGGCTGACAGCCTGCGCGGGCTCGAAGAAAAAAATCAACAACGCGGTGCTGAGTGCTCCGACTGCAAAAGTCAGCAAGCTGCTACGCAACACACCCACCGTCTGGCCCAGGCGACCATTGATCGCCGCCTGCACACTCAACACCGCACCGGCGGCAATCACCAGTACCAATAACAGAATCAGATTCATCGCCTTACCCTCGTGCAATCAGAACAAGTGCCGCCACAATCAACGCCAGGGCAATCCAGCGCTCGCCATTGACCCGCTTGCGCGCAGTACCAAACCAGCCGAAATGGTCGATCAACACACTCTTGCCCACCTGCCCCGACAGGATCGCGATCATCGTCATGGCGATACCGATGTGCGGTGTGGCGAGTGTCAGCACCACCACGTACATCGGCCCGAGGAACCCGCCGATCAACTGCCAGCGCGGCAAATCGGTGAGGGCCGGGCCCTTTTGCGGGCCGCTGAACAGCAGCAGCAAAAACAGGATGGCGGTGCCGACGCCAAAGATGCTCAACGTCGCCCACAAATGCCCGACCTGCACACCCAATGGGCCGAGCAAACCGGCCTCCACCGACAGGCCCATGCCCGCCAGAATCACCAACGGCAACAACAGCAGCCGTAGAAGGTTCTTTTTCGGCCTGGCCTGCGCCACGCCCTCGATCGAACTTGCCTGCATAGATCACCTGCACTACTGGAAAGGAAACATGGCGCGCATTATCCGGTGGCCGTCCTGTGCGATAAATGGGAGCATGCGGATAACACCTTTGCGCAATGCGCACAGCTCGGAGGCACGATGCAGGGTTTAAATGAGTTGAGTTTCAAAGCGTTGCGTCTGTTCGTCGCCGTGCTGGACCACGGCAGCTTCTCCGAAGTAGCACGCCGCGAGAGCCTGGCGCCCTCCTCGATCTCGCGGCAGATCCAGCTGATGGAACAGGCACTCGGCCAACAATTGCTCTACCGGCATACCCGCGCGGTCAGCCCCACGGAGGCCGGGCGCCTGCTCGGGCATCACGCACGCGTGATGCTGGAACAACTGGAAGCGGCCGCCCAGGCGCTGCAGGAACAGGAAAGCGAACCCAGCGGCCTGGTGCGGATCAATGCGCCGATGGTGTTCGGCCAGCGTCACCTTTCACCCTGGTTGGGCGAGTTGTGCCGGCGCTACCCCAAGTTGCAACTGGATATCCAGCAAACCGACACCTACGTCGACCCGCTGCAAGATGGCACCGACCTGCTGTTTCGCATCGGCGTGCTCAATGACTCGGGCATGCAGGCGCGCATCTTCGCGCCCCAGCGCTTTCGTATCGCCGCCAGCCCCGCTTACCTCGCACGCCATGGCACACCGCGCCACCCCGATGAACTGGTCAATCACCAGTGCCTGGCCTACAAAGGCATCACCGGCCAACAACGCTGGTTCTTCCGCCGCGACCAGGGCGACTGGACGCCGTACAGCGTTAAAGGCCCCATCACCGGCAACCACGCCGATACCCTTACCCATGCGGCAGAGCAAGGCCTTGGGCTGGTGGTGTTTCCGTCCTGGTTGATTGGCGAAGGGTTGCGCGCAGGCACCTTGCAGGCGGTGCTGACGGAGTACGAGGTGGCGACCACGCTGGAACCGCAGCAGATTGCCGCGTTGTGGCCGGGCAGTCGGCGGCTGTCACTGAAGGTACGCACGGTGATTGATTATTTTGTGGAGTGTTTTGGGACCGTGCCCTACTGGGATCGGTGAGCTCTCTCAGTTCACGGGTTGCTGCTGCGCCCCCCCTGTCCTGCTCTCGAGTGGCGGTCCTGGTTTTGGTCGCCTCAAACCGCGCACGTTTGGATCAAAACAACCACTGCCCAATCAACCACGCATTCGCCCCACTGATCACCGCAAACAGAAACCACGCCAGTAACCGCGTGGGCAGTCGGTTTACGAACGGCCCCATCAGTTGCTTGTCGTCGGTCATGCGGATCAGTGGATAGAGCGCAAACGGCAACTGCAGGCTGAGGACCACCTGGCTCAGAATCAGCAGCTTGCCGATGGCATCGTCGCCCATCAGCCAGACCCCGAGAAACGCCGGAATCAGTGCCAGCCCACGAGTAATCAGACGGCGCTGCCAGCACGGAATGCGCAGGTTGAGGTAACCCTCCATGATCACTTGCCCGGCGATGGTGCCGGTAAAGGTCGAACTCTGCCCCGAAGCCAGCAAGGCGATGCCGAACAGGATGCTGGCGAACGCACCGCCCACCAACGGATCAAGCAGGTGGTAGGCGTCCTGGATTTCGACTACTTCGGTGTGACCCGTTTTGTAAAACGCAGCCGCCGCCAGCACCAGGATCGCAGCGTTTACCAGCAACGCCAGCGCCAGGGAGCCGATGGTGTCGATACGCGCCAGCTTGACCGCGTCCTGTTTGCTGGCGAGGTCTTTGCCAATCAGGCGAGTCTGCACAATGGAGGTGTGCAGGTAGAGGTTATGCGGCATCACAGTGGCGCCGAGAATACCGATGGCCAGGTACAACGGCGCCGCATCGCTGATGGCCGACAATGACGGGGTGAAGCCACTGAGTACGTCCGGCCAATACGGCTTGATCAGCACCAGTTCGATAAAGAAGCACACGCCGATGGTCGCCACCAGGGCCAGCATGATCGCTTCAAGGCGGCGAAAGCCTCGGTTCTGCAGAGCCAGGATCAATAGCGTGTCAAAGGCGGTGATCACGATACCGGTGGTCAGCGACACACCGAGCAGCAAGTGAAATGCCAGGGCGCAGCCGAGCACTTCGGCAAGGTCGGTGGCGATGATGGAGATTTCCGCCAGCACCCACTGCGTGCGCGAGGAGCGCTTGCTATAGCGCTCGCGGCACAGTTGCGCCAAGTCTTTGCCGGTGGCGATGCCCAGGCGCGAGCACAGGCATTGCACCGCCATTCCGGCCAGGCTGGCCAGCAGCACTACAAATAGCAGGTTGTAGCCGTAACGTGAACCGGCTTCGATGGCCGTGGCCCAGTTGCCCGGGTCCATGTAGCCAATGGAGATCAGCAGGCCGGGGCCGGCGAACATCAGCGCCCGTTTGAAAAACGATGCCGTAGGGTCAACGACAACGGAGCCGGCCACTTCCGGCGGGCAGAACGGGGCGGTAGCGATTTTCGGCAGGCTGAATTTCACGCGGTATCCCAGGCAAACACACAAGTCAGAAACGCAGCTTATCAGTCCGATGCGACCGTGCGCATCACTGTCTCCCGGGGCAAATCAAACGCTTCAACGACTTGCACCACCAGGTCCATCTCCTGATTCAGCGCTTCGCGCTCCATGCGCTGGCGAATCACACCTATCACCAATACCGACAAGGTGGTGATCGAAAAAGCCGGGCCGGAAAACGCCCGCACTCCCGTCACCAGCAACATCGCCGCCGCCAGCGCCTGGCCCACCACCGGAATCGCCGTGGCCGCGCCGCGCCGCAGGATAAACCCGGTCAACCCCGCCAACGCCGTGCCGCTCAGCGCGGTGGTGGCCGAGCGGCCAATGTCGATTCGATTGAACAACCCCTGCTCTTTTTGCGCGGCGGCCTTGAGCTCGGCGTCGAAGGCCTGCCGGTCGGCGCTGCTGAGTTTGCCTTTGTATTGCTCGATCAGTTTTTCCGCGACCTGCGCCTCGATGTCCGCCAGCGCCACGGTTTCAAGCGGCTCATCGAACTTGATTCCAAGCTTTTGCGCCACATCTTCGGCGATCTGTCGATAACTCACGCCATGGCCGCGGGCGAGGTTCATAAAGCTGTCACCGCCCATACGCTGCAACTCGATGGCCAGTTTCAGCGGTTCGCGCACGCTGGCATCAATCGAGGCACTGCGCTTTTGCGCCATCAATTCGGCGAGAAACTTCAATTCTTCCGCACGCGCCTGCATCAGTGCCGGGAACAGTTGCGCGTCTTCCTCGGCAAAACGCACTTCACTGCTGCGCAGATCAGAGCGAATCAGGCCGCGCCGCTCCTGCAACAAGTCGGTGTACTGCACCACCGTCTTCAACTGCGGCCAGTAGGCGGCATGATCAAAGGTGGCCAGGTGCACATTGGTGACCTTGGCCTTGAGTGCCGGCGTGACATCAATCGCATAACGGCCAATGCAGCGCTCGGTATCCGGCTTGATAGCCAGCGCCCAGTCCTTGCTGGAGTGGCAATTGATCACGCGCCCCTTGAGCGGCGCCGACACTTCATCCCACGGGCTGGACGTACAGATCGCCCCGCCCATCAGCAACAAATTGTTCAATGGCAGTTCGCGGGCGATCTCGGGACTGGCCAGCAAACTTTTGACCAGGATGCGTGCGCCGAGGGAATGGCCGATCAGGTTGATGCGCCTTACTTGCAGCGATTCGGCGTGCAGGTAACTGGCCAACTCCGGCAATAAAGTCTTGGCCACTTCATCGACACGCGCCTCGACGCTTTTGTAATGATCAAGAAAATACGCAATCGCCTTGCCCACGCCCACAGTCGCCGCACCCAGGCCGCCGCCACCGAGCATCGAGGTGATCACATCCTTGAAGGGGGCGAACAGGTTTTCCAGAAAATGCCCAGCCGGCCAGAACAGCATCAAGTTGGTCGAGCCTTCGATACCTGCCAGTTGCGCTTTGAAATTGCCCAGTTGCTGGCGGTTGAAGAAGGCCGAGTAACCGTGAACATAGAGATTGAGCACATCCCCCTGAGGCTCGCCGCACAGTAAGAACGTGGGTTTGCGGGTGCGGTGCATTTCATCCCACTGGTGTTGCATGGGCCGGTGACTCCTGGTGACGATGGACGGCGATAGTAACAAAGCATGACTGCAAGCAAGGTGAATCCTGACCGACGTGGGCTCAGAACAATGACGCGGCCCTGGATTTGGCCAGGTAGCGCGCCGGGGAATCCCCCAGGTTGCGACGAAACACCGAGGTAAAGGCGCTGGAACTGCTGAAACCCAGCGCTAACGCTACCTCGGTGATGGATGCACCATGACTGAGCCGTGCAGTGGCCTCCAGCAAGCAGACCTGCTGGCGCCAGGCTACAAACGTCATGCCGGTGCTGTTCTGAAAATGGCGGGTAAAGGTACGTCGACTCATGCTCGACCACTCGGCCATCTCGTCGAGGGACACGGTTTGCGCAGGCGCGTCCAGAAAGCGCTGGCAAGCACGGGCCAGGCGCGGCTCGGAGGGCAGCGGCGCACTGAGGGGCAATACCGGCATGCTGCCTATTTCATCGATCAGCAGCGTCAATACGCTATGCCGTCGGGCATCGGACGCTGCCGATGGGTCGATAGCCAATGCCGCTTCCAACAGATGCCGGAGCAGTGGCGACACCTCGACTACCTGGCAGCGGTCGTGCAGCCCTGCCCGCTCGGCAGCTTGAGCATCAAGGTAGGTGTTTAGCATGACCACATCACCGCGCATGTGCATTTCATGGGCAATGCCACCCGGCACCCAGATTGCCCGCTGCGGCGGCACCACCCAATTGCCCAGGTCGGTGAACATTTTCAGCGCGCCGGTGGAGGCATAGGCAAACTGCCCGCGCGGGTGTGTATGCCGCTCGAACACGGTGCCGGAGGGGTACGCACGCAGGGTGACCAGCGCTTCGGGGGCGTTGTCATCAAAGGTTGGAATCATGGCCCGATATTGTCAAAAGATGACCCAACATAGCAAGCGGGCCATCCGCACGCGCCCTACCCTTCATGCCTTTGAAGCAGCGTGCTCGAAGGAATCGCCATGCAAAAGAAACATCTGGCACTTGCCCTGCTGGTCACCCTGGTCTGGGGGCTGAACTTTCCCATCACCAAGCTGGGCCTGCGTGCCATCGACCCGTTCGTGCTGACAGGCATGCGCTTTGCCCTCGCCGCCTTGCCACTGGTGTTGTTCATACAGCGCCCCAGCGTCAAGTTCCGCTATGTGGCCGCCTACGGCATTATTTTCGGGCTGGGCATGTGGGGCGTGATCAACTATGGCATCCAGGCTGGCGTTAGCCCGGGAATCGCCTCGTTGATCATTCAGTGCAGCGTGTTTTTCACGCTGGGCTGGGGCTACCTGCTGTTCAAGGAAAAAATCCGCCGTGCACAATGGCTCGGCGCCGTTATGGCATTGATCGGGCTGGCGGGCATCATCTCTACCCAAGAAGGCGAGCATGCGGTAGTTGGGGTTTTGTTGATCGTGTTCAGTGCGTTGGCCTGGAGTATCGGTAACGTCATCATCAAGGCATCGGGCGTGAAGGAAATTTTCTCGTTCATGGTCTGGGCCAGCCTGTTTCCGCCAATCCCACTGTGGCTGATGGCCTGGTGGATGCACGGCAACGCCGCGTTCGACGGCTTGCCGGCCAGCCTCGACCTGACCGCCGGGTTGTCACTGCTGTTTCAGGTTTACCTGGCCACGCACTTCGCCTATTGGGGCTGGAATTCGCTGCTCAAGGCATACCCCGTGTCAACTGTGGCGCCGCTGTCGTTATTGATCCCGGTGTTCGGGATCACCAGTTCAATGCTGATACTGGGCGAGCGCATTTCCCCAGCCAATGGGCTGTTCATCACCGTCATTATCATCGGCCTGGCTGTCGGGCTTTACCGTAAACCAGTGGTGCATGACGCCGCAAAAAAAACCGCCCTTTCGGGCGGTTGAAGGTGCTCGGCTTTGATCAGAAACCGAGGGAGAAACTGATCGTCATCGCATGGTCCTTATCGTTTCGGGACAACTGCCCCGAATAGCCCAAGCCCAGCTTGCCGTTCTGACTGATCTGGTAATCGACGCCCGCTTCCACCACCGCGCTGTCTTTGGCGATCGGCACCCCTTGGGTGCTGAACGAACCACCGCCGTTGATAAAGCTCAGGTCGGCATCCGGCTTGGTGTCGCCAAAGGCGTGACGCCAGCCGATGCTGCCACGTGGGGTGATTTTCGAGCCGTTGCCCAAGGTGAGGGTCTGGCCGATGCGCACGCCCAAGGTCGAGAAGGTCACGTCCTGATCGGCATCACCACGCAGGGCTGCGGAACCGCCTTTCTCCCTGAGGGTGTCGCTGTCGTAGTTGACATAGGCCAGGCCAGCGAAGGGTTCCACCACCACACTGCGGGTTTCAAGGGTGTAGCCCACTTCACCGAAGACTTGCGCGCTACGTGCCTTGTAGTCAGCTTTCAGGCGTTGACCTGCACCGCCAACGGCCACGTCGCGTTTGCTTTCGATGTCATGCCAGCTGTACGCCACGCCCATACGCGCGGCGAAGGCCTCCTGCTGATAAGCGGTGTAGGCCATCAAGTGGTAGCTGTCGACGTCGGCACTGGAACTGCGGCGCTTGGCGTCCAGGTCACTGCGGGTGTAGCCGGCCGCCATGCCGACGCGCCAGGCGTCATCCACTTGCTTGTCGGTGCCGAGCAGGAAGCCGCTGAGGTTGCGGTCCAGTTTGGCGGTGTTGCTGTCGCCGCCCATGTGGCCCCACGTACCGAGTACGCGCATCCAGCCGACCATCTCGCCATGGCAACCGGCGCTGCTCAGGCGATTTTCACTCGGCGCCAGGCTGTTGCGTGGGTCGTCTTCGCGGTAGCAGCCCGGTTGGCGCAGGCGCTCATTGACCGCGTCACGGATGTAACGCGAATCCTCAAGCAAAGCGCTGGCAGTGCTGGCGTGGATCTCACCGGACAAGCTGTCGAAGGCGGCGCGCGCCCCGGCTGCGTCCGAGGTAAGCAGCGCATTCTGCACCGCAGCGCCGCCTACAGCGGTACCGCTGTCCAACGCTGCCGCGACGCCGCGCTGGTTACCGGTGGCCGCCACACTGGCGTAGCTGACGTTGTTACGGCCGACCGCCAATGCCACTTGGGTCGGACTGTAGTTCAGCGAGGTACTGAGGAACGCCAGGTTCTCCAGATTGGTGGTGCTGAAGGTGCCGTTTATCGCGCTGGCAGTCAGTAATGTGTAGGTCATCGGGCCGGCATACGGCACCAGGTTGACCACATTCAAGCTGCCGCCCAGGTTCGCAGTGCCACCGACGGCCAGCGAGGTGGTCATCGAAGGCGTGATCACCAGGTTCAGCGCGCCAGTGCTGGCGTTAGTGAAGTTGCCGGCCACCGTCAGCTTGCCGCCATCCGGTGTGACGCTGCCGTTGTTGACCAACGAACCGACACTGCCGTTGCCGGTCAGGCCTGCGCCATTGGCGACTGTCACCTGCCCGCCGAACACGGTGCCCGGGTTGGCCGCGTTACCGACTTGCAGCACGCCCTCATCCACCGACGCGGTGCCGCTGAACGGCTGGTTGCCGGTGAGCAACAATGCACCCGCGCCCTGTTTGGAGAGGGTACCGGTGCCGGTCAAGGTGCCATTGAAGGTGCCGTTAGTGGGTTGGACAAACAGCAGTCGCGCATTGTTGAGGATGCGACCTTGCAAGCTGAGGGTGTTACCGGCCAGCGTACCGCCACTGACGGTAGTGCCGCCGGAGTAGGTATTGGCGCCGGTCAGCAACAAGGTGCCCGCGTCGAGTTTGTTGATCGCTCCAGCGCCCACGATTGGCGCGGCAATTTCTGTGGTAACACCCGAGTTGACCCGCACCGCCGCCGTGCCGGTTGGCGACAAGGTCCCACCTGCACCGGCCGTCAGCGTGTAGCCAGGGTCGAGAAATTGCAGGCCGGTGAAGCTCTGATTACCGAGCACGGTGACGGTACCACCCTGCCCCGCGAATACAGCGAACTGGTTGTTCGACGCCTGAGCTTGGGTGCCCGTTGGATCGGTCCAGTTAGTGCCCGGGCCCCAGGTGCCGCTGCCGCCGGTGATAGTGCCATCCGGGTTGGTGGTGCCGCCGTTCCAGAACTGAATTTGCCCTGGCATGGTCTGCACCAACAGGTTGAGTTGGTTGGCCAACGACGTCTGCAGGCTCAGGTTACCCAGGCCGGCAGGTATCGAGCCGAAGGTCAGGCCGTTGTCGGTCAGGGCGCCACCGTAGCGGAACAGTTGATACACACCGATGCCAAAGCCACCAGCGTCAGTGACATTGAGTGTGCCATCGAGGACCAGGTTGCCTGCCACGTTCACCGCCGTGGTGGACGCACCTGGCGCACCCAGGGCGAAGTCCAACGCGGTGCCCGACGACAGCGCCAGCGAACCCACCGACAGCGGCGTCGCCGCCCCGGCCTTGAGGGTCGAGCCATCCGCCATGCTCACTGCACCGCCGAGGGTACCGCTGCCCCCGAGGGTCGCGCCGCTGGCCACTTGCACCGCCGCACTGTTCAGCGTGCCGTTGACCAGCAGGCTGCCCGCGTTGACGTTGGTGTTGCCGGTCAGGGTGTTGTTGCCGGTCAACAGCAACGCGCCCGTGCCGGTTTTATTCAGTACGCCTGCGCCGGTGAGATTACCGGTGTAGGTGCCGTCGGCGCCCTGCTCGAAAGTCAGGGTCGCGTTGTTGGCAATCGCACCTTGCAGGCTGGTGGTGTTGCCGGTGGTGGTGCCGCCGTTGAGACTAGTACCCCCGCTGTAGGTGTTGGCGCCGGTCAGCAACAGCGCACCGTTGCCATTTTTCACCAGGCTGCCAGTGCCGCTGACTACGCCGTTAAGTGCCAGCGCGTTGCTGCCGGCCAGGGTCAGCGGGCCGCTCAGGTTGATGGCGTTGGCAAGTTGCAGGTCGGTGCTGCCGTCCAGACTCGCAGCGCCGCCGACGGTCAGCGCGCCAGTGCCCAGCGCGGCGTTATTGCCGAGGACCAATTGACCGGCATTCAACCCCGTACCGCCGGTGTAAGTATTGGCACCATTAAGCGTCAATGTCGCCGCGCCTTTTTTCAGCAGGCTACCGCTGCCACTGAACACCCCATTGAGTGTCAGCGCGTTGCTGCCGCCGATGGCCAGCGCGCCATTGAGTATCGCAGCGTTGCCCAGCGAGACAGCCGCGTTGCTGTCCAGGGTGGTGCCATCAGCCGCAAGCAGCGCGCCAGTGCCCAGCGCGCTGTTATTGCCAACCACCAGCGTGCCGCCATTCAGCGCGGTGCCACCGGTGTAAGTGTTGGCACCGTTCAGCACCAACGTGCCGGTGTCTAGCTTGGCCAGAGTGCCGGCGCCGCCAAGGGTGACACCCAGCGTGGCGGTAACGTTCGGGTCGACGCGGATTGCCGTGTTGCCAGTGCCGCCATTGACCAGGTTAAGCGCACCCGCCGTACCGGACGCCAGGTTGTAGCCATCGGTGACAAACTGCAGGCCGGTGATGTTTTGCGTGCCATCCACCGTCACGTTACCCGCCGTACCTTGGAACACGGCGAAGCTGTTGTTCCAACCTCGATTGAGCGTGCCGTCAACGTTAGTCCAATTGCTGGTGCCAGCGCTCCAGGTGCCGTTACCGCCGTCGATGGCGCCGTTGCCGATCAGATTAGCGCCGTCCCAGAACTGCACCGTGGTGTTGGGCGCTGTGACCAGCAGGTTGACCTTATTGCTGACGGCCGTCTGCACTTGCACGTCGCTCGGGATCACACTGCCCGGCAGTGTGCCGATGGCCAGGCCATTATTGGTGAGTGCCCCGCCGTAGTTGATGATGTTGTAGACGCCGCTGCCAAAGCCGCCGATATCGGTGACGTTAAGCTTGCCGCCCAAAGTCAGATCGCCGCCGACATTCAGCAGCCCGCTGCCACCGCCCACGACTGGAACACCGAGACCGACATCCAGGTTGGCATTATTGCCCAGTACCAGCGAGCCCACCGACAGCGCGCTGCCGGTGGCCAAGCCGATGTGCCCGCCGTCAGCCACCGTCACGGCACCCGCCAACGCACCCGTGCCGGTCAGTGTGGCGCCGTTATTCACCGCCACGCTGGCGCTGGCCAGCGAACCGCTGACATTCAGGCTGCCGCCATTGACGTTGGCGGCGCCGCTGAGGCCATTGATGCCGCTCAGGTTGAGGACACCGGTGCCGTTTTTGTCCAGGTTGCCGGTACCGTTCAGCGTGCCCGCGAAGGTGTTATCGAGGTTGCTGCCACCCACCGCCAACGTACTGCCGCCCGCCACCTGAACCGCGCCGTTGCCGGCCAGGGTATTGAGGCTGGCATTGCCGCCCAGGTTAAGGCTGGCGCCGGTGCCGAGGTTGACGCCGGAGGTATTGCCCAGCGCAGCGTTGCCCACCGTGGTCACGCTGCCGCCGACCACGTTGAGAGGGCCGCTGAAGGTGTTGTTGCCGGTCAGCAGCAAGTCCGCTGCGCCGTTTTTGATCAGCGCCGCGTTGCCGGCCAGCACACCGGCCAGGGTCAGGCTGTTGTTACCGGCCACGGTCAGGTCGCCGTTAAGGTTGACAGCATTCGCCAGCACCAGCGGCGTGCTGTTGGCCAGCGTGCTTGCGTTGCTGACGGTCAAGCCGCCGGAGCCCAGGCCGGTCACGTTGCCCACCGTCAGCGTACCGCCGGCGAGAGTGGTGCCGCCGCTGTAGGTATTGGCGCCGTTGAGGATCAGGTTGGCACTGCCGTTCTTGACCAGCGAACCGGTGCCGCCGACCACACCGCCCAGGGTCAAGTCGTTGCTGCCAGCCACCGTCAGTGCAGCATTCAGTGTGGTGTTATTGGCCAGGGCCAGCGCGGCGCTGTTATCCAGCGTCGCCGCGCCGTTAACGGTCAAACCGCCAGTGCCAAGCGCCGAGCCGTTGCCCAAGGTCAACGAGCCTGCATTCAACTGCGTGCCGCCGAGGTAGGCATTGCCGCCGTTAAGGGTCAGGTTGCCCGCCCCGCTTTTGGTCAGGCCACCGGCGCCGCTGACCAGCCCGTTGAGGGTCAGGTCGGCGCTGCCGAGAATGCCCAGGTTGCCTGCCAGGTTTACCGCATTGGCCAGGACCACTGCGTTGCCGGTATCAAGCGTGGTGCCCGCCGCCGCATTCAATGCGCCGGTGCCCAAGGCACTGTTTGAAGCCAGGATCAGCCCACCCGCATTCAAGGCCACCGGGCCGAGGAAGGTGTTATTGCCGCCCAGGGTCAAATTGGCCAAGCCGTTTTTGATCAATCCGCCGACGCCGCCGATCACGCCATTGAGGGCCAGCGCGTTGCTGCCCGCCACGGTTGTGTTGCCGTTCAAGAGCACGGTATTGCCCAGTGCTATCGCGGCATTGCTGTCCAGTGTCGTACCGGCCGCCGTCGTCAACTGGCCGGAACCCAGCGCCGTGTTACTGCCGACCACCAGGGTGCCGCCATTGAGCGTGGTGCCACCGGAGTAGGTGTTGGCGCCGCCCAGCACCAGGGTGCCGGTGTCGAGTTTATTGAGGGTGCCAACGCCGTCGATATTCACGCCGATGGTTGCCGTAGCGCCTGGGTCAACCCGGATGGCGGTGTTGCCCGTGGTGCCATTGACGGCGGTCAATTGCGCACCGGTGCCGCTGACCAGGTTGTAGCCGTCGGTGGCGAATTGCAGGCCGGTGAAGCGTTGTGGCCCCTGCACGGTGACCGTGCCCGCTGCGCCCTGGAACACCGCAAAGTCACCGACCCATGGCTGATTAAGCGTGCCGCCGGCATTGGTCCAGTTGGTGCCCGCGCTGGTCCAGGTGCCGGTGCCGCCATCCACACTGCCGTTGGCAATGGTTTGGCTGCCATCCCAGAAACGAATGTTGCCCGTCGGCGCGGAAACCACCACGTTGACTTGGTTGCCGACGGAGGTCTGTACCACCAGGTCGCCCAAGGCATAACCGGCCGGTACGCTGGCCACATCCAGGCCCAGGTTGGTCAGGCCACCGGTGTAATTGATCAGGCGATACACACCCACACCAAAGCCACCGGCATCCGTCACGTTGAGGTTGCCGTCGAGGGTCAGGTTGCCGCCCACGTTGAGCAAGGAACTGGTGGACGGTGCATTCAATGCCACATCCAGATTGGCACCCGACGCCAATACCAGAGAGCCGGCCGACAAGGTGTTGCCGCTGCTCAGGCCCAGGTGCCCGCCATTGTTGACATTCATAGCGTTCAACACTGACCCGGTGCCGGTCAGCGTACCGCCGCTGTTGATGTTGACCAGGTTGCTCGCCAGGGAGCCGCTGAGATTCAAGGTGCCGGCATTAATGGCCGTGTTACCGGTGATGCCATTGATACCCGTGAGATTGAGCGTACCGCTGCCGACCTTGGTCAAACCGCCGCCGCCATTGAGGTCGCCACCAAAGGTGCTGGTGGCGTTGACGCCGCCCACGCTCAACGTTGTGCCTGCGCCCACTTGAACAGAACCGCTGCCGGTCAGGGCGGCCAGGCTGGTGTCCACGCCGAGGTTGAGTGCGGCCCCGGCGCTGATGTTGGCGCCGGAGGTGTTGCCCAGCGCACCGGTACTGAGCGTGGTCACGCTGCCGGATACGACATTCACGCCACCGGTAAACGTGTTGTTGCCACTCAACGTCAGGTCTGACGGGCCATTTTTGATCAGGTTACCGGTACCACTGAGCACGCCGCTCAAGCTCACGTTGTTGTTGCCGGCGACGGTCAGGTCGGCGTTCAGCGCAATGGCATTGCCCAGGCCAAAGGCCGCGCTGTTGTCCAGGGTCGACGCGCCGCCGACGGTCAACGCACCGCTGCCCAGGCCATTGGCGTTACCCAGGGTCAATGTCCCGGCATTCAACGTGGTGCCGCCACTTAGGGTATTATTGCCGTTGAGGGTCAGGTTGGCCGCGCCGTTCTTGATCAACGGGCCGGCGCCGCTGAGTACGCCGCCCAGGGTCAACGCATCGGTGCCGCCCACGGTCAGGCCTGCATTGAGAGCAACGTTGTTGCTAGGGTGACGGCCGCATTGCTGTCCAACGTAGCGGCACCGCCGACGGTCAGGTTGCCCAGGCCCAGGGCCGAGTTGCTGCCGATGGTGAGGGTACCCGCGTTCAGCGTGGTACCGCCCAGGAAGCCGTTGTTGCCATTGAGGGTCAGGTTGGCCGCGCCCTCTTTGGTCAGGCTGCCTGCGCCATTCACAACGCCGCCGAGTGACAGGTCGGCCGTGCCGCCGATGCTGAGGTTCCCGGCAAGATTGAGCGCATTGGTCAGTGTGGCGGCCGTGTTGGCATCCAGGGCAGTGCCCGCCGCCGCATTCAATGCACCGCTACCCAGCGCGCCAGTGGCACCGACCACCAGCTTGCCGACATTCAGCGTGGTAGTGCCCAGATAAGTATTCGCGTGGTTGAGGACCAGGTCGGCTGCGCCGTTTTTGATCAAGCCGCCGACGCCACTCACCACGCCATTGAGGGTCAAGGCGTTGCTGCCGCCGAGTGTCAGGGTGCCGCCCAGGTTGATGTCATTGCCCAGGGCTGAGTCGGCGCTGGCATCCAGCGTAGTACCCGCCGCTGCGTTCAATGCACCGGAGCCCAGCGCAGTATTGGCGCCGACAATCAGTGAACCGCTGTTCAACGCGGTGGGGCCGCTGTAGGTGTTGGCACCGGTGAGGTTCAGGCTCGACGCGCCGTTTTTGATCAAGCCGCCCACACCGCCGATCACGCCACCCAGGGTCAGGGGGTTGGTGCCGTTGACGGTCAGGTTGGCGTTGAGGTTGATTGCATTGTTGGCCGTCAACCCCGCTGTGTTGCCCAGGCTGCTCGCCCCGGCCACGGTCAACGCGCCCGTGCCGAGCGCCGCACCGTTACCCAGGTTCAGGCCGCCGGCATTCAGGGTAACGCCACCCTGGAAGGTGTTGGCGCCATTGATGGTCAGCAGCCCTGCGCCGTTCTTGATCAACTGGTTGGTGCCACCGATCACGCCGCCCAGGGTCAGGTCGTTGGTGCCAGCCAGGGTCAGGTCGGCGTTGAGGTCGATGCCGTTGGCCAGGCTAATACCGGCCGCACTGTCCAGGGTACCTGCACCGCCGACAGTCAAGTTGCCGGTGCCGAGTGCGCTGTTAGTGTTGACGGTCAAAGTCCCGCCATTGAGCACCGTGCCCGCCAGAAAGGTATTGGCGCCATTGATAATCAGGTTGGCCGCGCCGTTTTTAGTCAGGCCGCCTGTCCCACCGATCGCACCGTTCAACGTCAGGTTGTTGCTGCCGCCCAGATTCAAGTTGCCGGAGACATTCACTGCATTGCCCACTGTCACCGCCCCGGTGGTATCCAGGGTAGTGTTGTTGGCGGTATTCAAGGTGCCGACCAGACCCAATGCGTTGTTGCTGCCCAGGATCAAAGCGCCCGCATTCAGCGTTGTATTTCCCAGCAAGCCGTTATTGCCGCTGAGGGTCAGGGCGCCGGTGCCGTTCTTGATCAGGCCACCGATGCCGTTGACGACACCTGTGAGAGTCATTGCCTGGCTGCCGCCGAGCGTCAGGTTGCCCGCCAGGTTGACGGCGTTGCCCAGAGAAACCCCGGTGGTAGCATCCAGTGTGGTGCCCGCCGCCGCATTCAAGGCACCCGTACCCAATGCGGTGTTGGAGCCTACCAACAAGGTGCCGCCATTCAATGCGGTAGGGCCTTGCTGGGTGTTGTTGCCGGACAGCGTCAGGGCCGCAGTGCCATTTTTGATGATACCGGCGGTTCCGGAGATTACGCCTGCCAGGGTCAACGGGTTACTGCCAACGGTGGTCAGGTTGGCGTTAAGGGTCACGTCGTTGTTCAACGTGCCGGCGGCAGTCGTGTCCAGGCTGGCGACACCGTTGACGCTCAAGGCCCCCGAACCCAGGGCGTTGGCACTGCCGAGGATCAAGCCACCCGCGTTCAAACTGGTAGGGCCGGTGTAACCGGCGTTATTGCCACTCAGCGTCAGGCCACCGCTGCCGTTTATGTTCAGGCCACCGCTACCACCGAGATTGCCGCTGAGGGTCAACGCGCCTGTGCCGGTCGTGGTCAAGGCGCTGTTGAGGGTGAACGCGTTGGCCAGATTCACCGTGCCGGGTGCCGATAGGGTCGACACCCCGGCGACCGTTACGCCACCGGAGCCCAGCGCCAGAGTGTTGCCCACTTGCACACTGCCGGAATTCAGCGTTGTCCCACCGCTGAAGGTGTTGGCGCCAGTGAGGATCAGTTGGCCGGTGCCGGACTTGATCAGCCCGCCGGTACCCGAAAGTACGCCGCCCAAGGTGGTGCCATTGGCGCCCAGCAGTGTCAGGCCACCGCTGCCCAGGGTCATCAAGTTGCTGAGCATCAGGCCCGCGGTGCTGGCTTGAATCGCCCCGCCATTGGCGGTCAGGACGCCGGTGCCGAACGTACCGTTGTCATTGAACTGCGCAACACCGCCATTGAGGGTGGTGCTGCCGCTGACCAGTGGGCCTTGCAAGGTCCAGGTGCCGCTGTTGACGGTCAGGTTGTTGAAGTTGACGTAGGTGGCGCTCGAGGCCGTGGCCGCGCCCGACGTGCCGCCCCCAACACCGAGAGGGTTTTGCAGAGTCAACGTGTTGCTGCCGCCCAACCCACCATCAATCTGCCCGGTGGGCGCGAACCCCAGATTGACCCCAAGCAGGCCGCCCAGGGCAAGCCCAAGACCACCGCCGCTGGAAACAGTGGAGCCGGTGACCGCCGTAAAGGTGTTGGTGCTGGCGGCCCCCATCGACAAACCGCCAATGATGTTGCCGCTGTTGAAGAAGGTGTTGCCGCCTGCCGACGCCTCGAATGCCATGCGCCCGGTCACCGTACCGGTGTTGGTCATGTTGACCCGGGAACCACCCTGCACCGCTATCACCGGCGCGTCGGAAGCAAACAGGCTCAGGCCCAGCAACGCAGCGGAGCCGATGGCACCGTTGTTGGTAATGGTGGTGGTACCGGTGGCGCCGTTGTTGATATTCAGCGCCATGCCGTTGAGGGTACTCAGGCCGACACCCAGGAGGCCCGAGGTGCCTTTCATGATACCGGTGGCAAGGTTGGTGACACTCACCGTACCCGACGCGCCGCTGCCAATCACCGTGCCGTTGCTGAGCAGCGTGATCAACCCCAATATCGAGGGGTCGATGGTGCCCGCGTTGTTCAACGTGATGTTGTTACCCGCGAGGTTCATCGCGGTTCCACCCAGCAGCGCATTGATGGTGGAGCCAACGGTTACGCCAACAGTCAGGTTATTCACGGCGCTGGAAAAGGTATTGTCCAGCAGGATTGTTGCGGTGCCCGTACAGGTCACGGCGTCACCCAACGCGGGGCTGGCCGGCGTGCACGCTGCCGAGGCCTGAGGGCTCGCCAGGCCGATCACCAGCCCCGCCACGCCGAGGCGGATAGCAAGCGAAAGCGCAGAAATACGCGGTGTAACGGCAGTCGCAAGTCTTCTATCCACGTCCAACTCCTTGGTGGTCCAAGCCTTTCATCCATGAATGCGCAGAAGCCCAACCCTATTGACTCACACGCATTGAGTGCGAAATACCTGACCGCGGTGACAACTGATCTGGTTTTTCGAAACGGTAGTCGACCCTCAGAGAAGCCATTGAATTAAATGGTATTAATACTTTCGTAAGCCCCGTGTAAGAATGGGATTACAGCTAGTAGCCATTGGCTTTCGCGTCAAAAATACAAGTTTCGAAATGTAAAAAAGCGCTCTAATAGCCCCCTGTTGATTCGTTTTAAAGATTCTGGAGTTCGCAATGCCCCATGAAGGCAACCTGTTACAAGCAGCCGTGGTGTTCCTGCTCGCCGCCGTGCTGACAGTGCCCCTGGCCAAGCGCCTGCAACTGGGTGCCGTGCTGGGCTATCTGTTCGCCGGTGTGATCATCGGCCCGTCGGTCTTGGGCCTGGTGGGCAACCCGCAAAGCGTGGCGCAGTTCTCTGAGTTGGGCGTGGTGTTGCTGCTGTTTATCATCGGCCTGGAGCTGTCGCCGAAACGGTTATGGGTGATGCGCAAGGCGGTGTTCGGTGTCGGCCTGGCCCAGGTGTTGCTGACAGGTTTGGTGATGGGCGCGGTGGCGCTGTGGCTGTTTGGCCAAACCTGGAACAGCGCGATTGTGCTGGGCCTGGGCCTGGCGTTGTCCTCCACTGCCTTTGGCTTGCAAAGCCTGGCCGAGCGCAAGGAACTGAACCAGCCGCATGGGCGGCTGGCCTTTGCGATTCTGCTGTTCCAGGACATCGCCGCAATCCCGCTGATCGCCATGGTGCCGCTGCTCGCCGGCAGCGACCACCCGACCACCGAAGCGCAAGGCCTGCAACACGTCTTGCAGATCCTCGGCAGCATCGCCGTGGTGATCATTGGCGGGCGCTACCTGTTGCGCCCGGTGTTTCGTATCGTCGCCAAGACCGGCCTGCGCGAAGTGTCTACCGCCACTGCGCTGCTGGTGGTGATCGGCACCGCCTGGCTGATGGAACTGGTGGGCGTATCCATGGCCCTCGGTGCATTCCTCGCCGGGCTGCTGCTGGCGGACTCGGAGTACCGTCACGAACTCGAATCCCAGATCGAGCCGTTCAAGGGCCTGTTGCTCGGCCTGTTTTTTATCAGCGTGGGCATGGGCGCCAACCTCAGCCTGCTGCTCAGCTCGCCGCTGGTGGTCATCGGCCTGACCCTGCTGCTGATCGGTCTGAAACTGCCACTGCTGTATGCGGTCGGCCGCCTGGTGGGTGACCTTAATCGCGAAAGTGCGCTGCGCCTGGGCGTGGTGCTGGCGGCAGGCGGTGAGTTCGCCTTCGTGGTGTTCAAGATCGGCCGCGACCAGGGCTTGTTCGAGCCGCATCTTTACGATGTGCTGGTACTGACCATTACCCTGTCCATGGCCGTGACCCCGCTGCTGTTACTGGTATGCCCGAAGCTGTTCAAGTCCAAGGCCAAACCCGTGGAAGTGCCCGAGGAATACCGCGCCATCGAAAGCGATGCGCCGCGTGTGGTGATTGCCGGCATGGGCCGTATGGGCCAGATAGTGGCGCGGATTCTGCGCGCGCAAAACATCTCGTTCATCGCCCTCGACACCTCGGTCGAAACCATCGAACTGACCCGCAGTTTCGGCGGCATGCCGGTGTTTTATGGTGACCCGCAGCGCCCGGAGATCCTGCACGCCGCCAAGGTCGATCAGGCGGAATTCTTCGTGATCGCCATGGACGACCCGGAGATCAACATCAAGACCGCCGAATTGGTGCGCACGCGCTACCCGCACATGAAAATCATCGCCCGCGCGCGTAACCGCCAGCACGTGCACCGCCTGGTGGACCTGGACGCCTCACCCGTACGCGAAACGTTCTACTCCAGCCTGGAAATGAGCCGCCGCACCCTGGTCGGCCTCGGCTTGAGCCAGGCCCAGGCCGATGCGCGCATCACCCGCTTCAAAAATCACGACCTGCAGTTACTCGCCGCCCAACACGCGGTGTATGACGACGCGGCCAAAGTGATGCAGTCCGCCCAGGAAGCCCGTACGGAACTGGCGCGGCTGTTTGAGATGGACCGTCTCGAAGAAGAGTCCGACAAGGTGTGAGGCTATGTATGAACGATCTTGCGAGTTTTCTGACAGAATACGCCGCAATTTCGTTCATCTCTGGAGCGCTTCATGGCCACTTTCACCAAGACCGCCGTCCTGCTGGCCCTTGCGCTTAGCGCCGGTAGCGTGTTCGCCGCCAGCAAGCCCGCTGCCACACAGACCATCTCGACCCTGGGCGGCAAGTTCACCTTTAACCTGCCCAAGGCCTACACCGCCGACACGCTGCCAACCGGCAAGGCTGACGACGGCACCGCCGACACCCAAGGCACGCTGTACGCCAACTCGGCGACTAAAAGTGTGGTGATCGTCGCCGAAACCGTGCGTAACGACGGGGCAACCATCAAAGACAATGACCCGCAGTTCCTCGATGGCGCCGTGGCTGATTTCGTCAAGGACCAGAGCGCCGCCCTGCCCGACTTCAAGAAGCAAAACGAGAAAAAACTGACCTTCAAAGGCCTGGGCCTGCGCCAGGTAGACAGCACCGCCACCCAGGGCGGCGGCAAGACCTTGAACTCCACGTTCCTCGGCGGTTCCGGCAAGCACTTGCTGGTGATCCAGGCCATTTCGCGGGCGGATGATGTGAAGGGGCACGCCGAACTGGTGAAGCAGATTACCGGCGGCAAGTAAGCCTCATCCCTGACAACACAAATCAAATGTGGGAGCGGGCTTGCTCGCGAATACAGTGGATCAGTTAAAGATGAGTTGACTGACACACCGCATTCGCGAGCAAGCCCGCTCCCACATTTTTGATCGCGCTTACTTCAAGGTTTTCTCTAGCCACGCCTTCAGGTCCTGCACTTCCGCCTCACTCACGGTGTGCGGCATCCCCGGATACCCGTGGAACTCCGGCTTCAACCCCAGCCCCACCAACACCTCATTCGCACGCGTCGCCGACACATACGGCAGCGCCTGGTCCAGCGTACCGTGGCCAATAAAAATCGCCAGCTTGCCCAGTGATTCATTGGGCTTGAGCTCCGCCTTGAGCACTGGCAATACACTGCCACTCAAGGCCGCGATCCCGCGCACCAACTCGGGCTGACGCAAGCCCACTTCGTAGGACATGATCGCGCCCTGGCTGAAACCCACCAGGAACACCCGATCGCTTTGCGTGTGGTATTTGGCCGTGGCCTTGCCGACAAAGTCTTCGATCAGCCTGGCGCTGCGTTGCAAGTCGGCGGTCTCGCCATTGTAATCGCCGTCACCCGCGGTCTTGGTAAACCAGCGATAGCCGTTCGGGTCCACCGGCATCGGCGCACGCGCCGACAGGTAAGTCCAGCTGGAAGGTAACGCGTCCTTGATACCAAACAGGTCTTCCTCGTTGCTGCCGAACCCGTGCAGGAAAATCACCAACGGTTGGTTGCGTGAATCGCTCTGCGTCTGTTCCAGGTACGCCAACGGCAAGTCGGTGTGCAGCGTGGCATCGGCATGGGCGACACCGGCCATCAGGGTCAGCGCCAGGGCAAACAGCTTGAACATGGGGAAGTTTCCTCAGGGTTTGCGCAACAAATAAGTGTCCATGATCCAACCATTTTCCAGGCGTGCGGCCTTGCGCACCCGTTCGATTTCTTCAGCCACGTCACTGACTTTGCCGCTGATCAGGATTTCGTCCGGTGTGCCCAGGTAGGCGCCCCAGTAGATATCCAGGTCTTGATCAGCCACGGTACGGTAGGAATCTTCGGCATCGAGCATCACCACCAACGTGTCCGCATCACTCGCCTGCCCCGCCGCCAACCGGCGCCCGGTGGTAATCTCGATGGAGCGGCCAATGCGATTCAGCGGCACCTTGTGCTGGGCCGCCAGGGCCTGCACGCTGGTGATGCCGGGTATCACTTCGAACTCAAACGCACAGTGGCCACTGGCGAGGATCGCCTGCAGGATACGGATGGTGCTGTCGTACAACGCAGGGTCGCCCCAGGCCAGGAAGGCGCCTACTTCGCCATCCGCCATGTGCTCATTGATCATGCGCTCGAAGGTGTGTTGCTTGTCGCGGTTGAGGTCCTGCACGGCGGTGGTGTAGTCGATGTCGCCGCGCACACGCTCGGGGCAGTCGGCCTCGACGAAGCGGTAGCCGGGCTCGGTGATGTAGGTCTCGCAGATCTCGCGGCGCAGGTCGATCAGCTTGTCTTTGCTCTGGCCCTTGTCCATCAGGAAAAACACGTCGGTGCGGTTCAGCGCCTTCACGGCCTGCATCGTGATGTAGTCAGGGTTGCCGGCGCCAATGCCGATGATCAGGATGCGTTTCATGGTTTGCTCTCATTGCGGGGCGTGGATTTTGCCATGTTCGCCGGGTCAGGCGTGAGTTTCCAGGCGCAGGCGCCAGACAGTGTTGAAGCGCAGCTCGGTGGCGGACAGGGGCTCGATGTCGATCCGGTAGAACATCGACACCGGGAACTGCATGACATAGAGCAAGGCGGCGCGAATCACCAACGGGTGGGTGATGGCCAACACATGACCGGGTTGGGTTTCGAGGGATTGCAGCCACTGCCCGACCCGCGCACAAACCTGTTCCACCGACTCGCCGCCGTGGGGCGTGCTGGTGCTGTCGGTCGCCCAGGCCATCAATGCATCGCCGTCCAACTGGTTGATCGCCTGGCCTTTCCAGGCACCCAAGTCAGCATCGCGCAAGGCATCTTCGACTTGCGCGTCAGCGCCGAACAGCCCGGCCGTCTGGCGGGTCCTGGCTTCAGGCCCGCACACCAGGCGCGGGTTTTTCTTGAAGCGCCCGGCCAGGGACAACACTGCGTGTTGCCAATCCATGCTGACAGACTCGTCATCGGCAAACCGCCCCAGCTTTTGCGACGCCGTAGCGGCATGGCAGATCAGTGTCAAACGCGTGGCTGGCACCGCAGATCGCTCCGGTAACGAGTTAGAAGCCTGCAAGACTGGCGCAGTTGACGCTATCGCGCAACGCCTTGCGCCAGATAGAGCACCTGGTAACCCGTGCCCGGGTGGTCCATCTGCAGCGGCTTGGCCGAGAGCGTGATCCGCACCAGGCGCCACGCTTGCACATCCAGCGCCAGGAAGACCGCGAATGTATCCGGGCTGTCAGCCAACTGCTGGTTACGTCGTTTTTCCTCGGTCAATATCCCGGCTCGATCCGCCCCTGGCTCCAATGACCATTGCTCCCGGTACAAACTCAACGCGTGCCGCGCGGGCCCTTGCTGCACGTCCAGCGGCAACCAGCTTTCGATGTGCGGGCGGCCAAAGCTGTCGAGCACCTTCTGGAAACGCTCGCCCAACAAGAAGTCGGCGGCCTGCAACGGGTCTGCCCACAGGTACACCGACGCATAGACATTGCCCGTCGCTTGCCCGCGTTCCTGGGCGATAAATGCCTTGAACAGCAGCCCTTCAGCGTGATCCCACAACGGCCCCAATTGCTCAGCGCGGCGGCGGATAACCCCCATGTCGTAATCGGCAGGCAGGCGGTGTGAATACTGTTTGGCAAACATGGCGAAGCTCCTGTGCAAGATGAGGTTTGAGCTTGCGCAGTGGCAGTGATTTCAACAAGATATCAGCCGATATATGTGCGATAAGGATTTGATATGACTGATGCGCTCAAACCCCTGGATATCGACACCGTGCAGGCCTTCGTCCGGGTCGCCGACTTCGCCAGTTTCACCCGTGCCGCCGAGGCCCTCGACACGTCCCAGGCCGCCATCAGCCTCAAGCTCAAGCGCCTGGAAGAACGCCTCGGTTATCGACTGCTGGAGCGCACGCCCCGCCACGTAAGGCTGTCGCCCCAGGGCGAGCAGTTCATCGTGGCCGCTCGCGCCCTGCTTAACGCCCATGAACGCGCATTGGGCGACATGGGTACCCAGCCCTCGCGGCGTCTGGTGATCGGCATCAGCGACCACGTCGCCGGGCCGGACTTGCCCACCTGGCTCGGCCGCCTCGCCGCGTACGACCCTTTGCTGATCCTCGAAATACGCATCGCCTCCTCCCGCGATCTGGTGGCCGCGTTCGACCGCAACGAGCTGGACGCGGTGATCGTGCGCAACGAAGGCGACCGCCGGGACGGCGAAGTGTTGGCAGTGGAACGCTTTGGCTGGTTTGCTGCGCCGACCTGGCAACACAACCCCGGCCTGCCCTTGCGCCTGGCAACCATGGCGCCGCCGTGTGGGGTTCGGCATCTGGCGGTCAGGGCGTTGGATGAAGCCCATATCGACTGGACTGAAGTGTTTGTCGGCGGTGGTGTGATGGCGGTGGGCGCGGCGGTGAGCGCCGGCTTGGGTGTCGCCGCCCTCGCCCACCGAGTGGCCCCGGCCGGGGCGGTGGACGTGAGCGAGCAATGCGGTTTGCCCGCATTGCCCGTCAGTGAAGTGGTGCTTCACAGCCGCATCAGTGACCTGCGGTCCCGCGAAACATTGCGCACGTTAAGCGCAACGTTTCGCGGCGTGTTGCCGCGCTGAGGTTACGCCACTGGGGCTTCTGCACTCACCGTGGCGGTGGCAGCCCGGGCCTGTAACTGTGTGGCCCCCACCGACGGCACGACCGGACTGCCGCTGGCGACAAAATCTTCTTTGCGCAGCGCCACCAGGGCAATCAGTGACACCACGCCGGTGGCCACGTAGAAATACCACGGCGAGGTTATATCGCCCGTCACCTTGATCAGCCAGGTAGAGATCAGCGGCGCGCTGCCGCCAAACACGGCGACCGGCACGTTGTACGCCACCGCAATGCCGGTGGAGCGGATGCGTGTCGGCAGCAGTTCGCTCATCAGCGCATACGTCGACGAGGCATACAGCCCGAACAGAATCGCCACTGCCATCAAGGGCGCGAAGAACGACGCGGCCGTTGCGGTCGGCGCCGACTTGAACAGCCAGAACATCGCCAACGTGGCCAAGGTGCCAATCACCATCAGGAACGGCTTGCGCCCGTATTTATCGGTAAATGCGCCGCCAAAGGGCATCACGAAGGCCGCCGAAAAACTGGCGACAAATACGTAGAGCAAGGTGGTACCGCTGTCGAACTTGAGGATCTTGGCCATGTAGGTCGAAGCGAAGGTCAGCACCAGGTAAAAGATCGAGCTGTGCAAGGTGATGATAAAGAACACCAGGGCGATCGCCCGCTTCCATTGCCAGACTTCACGCAGCGGTGCGCGGGAGGTTTGGCCGGCGCGTTGCAGGGCGAGAAACTCGGGGCTGTCTTCCAGCTTGAGGCGGATGTACATGGAGATAAAGCCCAACGGCGCGGCGATCAGGAACGGCACGCGCCAGGCCCATTCCTGCATCACGTCGGCGCCGAGGATCCAGGTCATGCCATTGGCCACGGCGCCGCCCAGCAGCAGGCCGAGCACGGCGGTGACCATTAACCAGCAGGTCGCGAACCCGCGTCGACCCGGCCCGGCGTATTCCGAGATAAAGCTGGTAACAGTACCGATCTCACCGCCCGCCGAAAAACCCTGCACGCAGCGCACCAGGATCAGCAGGATCGGCGCCGCGATGCCCAGCGTCGCGTAGGTCGGCAACACGCCGAGCATCACCGTCGAGCCGGTCATCATCACCAGCGCCATGATCAGGGTTTTGCGGCGGCCGATCTTGTCCGCCAGCGGGCCGAAGAACAGCCCACCCAAGGGCCGGATGAAAAAGCTCAGGGCGAAGGCGGCAAAGCTGGCGAGCAGGCTGGTGGTGGGGTCATCGGAGACGAAAAACGCCTGGCCGATGTACACGGCGAGAAAGCCGTAGACGCCGTAGTCGTACCACTCGATCAAGTGACCGGAAGTGGCACCGAGAAACGCACGGCGCCGCTTGCGGACCGTGTCTTGCGCTTGATTGCCCATCGAAGGGACTCCTTGTCTGATGATCTGTCCATGAATAGCGGGTCTAGGGAAGCGCGGCGATACTCGCTGCTTTCAACCACTGCCGCAAGTCGGTCTTGAGGATTTTGCCGTAGCTGTTTTTCGGCAACTCGTCGCGGAACACGTATTTCTTCGGCTTCTTGAACGAGGCCATGCGCTCGACAAACCACGCGGTGAGCCGGGCATCGTCAAGCGTCTGCCCGTTGCGCGTGACCACAAAAGCCACCACCGATTCGCCCCATTGCGCATCCGGCTCACCCACCACACACACCTCGAACACCTCGGGATGCTGCGCCAACACTTCCTCGACTTCGCGCGGGTACACGTTGCTGCCGCCGGTGATGATCACGTCCTTGGAGCGGTCCGTCAGGGTCAGGTAGCCGGCCGGGTCGAGAAAGCCGATATCGCCGGTCATCAGCCAGCCATCGACCAGGGTCTGGCGGGTGGCTTCTGGGTTGCGCCAGTAGCCTTGCATCACCGTGGCACCGCGCACTGCAATCTCGCCGCGCTCCCCCGTCGGCACCGGCTGGTGCTGCGCGTCGAGGATGCGGATTTCGACACAAGCGTGCGCCTGGCCGACAGAGGCGGCCAGGGTCGACCAACCCTCGCGTTGGCGGTCGGCGATCAGCGCGCGGGGCAACACGCTGATGGTCATCGGGCTCTCGCCCTGGCCGTAGATTTGCACCAGGCGCGGGCCAAACGTATCGACGGCCGCGCACAGGTCAGCCAGGTACATCGGGCCGCCGCCGTAGACGATGGTCTTGATGCCTGCGCCGCCATAACCCTGGCGCTGCGCCTGTTCGACCATGCGCTTGACCATGGTCGGCGCGGCAAACAGCGATACATCGCCCAACTCGACGGCCAACCCGAACAGCTCGGCCGCATCAAAACCATGGGACGCAGGCACCACATGCCGCGCGCCACAACGCACATGAATAAAGTTGTAGAGCCCGGCACCGTGGGACATTGGTGCGGCATACACCACGGCGTCAGCGGCGCTGACCGGGTCGACATCCGTGGCATAACACAGCGACATGGCAACCAGATTGCCATGACTCAGCATCACCCCCTTGGAACGCCCGGTGGTGCCGGAGGTGTAGAACAGCCAGGCGAGGTCCTTATCCTCACGCGCCACCGGCTGCTCCAGCGTCGGCCAGCCGCGGGTCGGCGGCAGCGTGTGGCCGTCCAGCTCCTTACAGCGCTGAGGCAAGTCCCGTGATGACGAAAACACCCGGCCGCCGTCGGTAAAGATCAGGCGCGCCTGGGCGTTATCGGCAATCCAGGCCGCTTCGCTCGGATGCAGCTTGGCGTTGATCGGCACGACCACCCCGCCCAGCCACCAGATGGCGTAGAGCAATTCCAGGTAGTCACAGCTGTTCTTCATCAGCACCGCGACGGCATCCCCCGCCGTCACGCCGTACTGGTCCACCAGGTGCGCGGCGCGTTGACGAACATGGGCCGCAAAGGTGGCGTAATCGGCGATTTGCCGGGTACCTTCGAACAACGCCGGGCGTTGCGGATCACGGCGCTGGGTATCGTGCAGCCAGTTGGCAATGTTCATGGCTCAGCACCTGCGTGCGTGCAGGACCGAGGCGTAGTTGGCCACCGCCATGCCGCCCATGTTGAACACCAGGCCAAACTCCGGGTCAGGCACCGCCAGGCCAATCGGCTCACCGGTCAATTGCCGAAACGCCAGGGCATGCATCGACACCCCCGTGGCGCCCACCGGATGCCCTTTGGCCTTGAGCCCACCGGAAAGATTCACCGGCAGCCGCCCACCGGCGCGCACCACGCCGCTGTCGAGCACGCGATGGCCCTCGCCTTTGGGCGCCAGGCCCATGGCTTCGTAGATCAGCAGTTCGGCGATGGTGAAGCAGTCATGCACCTCGGCGAAACTCAAGTCGGCCAGGGTGATATTCGCGCCGCGCAATGCCGTGTGGATCGCCCTTTGCGGGCCCTCAAAGGCCAGGATGTCGCGCTGGGCGATCGGCAGGCAGTCGTTGACCTGAGTCATCGTGCAGATCTGTACATCGCGGCGAAACGCCCGCGCGCGCTTGGGCGAGGCCAGAATGATCGCGGCGGCGCCGTCCCTGATCAGTGAGCAATCGGTCAGGCGCAATGACTCGGCCACAAACGGGTTGCTCTTGGACACGTTGTTACAGTGTTCGAAATCCATCACCCGGTGCATCTGCGCCAACGGGTTGGCCATGGCATTGGAGTGGTTCTTGGTGGCGATGGCCGCCATCGAGCCCAGCGGGCAATGGTAGCGCTCGGCATATTGCCGGGCAGCCCGACCGAACAGTTGCGGGAAACTCATGCCGGCTTCGGCCGGGTCGTTCTGATAGCCGGCGCCGGCCAAGGCTTGGGTGACCTCGGCGGTGGAGGTGTGGGTCATCTTTTCGGCGCCCACCACCAACACCAGTTCCGCGCTGCCGGACAGGATCGCATTGATCCCGGCCTGGATCGCCGCCGAGCCGGACGCGCAGGCGTTTTCACAGCGGGTGGCCGGTTTGAAGCGCAGGCCGGGGTCGGCCTGCAACAACAGCGAAGAGGCGAACCCGTCAGGCACCAGCCCCGAGTTGAAGTGGCCCAGGAACAACGCATCGATTTCTGACGCGTCAATCGCCGCATCCGTGAGGGCTTCGCGGGTAACCTGCACGATCAGGTCTTCAAGGGTGGTGCCTTCCAGGCGACCAAAACGCGAATGACCGGCGGCAACAATGGAGACGCAATCAGCAGGCATAATCAATTTCTTCTGTTCTTGATACGGACATTCCTTACAATGACCCACCACTGGGCCGGCGCCAATTCGTGTAACTACTTACATGGATAAGTAGCCCGAGGTGAGAAAAACAACGAGGCAGGATGCCCAATGACTGTGTTTGCACAACAACTCCAAGATATCGGGCGTCTGGCGTTCCAGTTGTCCCCCGCACCGCAACTGGTCACCAGCAACCGTGTGATCGTCGACTGCAACGAAGCCTTCCTGCAGTTGTTCGGCTATTCACGCGACGCGTTGGTCAACCAACTGACCCTGCTGATCTACCCCTCCCAGGCTGACTACCACGCCATCGGCAAGCGCAGCCACGATTGGTTGCTGGACAGTGAAAACGGCCGCTACTCCGACGAACGTTTCATGCAGCACAAAAGCGGCGAAGTGTTCTGGGCCAAGTCCCACGGCTACACGCTCACGCCCAAAGACCCGTTCAAGCTGATGATCTGGCACTTCGAACGCCTCGATCGCACCCACCAGGGCACCGGCGACCTCACGCCCCGGGAGCGGGAAATTGCCATGCACATCGTCAACGGCCTCAAGTCCAAGGAAATCGCCCTGCGCCTGGCAATCTCCCACCGCACGGTGGAAGTGCATCGGGCGCGGTTGATGAGGAAGTTGCAGGCCAAGACGGTGGTGGAGTTGGTGTCGAAAATTATTATGGTGGCGTGACGTGGCCACCGCCGTTGCCCGGCGCACACAGCATCGAGGTATTGCGCGAAGCGGGCTTTGAGCCGGCGTCCATACAGAGCCTGCTCAAGACCAACGTGCTCGTGCAGGCCAGCCCATCCGAATGTTCATCAGGAACCGCATCATGACTGCCACTGTGACGCTCAACCTTATCGACACGCGCATCGCACGCCTGACCTTCAGCAACCCCACTCAGCGCAATGCCCTCAGTGCGCACTTGCTCGACAGCCTGGATGAAAGCCTGGTCACCCTCGCCGCCCAGCGCATCGGCGTGGTGATTCTCGGTGCCGACGTCGGCCAGACAGTGTGGAGCGCCGGCCATGATATTGGCGAAGTGGCCCGCGACCGCGACCCCGTTGCCTATGGCAAACCGCTGGAGCAAGTACTGCGGCGAATCCGCGCCTACCCCGGCGTGGTGATCGCGGCGATTTCGGGCTCGGCCTGGGGCGGCGCCGTCGACCTGGCCATGAGCTGCGACATGGTGGTGGCCGACCACAGCGCCAGCTTCGCCATGACCCCGGCCAACATCGGCTTGCCCTATACCACCAGCGGCCTGCTGCGATTCTTCAACAACCTGCCGATTCATGTGCTCAAGGAACTGTTCTTCTGCGCGCAGAAACTCGACGCCGAACGCGCCGAACGCTTTGGCGTGATCAACCGCCTGGTACCCACCGAGGCCCTGGAAGCCACCGCCCTGGAAATCGCCCAAGGCATCGCCGCCAAGGCGCCGTTGGCGATTCAGGCGGTGAAGGAGCAATTGCGCATTCTCGAAGACCTGCAACCCATACCCGTGCAGGCCATGGAGCAGATCGCCGAACTGCGCCGCCAGGCCTGCGCCAGTGCAGATTTTGGTGAAGGGCTGGCAGCATTTGCCGAACGTCGCCCACCGGCGTTTGAAGGGCGTTGACAGTTTTTTCATATTTGATCGTCTAGGATGCTGCGCTTCGTTGGGGAGTAACCGGCTTCTGACCCGTGCAGAAGCGTTCGTATCAACATATTCGGCAACCTGCCGTGGTACGAACACCGTTGAGGTTGGTGAGACCAGCGACACATCCATGCCTAACGTCGGGCGTGTGGTTGTGTCGTTGACTCATACAGCCCGACTGGAAGCCTTACCGTGAACCCCATTTCCCTCATTCTTCTCGCCCTTGCCATGTCCACGGACGCCTTTGCGGCGGCCATCGGCAAAGGCTCCAGCCTGCACAAACCACGCCTGACCGAAGCCCTGCGCGCCGGCTTGATCTTTGGCGTGATCGAAGCCATCACGCCGATGATCGGCTGGGCTATCGGCCATGCCGCCACGCGCTGGGTAGAAAGCTGGGACCACTGGATCGCCTTTAGCCTGCTGGTCGCGCTGGGCTTGCACATGATCTACAACGGGCTCAAGCCGGATGATGACGAGGTTGAAAAACCCACTCAGCATTCGTTCATGATCCTCGCCGTGACGGCATTTGCGACCAGCATCGACGCAATGGCGGTGGGCGTGGGCCTGGCATTTGTCGACGTGAATATTCTGCTGGCTTCAGCGGCGATAGGCCTTGCGACCATGACCATGGTGACCCTTGGCATGATGCTCGGTCGGGTGCTGGGGACGGTGGTCGGCAAGCGCGCCGAGATGGTCGGTGGCGTGGTGCTGATGCTGGTGGGTGCGACGATTTTGTATGAGCACTTGTCGGCTTAAAAAACCAAACACCAAAATGGCGGATAACTTTATGTGGGAGCCGGGCTTGCCCGCGATGGGATCACCTCGATGCAACTGAATGACCGAGGTGCCTGTATCGCAGGCAAGCCAGTTCCCACAAAAAGCAATGTGCTGCTGTGAATAGACGGCTCTATCAAGCCGCGTGGCTTTCCTTCTTCAAACTCTCCATATCAATCACGAAGCGATACTTCACATCGCCCTTGAGCATCCGCTCATACGCCTCATTGATGCCCTGGATATCGATCATCTCGATGTCCGAGACAATCTTGTGCTTGGCGCAGAAATCCAGCATGTCCTGGGTTTCCTGGATACCACCGATCAACGAGCCGGCGAGGCTGCGGCGCTTGAAGATCAGGTTGAATACCGTAGGCGACGGGTGCGGGCTGTCGGGGGCGCCGACCAGAGTCATGGTGCCGTCACGCTTGAGCAGGTTGAGGAAAGGATCAAGGTTATGCGGCGCGGCAACCGTGTTGAGGATGAAGTCCAGGCTGTTGACGACCTTGGCCATTTCGTCGGGGTTCTTCGACACCACGACCTGGTCGGCGCCCAGGCGCAGGCCATCTTCGCGTTTGTTCGGTGAGGTGGTGAACAGCGTGACATGGGCACCCATGGCATGCGCGATCTTCACCGCCATATGCCCCAGCCCGCCGAGGCCGACCACGCCGACTTTTTTGCCGGGGCCCACCTTCCAATGGTGCAACGGCGAGTAGGTGGTGATGCCGGCGCACAGCAGCGGCGCCACCGCCGCCAGGTTGACATCGTCATGGGAGATGCGCAGGACGAACTTCTCCCTGACCACGATAGTGTCCGAGTAGCCACCGAACGTGTTTTCCCCACCAAACACCGGGCCGTTGTAGGTGCCGGTAAAACCGTTCTCGCAGTATTGCTCCTCGCCTTCGGCGCAGGAGGCGCAGTGCTGGCAGCTGTCGACCATACAACCGACGCCGGCCAGGTCACCCACCTTGAATTTCGTCACGTTGGCACCGACCGCTGTCACGCGGCCGACAATCTCATGGCCGGGCACCGACGGGTACAAGGTGTTGTGCCACTCATTGCGCGCGGTGTGCAGGTCGGAGTGGCATACGCCGCAGTAGAGGATATCGATCTGGACGTCATCCGCCCCTGGCGCACGGCGCTCAAAGGTAAAGGGTTTGAGCGCATCCTTGGAATCCCGAGCGGCGTAGCTGTAAGTCTTGGCCATTTGGTTCACCTGTTGAACTGACGGTAGAGATCAGTGGACCAATATAGACGCTGAACCGTTCAACCGAGCACATCCGTACAAGCCCTTCGTCCGGTTTAACGCAATAGTGAGGCTGACATTCCCCCCCGACACGCGAGGCGTTTTCCATGAGTACATTCGTTGCCAAAGACGGTACCCAGATCTATTTCAAGGACTGGGGCAGCGGTAAACCCGTGCTGTTCAGCCATGGCTGGCCGTTGGATGCCGACATGTGGGAATACCAGATGGAATACCTGAGCAGCCGTGGCTTTCGCACCATTGCGTTCGACCGCCGTGGTTTCGGCCGTTCGGACCAGCCGTGGACCGGTAACGACTACGACACCTTCGCCGACGATATTGCCCAACTGATCGAACACCTGGACCTCAAGGACGTGACCCTGGTGGGTTTCTCCATGGGTGGCGGCGACGTGGCACGCTACATCGCACGCCATGGCACGGCTCGCGTGGCCGGCCTGGTATTGCTGGGCGCCGTAACGCCGATCTTCGGCCAGAAACCGGATTACCCGCAGGGCGTGCCGACCGAAGTGTTCGACGGCATCAAGGCCGGGCTACTGAAAGATCGCGCGCAATTCATCGCCGACTTCAACCCGACGTTCTATGGCATCAATAAGGGTCAGAAAGTCTCCGAGGGCGTACTGACCCAGACCCTGCAAATCGCGTTGCTGGCGTCGCTCAAGTCGACTGTTGATTGCGTCACCGTGTTCTCGCAAACCGACTTCCGCCCGGACATGGCCAAGATCGACGTGCCGACCCTGGTGATTCACGGTGACGGCGACCAGGTCGTACCCTTCGAGACCACCGGCAAAGTGGCAGCCGAGATGATCAAGGGCGCGCAACTGAAAGTGTACAAGGATGCGCCGCACGGTTTTGCGGCCACGCATACCCAGCAGTTGAACGAAGACTTGCTGGCGTTCCTGAAGCGCTGAAACGGCTGAACCACCCGCTCCTTGTTGGCCGGGCTTGCCCGGCCTTTTTTATCAGGCATACCGCTGGCTGAGCGCCAACCGACCCGGTCCTGCGATCAGAATACTGGTGAAGATAATCAGCAGCAGCCAGCCAAACTGCCCCTCAAACAAAGTCCATTGCGGATGCACCACCAGCAAGGCCACCCACAGCACGGCCAGGATCGGCAAGCACGCCAGGCGCGCCAGCACACCGACGATAATCAGCAGCGGGCACAGCACTTCGGCAACAATCGCCAGGCACAGCGTGACGTGGGCGCCGAGGTGAAACGGGTCTTCGATCAACGCCAATTGGTCGCTGTAGTGCAGCAGCTTGGGCAAACCATGTACCCACAACAGAAACACCGCGCCGCTGACGCGCAGAAACAACAGCCCCAGAGCCTGGTACTTTGATTCGTTCATAAATGCCTGTCCCCGTAGAATCCCCCGGCGCCTGTGCGCCGGAGCCGGTGCGATTGTGTCGGCACAAACGCCGGTAGACTTGCAGGCATGTGCTGACATGACAGCGTTCCGGTTGAATCAACGCTCGCGTACTGTGGTCCCACTCCATACGCTCCCGGTTATAGGAATTACACAATGACCCTGCCCAAAGAAATGACCCTGATCGAAATCACCGCCCCCGGCGGCCCAGAAGTCCTGCAACCACGCCGAGCCGACGTGCCCGTGGCAGGCGCTGGTGAAATCCTGATTCGCGTGCATGCCGCCGGGGTCAATCGCCCTGACGCCCTGCAGCGCGCCGGCAAGTACCCGATGAAACCCGGCATGAACCCGATCCCCGGCCTGGAAGTGGCCGGTGAAGTGGTCGCACTGGGCGATGGCGTGACCGACTACAGCCTGGGCGACAAGGTCTGCGCCCTGACCAACGGCGGTGGCTATGCGCAGTTTTGCGCCGTGCCTGCGAGCCAGGCCCTGCCGATCCCCGAGGGTATGGACTGGATTCAAGCCGCTGCCGTGCCGGAAACCTTTTTCACCGTCTGGGCCAACCTGTTCGGCCTTGGCGACGCGCACACCGGCCAGAGCGTGCTGATCCACGGTGGCACCAGCGGCATCGGCACCACCGCGCTGATGCTCTGCCGCGAGTATGGGATTCAGGCATTCGCCACCGCCGGCAGTGCCGACAAATGCGCGGCGATTGCCAAGCTGGGCGCAGAGCCCATCAACTACCGCGAGCAGGACTTCGCCGAGGTCATCGCACAGAAGACCGGCGACAAAGGCGTGAACGTGATCCTGGACATTATGGGAGCCTCGTACCTCAACAACAACCTCAAGGCCCTGGCCATGGACGGGCACCTGGTGATGCTGGGTTTCCTCGGCGGCGGCAAGGCCAATGACGTCGACCTGCTGACCATCCTCGGCAAACGCGCCGTCATCACCGGCTCGCTGCTGCGTGCACGCACCCAGGACGAAAAGGCCGCAATCGCCGAACAACTGCGCGAATACGTGTGGCCAGTGCTGTCCGCCGGGCGATGCCTGCCGATCATCGACAAAGTTTACGAATACACCGACGCCGCCCAGGCCCATGCGCGGATGGAAGGCGGCGACCACATTGGCAAGATTGTGTTGCGGGTGGAGTGATTACTCGGCGTACTCCGGGTAATCGGTGTAGCCCTGCTCCGAACCGCCGTACATGCCCTCGGCGCGCAGCGGGTTCAGCGGCCAGCCGTTGAACAGCCGCCGCGGCAAATCCGGGTTGGCAATGAACGGACGTCCGAATGCAATCAGGTCTGCCAGCCCGGCTTCCACCAGTGTTGCACCGCGTTCAGCGGTGTAACACCCGGCGTAGATGATCCGGCCACTGAAGGTGCTGCGTACCGCTTGGCGGAAGGTTTCAGGCAGGTCAGGCGCGTTGTCCCAATCGGCTTCGGCGATGGACACGTAGGCAATGCCCGACGCTTCCAGCACCTTGATCGCTTCGATGTAGGTGTGATGCGGGTCTTCTTCCACCAGGCCGATATACACGCGGTCCTGGTCGGTGCCGCTGAACAACGGTGAAAAACGCACACCAAGACGCTCCGGCCCGACGACGGCCGTCACGGCTTCGACGATCTCGCGCAAAAAGCGCAGGCGGTTGTGCAGCGAGCCGCCGTATTCATCATCACGCTGGTTGGCGTGGGCCGAGATGAACTGGTTGACCAGGTAACCATTCGCCGCGTGGATTTCCACCCCGTCAAACCCGGCGTCCAACGCATTGCGCGCGGCCTGGGCGTAATGCCCCACCAACTCCTCGATCTCAAGCACGCTTAAGGCGCGTGGCACAGGCGGCTGTTTCAGCTCGCCAACCCCAGGCCCGGTTTCGATAAAGGCCTTTGCTTGCTCTGCTGCAATAGCCGACGGCGCGACCGGTGCGGCGCCTTCTGGCTGCAGCGCGTTGTGGGACACGCGGCCGACATGCCACAGCTGGGCGAAGATCACCCCGCCGTCGGCGTGTACCGCGTCAGTCACTTTGCGCCAGCCGTCGATCTGCGCCGGGCTGTAGATACCTGGCGTCCAGGCGTAACCCTGGCCGCGCGGCTCGATCTGCGTGCCTTCGCTGACCATGAAACCGGCGGTGGCGCGCTGGCGGTAATACTCGGCCATCAAGTCGGTCGCGATATCACCCGGTTGGGCACTGCGCTGGCGCGTCAACGGCGGCAGCACAACGCGGTTGTTCAAGGTGTGGTGACCCAGTTTTATTGGGGTATTCAAACTACTTGTCATCTAAGAACTTCCAAATTCAAGGCGCGCTAACGCATTGACGGCTCTTGAGAGCCGTCAATGAATGAAGCGTTTTAATTAAGTTATGCGGTGAGTTTCAGCAGTGCTTTAGCCACATCACTGGAACTGGCAGGGTTCTGCCCGGTCACCAGCAAACCATCTTCAAGTACAAAGGATTGCCAATCGGCGCCCTTTTCATAGTGGCCGCCGAGTGCCTTGAAATCATCTTCGATCAGGAACGGCACCACATCGGTCAGGCCAACCGCAGCCTCTTCAGCGTTGGAGAAGCCGGTAACGCGACGACCCTTGACCAACGGCTCGCCATTGACGGCCTTGACGTGACGCAATGCGCCGGGCGCATGGCAGACAAAGCCGATGGGCTTGCCGGCACGCTCGAAGGACTCGATCAGCGCGATGGACGTGCTCGATTCCGCCAGGTCCCACAGCGGCCCGTGCCCACCTGGGTAAAACACGGTGTCGAAGTCATCGGCGTTGACCGTGTCCAGCTTGACGGTGTTGGCCAGGGCCTGCTGCGCAGCCGGGTCAGCGGCGAAACGTCGGGTTTGCTCGGTCTGCGCGTCAGGCTGGTCGCTGACTGGGTCCAGCGGTGGTTGGCCGCCCGCCGGAGAGGCCAGCACCAACTCGGCCCCGGCGTCCTTGAAGGTGTAATAGGGAGCCGCAAACTCTTCAAGCCAGAAGCCGGTTTTACGGCCGGTATCGCCAAGCTGGTCGTGAGAGGTCAGTACCATTAATACTTTCATTTTCCAGTGCCTCGATCGATGGGTTTCAGTAGGTGTAAGCGTCGGTGTGTGCAGGGCAACCCAACAGGTGTCGGGTCAAAAGCAGCGCCTCGTCAAACGGCGCGGATGTTCGGGTGATCTTGCTCATCACGCTGGTCCCCAGCCACAGCGCGTACAGGCGTTGGGCCAGGCGTTGCGGGGGTTGCTGAACCGTCAGCGAGCCGTCTTCGACGCCTTGCAGCAAGGCTTGCGCAAGCAAAGCAATCGTACGTGCGGTGCCTCGATCCAGGGCCAAACGCATGGGCTCTGAAAGGTCTGACACCTCGGCACCGAGTTTGACGGCAAGGCATTTGCCCGCATCGGTGCAGCCGGTCTGGTTGTCGACCCAGGTTTGCCAATAACGCATCAATTTGGCGCAGCCGGACAGTTCGGGTTGTTGAAACAGTTGCTCAATGCCCTTCACATAGTGATCGAAGTAGGTATCCAGCAAGACAACGCCGAAGGCATCTTTAGAGTTGAAGTAGTGATAAAACGAGCCTTTCGGTACGTCAGCGGCTTGAAGTATTTCGTTCAACCCCACCGCAGAAAACCCTTTGCGGCCGACAATTAATTGCGCCGTATCCAGGATCGCCTGCCTTGTACTTTTAGTGTCGTTATTCATTGTTCTTCCCGTCCGATTAGACCAGTCGTCTAGTTCGTTGAGGGAATGTTAGGCGTCGAGAAAAACTTCAACAATGTCATATCCGCAAGGTTTCCGGACATGACGCAAAGTCGGTTGCCGTTTCGCCGACACCCGCCGACAATCCCCTCTCCCGCCCCCTTGGAGAATGACGATGCACAGCGTTGCGCTGATGGTTTACCCGAACTTCCAGTCCCTGAGCCTCAGCCTGGGTTCGGTGTTCGAGTGCGCGAACCTGCTGAGGGGTGAGTCAGCCTATGAGTTCCACCTGGTTTCGGAGAGCGGCGGCGCCGTCATGACGTCCCAGGGCTTTTCGGTGAATACCACGCCCATCCGGCCGCAGGGCTATGACACGCTGATTGTCAGCGGCTATCTGGAGTTTCGTCTGCCGGAGGCCAACCTGCTGGAACTGGTAAAGGCCGCCTCCGCTCAATCACGGCGGGTCGCCTCCTTGTGCATGGGCATCTTCGTGCTGGCCGAAGCGGGCCTGCTGGAAGGCAAGCGCACCACCACCCACTGGATTCACGCGCCCGCGTTTCGCAAGCGCTACCCGGATATTCACCTGGAAGAAGACAAGTTGTTCGTGGTCGACGGCCAAGTATGGACGGGCGCCGGCATGAGCGCCGGCGTGGACCTGGCACTGGCGATGGTAGAAGCCGACCTGGGCAGCGACCTCGCCCGGCGTATTGCGCGCAAACTGGTGATTGCCCAACGTCGAGGCAGTGAGCAATCCCAATTGTCGGCCTTGTTGGAACTGGACCCCAAGTCAGACCGCGTGCAACTGGCATTGGCCTATGCCCGCGAAAACCTGACCCACGACCTGTCAGTGGAGGCCCTGGCCGATGTGGCCCGGCTCAGCCCGCGCCAGTTCAGCCGAGTGTTTCGCGAAGAAACCGGGCAAACACCCGCCAAGGCCATCGAATCGCTGCGCGTGGAAGCCGCCCGGGCAATGATGGAAACCAGCCGTCACCCGGTCGAAGTGGTGGCCCGCGAAACCGGCTTCGGTGATCGCGAGCGTATGCGCCAGGCGTTTCTGCGCGCGTTCGGGCAGCCGCCTCAGGCGATGCAGCAAGCGTTCAATGCAGCGCCGCCCGCGTAATCAAGTAATTCACCAACTGCGGGTCATCATCCAGCTCAATGGTCTGCGCCGGGCGTGGCAGGTCGTCCAGCACGGCGCGCCAGAACGCCTGGGACACTTCATCCTGATCGTAAAAACGCACCAGCCAATTGTTCTGGCCGCTGCTCAACACCTGGGTCGCGATGGCGCGGCCGATGCCTTTGCGGCGATAGCGCTTGAGGATGAACAGGTCAGCCAGTTCCAGGGCATTGATGCCGGGCAGTTCGCTGCCTTCAATCAACAGGAAGCCGGCGATATACCCATCGACCAGCAGCAGATTGGCGCTCCATAGCGGGTCCTGCCAATAACGCGTCAGGTGCTCGTCATGGATGTAGAAACGGCCGTCCGCCTCCACATCTTCCTGCTCCCAGTCCGACGACTCGTAGGCGTAGTACTGGTAAAGATTGCGGATCAGCTCAGACGCTTCGGGGCCGGTCTGGATCAATTCGACAGTGGTTTCAGGCATGAGGCTCTCGGTCAGAAAAAGCAGGGCGCCATTGTTCACAAAACACGGCGGCAGGCCAATACATTGCCTAACCTTTCTGTTTGCTGAACCGATTGCGGATTTGTCGGGGCCCGTCCAAAATCCTGAAACATTTAGAATAAACTTTGCTCGCTCTCCCCTATTTTTTCAAGGACATGTACTTTGACAAACGTCTGTTCCGCCGGCCTGGATGTGGGTTTTGCTTCCCTGGATTACCTGCAGATCTTCATCCTGGGCGTGATCCAGGGCATTACCGAACTGTTGCCCGTGTCGTCCACCGCCCACATGCGCGTGGTGCCTGCCCTGCTCGGCTGGCAAGACCCGGGCTCGGCGTTTTCGGCTGCGATGCAGTTGGCGGCGCTGGCGGCGGTGGTCAGTTACTTCTGGCGCGATGTGCGCCAGGTGACCACGGGTAGCATCAGCGCGGTGCGCCGGGGTGACTACAACGACCGGTGGTTCAAGCTGGCGGTGGCGATTGTTTTGGCGACCATCCCGATCGGGATTGCCGGGCTGGCCTTGTCCTCGACCCTCAACACCTGCAACTCGCCGTTGCGCGGCCTGATGGTGATCGGCATTTCCTGTGTCGTCATGGCGGTGTTGCTGGCAGTCGCCGAAGTGCGGGCACGCCACACGCGGGACATGAGCGAAATGCGCCTGCGCGATGCACTGATTGTCGGCATTGCACAGATTGGCGCGCTGATTCCCGGTGTCTCGCGTTCGGGCTCCACGCTGACCGCCGCACTGTTCCTCAACTTCAAACGTGAAGAAGCCGCACGCTTTTCCTTCCTGCTGGGCTTGCCGGCCATCGCCCTCGCCGGTTTGAAAGAGCTGTGGGTGCTGCTGCACGCCGACCTGCCCGCTCACGCCTGGTCGCACTTGATCTTCGGCCTGGTGGTTGCCAGCGTCTCGGCGTTCTTCGCGATCTGGGGCCTGATGAAGTTCCTGGAACGGTTCTCCACCTGGCCGTTCGTGATCTACCGCGCGCTGCTGGGGATCTTCCTGATCGTCGCAGTCAGCACCGGGCTGTTAAGTTAAGACGCATTGAGCTAAGCCGCAGGCGTGCGGTCGGCCAGCGCTCCGAGCTGGTCGGCCATACGCCCTGGCAATCGCAAAGGACGGCCCGAAGGCCGCCAGGGTGACTGCAATCAGTCCAAGTCGCTTGCGGCATGCCGCTCCGGCAACTGCTCCGCAAGTTCCCCGGAAACCCGATTCACCCTGCGCCCGCGCTGCACCGCCGGTCGCGCTTCAATCGCTTCAGCCCAACGCAGCACATGCGTGTAATCCTGCACCGAAAGGAATTCTGCCGCCCCATACAAGCGGCCTTTAACCAAGCCACCGTACCAGGGCCAAATCGCAATATCGGCGATGGTGTATTCATCCCCGGCAATGTACGCACTCACCGCCAGGCGTTGGTCCAGCACATCCAACTGGCGCTTGGTTTCCATCGCAAACCGATTGATCGGGTACTCCATCTTGCTCGGGGCATACGCATAGAAATGCCCGAAGCCCCCGCCCAGATACGGCGCGCTGCCCATCTGCCAGAACAGCCACGACAGGCACTCAGCACGGGCCGCAGGCTCAGTCGGGAAGAACGCCCCGAACTTCTCCGCCAGGTATTGCAGGATCGCACCAGACTCAAACACCCGAATCGGTGTGTCAGCGCTATGGTCCATCAATGCCGGGATCTTTGAGTTCGGGTTGACCGCCACAAACCCGCTGCCGAACTGGTCACCATCACCGATCTTGATCAGCCAGGCGTCGTATTCCGCACCGGTATGCCCCAGGGCCAACAGTTCTTCCAGCAGGATGGTGACCTTCTGCCCATTGGGCGTGGCCAGGGAATACAGTTGCAGCGGGTGCTTGCCGACCGGCAATGCCTTGTCATGGGTCGCACCGGCAATGGGCCGGTTGATGCTGGCGAAGGTGCCGCCACTTTCGGTGTCCCAGGTCCACACCTTCGGGGGTACGTAATCGGTCATGCTTAATTCTCCTTGGTTTCAATACGGTTCGACGCAGCCAATCGGGCCACGTTCCAGCCGCCACCCAGCGCCTTGATCAGGCCCACATTAGCGCTTAATTGCGGGTTTTGCAGGTGCGCCTGCGTGAACTGCACCGGGCCTGGACGTTATCGCCTCCGCGGAGTGTGCCAGCCCCTGTTGGCCAAGGACGTCTAAGCCATCGGCTGATGGCTTGTCACGCAGTGGATACCACCACCGCCCGCTGCAATCGCATTGATAACCTTGCTCCAGCCAGGGTTGCAGTTGCGGTTGATCAAACTGCTTTCGGTCATGATGCCGGTGCCCGGGCCATCAGCCAATTGCTCAGCCAGATGGCTTGCTCACGCCATTGGTAGATGCCACCATTCGTGGCCCAAACTGGGCGCTGCTGACCCATCGTGACAGCGAATATGCCCCGCAGGCGCGGCGCTTTACCGAATGGCTGCTGACCCATTTACAGGCAGACGCGACATGAGCGAACGACTCGAAGACATCCTGGCCGAGCACCTGACCGTCGTGTTTTGCGGGATCAACCCCGGCAAGGGTTCTGCCGCGGTCGGCCAGCACTTTGCCAACCGCAGCAACCGCTTCTGGCGCACCCTGCACCTGGCCGGTTTCACGCCCCATGAAATGCTTCCCGAGGACGGTCACACCTTGCTGCACTACCACTGCGGCTTGACCACTGTCGTGGAGCGCCCGACGGCGAGTGCGAGCGAGTTGGCACGGCATGAATTCAAGGAAGCGGCGACAGCGTTTGAGCAGAAAATCCGCCACTACCGGCCACGCGTCGTGGCATTTCTCGGCAAGGCCGGTTACAGCGCGCTGTCTGGCCAGCGCGAGATAGCCTGGGGCTTGCAAGCGCAATTATTGGGCGATGCGTCGGTGTGGGTGTTGCCCAACCCCAGTGGGCGCAACCTGGCGTTCAGCCTGGAGCAATTGGTGAGCGCCTATGGGCAGTTGCGTTAGGCCATTGCGCACGCCGATCAAGCGCCCTTACTCTCTTGAGCCAATGATCCTGATAGCAATGGAGGCTGCATGAAACTGGTCGGTATGCTGGATTCGCCTTACGTTCGCCGCGTGGCAATTTCCCTGGAGTTGTACGGCGTAGACTTTGTGCATGAACCCTTGTCCGTGTTCAGCACCTTCAACGAATTCGCACGGATCAACCCAGTGGTCAAGGCGCCCAGCCTGGTGCTGGAGGATGGCACGGTGCTGATGGATTCCAGCCTGATCCTGGACTATTTCGAAGCCCTCGCGCCGGCCGACAAGAAGCTTTTGCCCCAACACGCCGAGGCACGCGCCCACGCGCTGCAAGTGCTCGGGTTGGCCCTGGCAGCGTGTGAGAAAACCGTGCAGATCGTCTATGAACACCACCTGCGCCCAGCAGAAAAACTGCACGAGCCGTGGATCGAGCGCGTGACCGGGCAGTTGGTGGCGGCCTATTCGCTGCTGGAAACACACCTCGCCCAACCCACCGACGAACCGTTGACCCAGGCTGCACTGACCGCCGCTGTCGCCTGGTCGTTCACCCAACTCAAACTGCCGACGGTGCTCGAGGTCGATGCGTTTCCCAACCTGCAACGCCATGCCAGTCGGCTCGAGCAACATCCGGCCTTTCGCAACTATCCGATCGAATAACGGATCTACACCCAACCGCCATCCACAATAAAGTTCTGCGCCGAACACATCGCCGACACATCAGAGGCGAGAAACAACGCCATATTGGCGATGTGTTCCGGCAGCACACTGCCCGGCAGGCACTGGCTGCGGCTGATCAGCTCCCGGGCCGCGTCGTCTACCCACATCGCCAGTTGTTTTTCCGTCATGACCCAGCCAGGTACCAGGGTGTTGACTCGGATGCGGCTGGGGCCCAGCTCCCGTGCCAGCGCCCGCGTCATGCCATGGGCGGCGGCCTTGCTGGCCGCGTATACCGGGTAGCCCGCAGAGGCCATCATCCAGCCGACCGAGCCCAAATTGATGATTGCCCCGCCGCCGGCGTTTTTCATCATCGGCACCACCGCCTTGGCGGCGAAGAAGGCGTGCTTGAGGTTGACCGCGATCAACCTGTCGAACATCGCCGAATCAACTTCTTCCAGGGTGTGGCGCACATCATTGGCGGCGTTGTTGACCAGCACGGTGATGGGGCCGAGCGAGTGTTCGAAACGCTCTATCGCTGCCTGAAAGGCGATTTCATCGGTGATGTCGCACTGCACGAATTGCACGGTGTGCCCCTGGGAACTCAATAACGCCGCCAATCGCTCGCCCTGGCTTTGCGCGCGGTCCACAAAGCCCACCCTGGCGCCCTGCGCGGCGAAGGCCCGGACCATGAATTCGCCAATGCCCGAGGCACCTCCAGAGACCAGCACGGTCTTACCCTTAAGGTCGGGATACACAGCCTGCGGAATATTCATATAACGATTGCCTCACTCAATTAGTCTTATTTTATTTTGCAAAAAGGCAGTAAAAGGCTATAAATCTGCTGTCCCATCGACAAAATATCGCACATTAGTAGAACTATTCCACTGAAAACAACAAAAGGAAGTTCGACCATGAAGCACCCTCGTCACCTGCTTTCCGGCCTTGCCCTTTCCATGATGATTGCCAGCGGCGGTGTCCAGGCCGCAGGCCTCACCAGCGAGCAAAAACCCTTCGGCAAAACCAATGACGGCACCGCCGTCGAACAGTACGTGTTGCGCAACAGCCATGGCATGCAAGCCACGGTCATCACCTACGGCGGCGTGTTGCAGTCGCTGAAAGTACCGGATAAAAACGGCAAGGCCGAGGACGTGGTGCTCGGTTTTGACGATGTACAGGGTTACCAGGCCGGCAGCGCATTTTTTGGCGCGACCATCGGGCGCTTTGGCAACCGCCTCGCGGGCGGCGCCTTCGAACTCGACGGCAAGCACTATCAGGTACCGCTCAACGACGGCCCCAACTCGCTGCATGGCGGCGCACAGGGTTTCGACAAGCACGTGTGGCAAGCCAAGCCAGTCAAGGGCAAGGACTCGGTCGGCGTGACCCTCACCTACCTGTCCAAGGACGGCGAGATGGGCTTCCCGGGCAACCTGAAAACCGAGGTCACGTACAGCCTCAACGACAACAACGAACTGCACATCGATTACACGGCCACCACCGACAAACCCACGGTGCTCAACCTCACCAACCACAGTTACTTCAACCTCGCCGGCGCGGGTAACGGCGACATCCTCAAGCACGTCGCGACCTTGCACGCCAGCCACTACACGCCGGTGAATGCCACCTTGATTCCTACCGGCGAACTGGCGCCGGTCAAGGGCACGCCGATGGACTTCCTCAAACCCACGCCGATCGGCCAGCACATCAAGGACGACCATCCGCAGCTCAAATTCGCCGAGCCGAAACAGGGCGGGTTTGACTTCAACTGGGCGCTGGACACCCAGGGCGATATCAAAAAACTTGCCGCCGAAGTACACGACCCAGCGTCTGGCCGGCATTTACAGCTCTACACCACCGAGCCTGGCGTGCAGTTTTATACCAGCAACTTCCTCGACGGCACGGTCAAGGGCAAGGCCGGCAAGACTTACCAGCACTGGAGCGGTTTCACACTGGAGACCCAGCACTTTCCGGATGCGCCTAACCAGCCGAAGTTTGCGTCGACACGCCTGAACCCGGGCCAGACCTACAGCCAAAACACCATCCTGAAGTTCACCGCCAAGTAAACGCTGGGAGCGGGCTTGCCCGCTCCCACACTTTTGACCTTCACAGAGCCGGGCTATCCGCGTTGTTTCATGCGGTCGATGACCACGGCCAACAGCAGGATCGAACCGCGAATCACATACTGGTAAAAGGTGTCGATGTTCTTCAGGTTCATCGCATTCTCGATAATCGCCAGGATCAACACCCCCGCAATCACGTGGCGAATCATGCCCACCCCGCCACTCAACGACACCCCGCCGAGCACGCAGGCGGAAATCACCGTCAGCTCGAAACCCTGGCCAATCATCGGCTGGCCGGAGGTCATGCGTGAAGCCAGGATTACCCCCGCCAGCGCACCAATCACGCCATGCATGGCAAAGATCAGGATCTTGGTGCGGTCCACATTCACCCCGGCCAGCAACGCCGCTTCCGGGTTGCCGCCGATGGCCATGGTGTTGCGCCCATAGGTGGTGTAGTTGAGCAGCCAGCCGAAAAACAGGAAACACACGATGGTGATCAGGATCGGCACCGGCACCCCCAGCAACTGGCCGTTGCCGAAGATGAAAAACTGCTCCTGGGACACCCCCACAGCCTTGCCGTTGGCAAAGATATAGGCCAGGCCGCGCACGATCTGCATGGTTGCCAGGGTGGTAATCAACGCATTGACCCGCAGCTTGGCGATCACGATGCCGTTGATCAGGCCGACGATCAGCCCCATCAGTAGCGCTGCGCCAATGCCCAGCATCACGCTGTCGGTATCGCGCATCACGATGGCCGCCACGACCCCGGCGCAGGCAATCACCGAGCCCACCGACAAGTCGAAATGCCCCGACGCCAGGCAAAACAGCATGGTGCAGGCGGCGATACCGACCGTGGAAATTGCCAGGCCCAGCCCACGCATGTTCAGCGGCGAGAGGAAGTTGTCGATCAGCAAGGCACACAGGACAAAGATCCCTATCGCCGCCAGCAACATTGCCCAGTTATCGAGCAGCGCACGCACATCGAGGGGTTTGCGTGCCGTGGGCAACGCGTTGTGTTGGGTTGTCATCGTCATCTCTCAGTTCGCCGGGCCGCGCGGCAAGGCCAGCTGCAGCAAGTTGGATTCAGTGGCGTGTTCACGGCGTTGTTCGCCGCGCAGGGCGCCTTCGCACAGCACCAGGATGCGGTCGGAAATGCCCATGACTTCCATCAGGTCGCTGGACACCACAATCACCGCAATGCCCTGCGCCGCGAGGTGGTGGATGATCCGGTAGATCTCGGCCTTGGCACCGATGTCGATGCCACGGGTCGGCTCGTCGAGCAGCAAGACCTTCATGGGCATCGACAACCAGCGGCCCAAAATGGCCTTTTGCTGATTGCCGCCGGACAGGTACATGATTTTCTGCGCCGCGTTCGGGGTTTTGACTTTCATGGCGCTGATCTGCTGGTCGGCATTGCCCTTTTCCCAGCCCTCGCGCAGCAGCCAACCGAACGCAGAGTGGGCACCGCGTGCGCTGATATTGATGTTTTCCGCGACGCTGGCGAGCGGGATGATGCCCTCCTTCTTGCGGTCTTCCGGGCACAGCAGCACACCGGCTGCGATGGCATCGCGCGGTGAGCGCAACTGCAGTGGTTGCCCACAGAGTTGCAGGTGGCCGGCGCTGGCGCGCTCCAGCCCGCTGAGCAGCCGAAACAGCTCGGTACGCCCCGCGCCCACCAGCCCGAACAGGCCAAGAATCCCGCCCTTGCGCACCTCAAAGCTCACTGGCTCACGCAAGCCCGGGCCCAGCAGCCCCTCAACCTTGAGCGCGACTTCGCCATGTTCGCGCGCACGGTAGTCGTAGATATCCTGAATATCGCGACCGACCATGCAGGTCACCAACTGGTCATGGGTCAACGCGTTCATGTCGTCAAAGGTGCGCACGTAGCGGCCATCCTTGAACACCGTGACGGCGTTGCAGATACGGAACACTTCCTCCATGCGGTGCGACACGTAGAGCACCACTTTGCCCTCGTCACGCAGGCGCGTGATGATCGCCATCAGCCGATCGATTTCCCGTGCCGACAAGCTGCTGGTCGGCTCATCGAAAGCAATCACGCTCGCGCCACGGGACAGCGCCTTGGCGATTTCCACCAGTTGACGCTGGCCGAGGGACAGGCGACCGAGTTTTTCCTCAGGGTCGATTTCATCGGCCAGGCCTTTCAGGCACGCCAATGCCTGCTTGCGCAGAAGGCCGCGATTGACCACTCCAAAGCGTGATGGCAAATGCCCCAGAAACAGGTTCTCGGCAACCGTCATTTCCGGTACCAGATGCAATTCCTGGTGAATCACCGCGACGCCGCAGGCGATGCTGTCGGCGGCGGATTTGAACGCCATCACCTGCTCGCCAATCTGCAACGTACCGCTGCTGGGCACATAGGCCCCGCCGAGAATCTTCAGCAGCGTCGACTTGCCTGCGCCGTTTTCGCCCATCAAGGCGTGCACCTGTCCCGGGTAGGCGGTGAAGCTGATGCCGTCCAGCGCCTTGACCCCGGGAAAGGTTTTTCCGATACCGTTAAAGCACAACCGGGCAGCGGCGTTGTGTGTCTGTACTTGCGCGTGCATAACCACCTCGTCACACGGATCAGGCGGCCCCGCTGCCGGGGCCGCCGAGGAAATGCATCAGTTCCACAAACCGATTTTTTCCAGCTCCTGCTTGAAGTTCTCGCGGGTGATCAGCGTGACTTCGTCCATGGCGGTGTACTTCGGCGGTTCCTTGCCGGTGGTAACCCAGTCGAACATCATCTTCGCGGTGTTGTAGCCCTCGATGTGCGGGCTCGGCAGCATCGAGCCGAAGAAGCCGCTGTTGGGTTTCTTCAATTCGCCGATGGCGTCGGTGCCATTGATGCCGATGCCAATCACATTGGCCGCGGCAAAGCCGGCACTTTCGGTGGCGCGTACGCCGCCCAGCACGGTGTTGTCGTTCATGCCGCCGATGATCAGGTTCTTGGCGCCACTGGGCAGTTTGACCAACGCCGAATTGGTCGCGTCCATGCTGCCCGGTACGTCGAGGGTCTTGGCGGCGGTGAACAGGATATGGTCCTTGGGAATGCCGGCGTCTTCCAGGGATTTGACCGAGCCGTCGGTGCGTTTTTTACCGGTGTCGAGTTCGTTGAAGGTGTTGATCACCGCGTAGGTTTCCTTCCAGTCCCAGCCGCGTTTTTTCGCCTCAGCCGCCATCGCGGCGCCCTGCTTCTGGCCGACTTCGAAGGCCGCCATGCCCAGGTACGGCACGTCTTCCATGAAGTTGCCCTTGGCGTCGACGAAGCGATCATCCACCGCAATCACTTTCAGGCCGTTGGCCTTGGCCTTGGCAACGATGGCAGGCCCGAGGGACACGTCCGGCGGGCAGATCACAAAGCCCTTGGCGCCGTTGGCAGCCAGGCTGTCGATGGCCGACAGGGTTTTCTCGCCATCGGGCACGGCGATCTTGATCACGGTGAAACCATGCTCCTTGCCGGCTTTTTCAGCGAAGGCCCATTCGGTCTGGAACCAGGGCTCTTCGGCCTGCTTGACCAGGAAACCGATCTTCACTTCTTCAGCGGCCAGCAACAGGCCACTCAAGCTCAGGGCCGACACCGCGACAGCGGCGCAGCACAGGGAACGGATACCACGACGACGATTCATAGGGGTGACTCCTTGTTGTTGTTTTTTAAGTCTTGGGTTTAACCGGCAAAGCGGTGACAGGGTTTGCCTGGCACATCGACCTCGATGGCCAATACCGCGCCATCCAACGGATGGTCCAAGGGGCTGGCGGCGCTGGTGATATACAGCGTGGTGAGGTCGGGGCCACCAAACACGCAACTGGTGGGCCGGCTGACAGGCAGTTCGAGGATGCGGTCCACCTCACCTTCGGGCGTCAGGCGCAGCAGGCAACTGCCGTCCCAGCGCGCATTCCAGATATAGCCCTCGCGGTCCATCGCCGAGCCGTCCGGGCCGCCACGAGCATGTGGACCGAACCACACCTGTGCCGGATCGAGTTGGCCATCCGCCTGGATCGAATGCCGATACAACGTGCCGTCCATGCTGTCGCCGAAATGCACCTGGGTGCCGTCCTCGTTCCACAGCAAGGTGTTAGGAATGCCCAGGCCATGCAGCAAAGCCGTGACGTGCCCGTCGGCATCGATGCGAAACAGGCCACCGGAACGCCGCGTGATGGGCAGGTCCTCACCTTGCTCGCCGATGTTGTTCTGCATGGTGCCCAGCCACAGCCGGCCGTGAGCATCACAGCGCGCTTCGTTGCCCCGGTTGCCGGGTTGCGGGTCGGCGACACAGAGCAGGGTCAAGGCCTCTGTTGCCAGGTTCAGGCGATACACGCCGCTGCTCAACGTCACCAGCGCATCGCCGCTTTCACACGGGATGAATGCCGAAACATGCTCCGGCAACTGCCAGACCTGCAATTGCCCGCCCATCAGGCGTAGCGCCTGTTTGCCGGCGATATTGACCCAATACAGTGCCTGGGTCGGCACGTCCCAGAACGGGCCTTCGCCCAACTGCGCACGGTGCGGGGTGACTGCGGTACACGGCATGTTGCCTCCTGGAGCAGGGTTCTCAGGTACGTGTTACAGCGGGTCGCGGCAAGGCGTGCCATCCACCAGCCGCTGAATACGCAACGGGTTGGCGTTTTTCAACGCGTCGGGCAGCAGGCTATCAGGGTAATTCTGGAAGCACACCGGGCGCAGGAAACGGTCGATGGCCAGGGTACCGACCGAGGTGCCACGGGCATCGGAGGTCGCCGGGTATGGGCCACCGTGGACCATCGAATCGCACACTTCAACACCGGTTGGGTAACCGTTAAGCAGGATGCGGCCGACCTTTTGTTCCAACAACGGCGTCAGTTCAGCGAACTGCGCAAAGTCAGTGGGCTCGCCGATAATCGTCGCCGTCAGTTGCCCGTGCAGGCCGTGCAAAGCCTTGCTGAGTTGGGCCTGGTCGGCCACTTCGACAAATACGGTGGTCGGGCCAAACACTTCCTCCTGCAGCACTTCATCGCCGTCGATCAGCAAACGCACATCGGCCTTGAACACCTGCGGCTGCGCCTGATTGCCGGTTTGGGCATTACCCGCCAGGTGCTGAATACCAGGGTGTGCGAGCAGTTTTTCCAAGCCCTTGCCGTAGCTGCTCAAGGTGCCGGCGTTGAGCATGGTTTGCGCCGGTTGATCGCCGATCAGTTGTGCCACTTGCTGGGTGAATGCCGTGAACTGCGGCGAGGCGATGCCGATCACCAGGCCGGGGTTGGTGCAAAACTGCCCACAGCCCTGCACCACCGACGCGGTCAGGTCGCGGGCGACTGTTTCCGCGCGAGCCTGCAACGCCTGGGGCAACACAATCACCGGGTTGATGCTCGACATCTCGGCAAACACCGGGATCGGCTGCGGGCGGGCCGCCGCCATATCACACAGTGCGCGACCGCCCTTGAGCGAACCAGTGAAGCCGACTGCCTGGATCGCCGGGTGCTTGACCAGTGCTTCGCCGACGCCGCCGCCGAAGATCATGTTGAATACACCCGCCGGCATCTCGGTGGCCTCGGCCGCCCGAATGATTGCATCGGCGACGCGCTCGGCCGTCGCCATATGCCCGCTGTGGGCCTTGAACACCACCGGGCAACCCGCCGCCAGCGCGGCAGCGGTGTCGCCACCCGCCGTGGAAAACGCCAAGGGGAAATTGCTCGCGCCAAACACTGCGACCGGGCCGAGGCCGATACGGTATTGGCGCAAGTCCGGGCGCGGCAGCGGCTGGCGGTCGGGCAAGGCGTTGTCGATACGTGCGCCGTAGAAGTCGCCACGGCGCAACACTGTGGCAAACAAACGCATCTGCCCGCTGGTACGTCCGCGCTCGCCTTTGATACGCGCAGCCGGCAACGCGGTTTCGCGGCAGACCAACTCAATGAAATCATCACCCAGCGCCTCCAGCTCGTCGGCCACCGCGTCCAGGAATTGCGCGCGACGCGAGGCACTCAACGTGCGGTACGCCGGGTAAGCGGCGGCGGCGGCCCGGGCGGCGGCGTCGACCTCCTCGGGCGTGGCCTGGTAGAAGGCCTGGGGCAAGGATTCGCCGGTACTGGCGTCGACGCTGTTGAGCGTGACACTGCCCTTGGCACTGCGCTGGCCGCCGATGTAGTTGTGGCCGAGAAACGAGGTCATGTTGTTCTCCTTAAAGGCTGATGACATTGCCGGGTTCGAACACCGCATCGGCCTTACCTACCGTGTTGATCAACGGCGCGCCAAATTCGGCTTGGCTGATCTCGAACACATCCCCCGGCTGGGTACGTATACCGTCCGCGAATGACAAGGTGGCGGTGCCGAAGAAGTGAATATGCACATCGCCCGGCGTGAGGAACTGGCGGTATTTGAAGTGGTGGTATTCGAGGTTTTCCAGGCTGTGGCACATGTTGGCTTCGCCACTGAGGAATTCGTTCTGCCAGATCACTTCGCCGTCGCGCAGGATGCGGCTGGTGCCCGCCAGGTGCTGGGGCAACTCGCCCACGCGCAATTCGGGGCCATAGCTGCAACTGCGCAGTTTGGAGTGAGCCAGGTACAGGTAGTTCTTGCGCTCCATCACATGGTCGGAAAACTCGTTGCCTACGGCGAAGCCAAGGCGATAAGGCTTGCCGTCGTGGCCGATCACGTAGAGGCCGCCGATCTCCGGCTCTTCGCCGGCATCTTCGGCAAACGGCGGCACCGGGAATGCTGCGCCCGGGCGCACGACGATGCTGCCGTCGCCCTTGTAGAACCATTCGGGTTGTACGCCCGCTTGGCCGGCGGCGGGTTTGCCGCCCTCCACGCCCCATTTGAAGATGCGCAGGGTGTCGGTCATGGCGCTGTCGTCACCGACTTGCTTGTGCATCTTGTCTCGCGCCGAAGCACTGCCCAGGTGGGTCAGGCCGGTGCCGCTGATCAACATGTGCGCCGGGTCCGGGTGGTCGAGTGGCGGCAGGATTTTCAGGTCGGCCAACAGGGCCGCGTAGTCGTAGCTGTCACCCAGGCCCAGGCGCTTGACCTGTTGCGCCAGGCCCTCGCCGGCTTCGATAGCGGCCAGCGCCAACTCGCGCACGCTGCGGGCGCTCTGCACTTCGCGCAATGTGCGGCCTTCCACCACGCCGACGCGGCGCTCGCCGTTACGTAACTCGAACTGAACTAAACGCATGAAGTGACTCCTCGATTAAGTACGTGTGGCGCCACGCGCGCTGGCGGCGAATTGGTCGACAGGCAGCACGTGCTTGCGCTCCAGCAGGCGATAGACCACGCCGGTCAGCACCAGCCCGAACACCATCACCCCGCTCAGGAAGTACAAACCGGAAGCCAGGGTGCCGGTGTATTCCTTGAGTGCACCAATCACAAACGGGCCGATGTAGCCGCCGAGGTTGCCCACCGAATTGATCAGCGCAATGCCCGCCGCCGCACTCGCACCGGCAAAGAACCGGCCCGGCAAGGTCCAGAACACCGCCGTGCAGGAAAACAGCGCAAACGCCGCCAGGCACAGCGCGGCCATTTGCAGCACCGGCACACTCAGCCAGGCGCTGAGGAACAGGCCGATGGCGCCGAGCACATAGAGCACGGCGAGGTGGCCGTAGCGGTCGTTCAAACGGTCGGAACTGCGCGGGATGATCAGCAGGCCGATGATGCCGAAGATGTACGGCACCGCGGAGATGAACCCGGTGACCAGGTCACTGCCGCCGAACTGCTTGATCAACGTCGGCAGCCACAGCCCCAGCCCATAAATGCTCAAGGTCACCGGCAGGTAGAACAGCGCCAGCAACAACACGCGTGTGTCTTTCAGCGCATGCAGTGGGTTGCCGTGGCGGGTCTGGCCGTAGGCTTGCAGGTCTTTATTGAGTTCGCCGGTGAGCCAGGTCTTTTCGTCCTCGCTCATCCACTTGACCTGTTTGGGGCCGTCCGGAAGGTAGCGCAGCACGGGCCAGGTGAGCAGCAGCGCCGGGGTGCCGATCACGATAAACAGCCACTGCCAGCCGTGCAGCCCAAGAATGCCGTCCATACCCAGCAAGCCGCCGGACACCGGGCCGGTGATCATCATCGCGATGGGTTGGGACAGGATGAACAGCCCGAGAATCTTGCCGCGATGGCGTACCGGAAACCATTGGGTGATGTAGTAGAGAACGCCCGGAAAGAACCCGGCTTCCGCCGCGCCGAGCAAAAAGCGCATCACATAGAAGCTGTGGGGGCCCTGCACGAATGCCATGCCGATGGTGATGGCGCCCCACGTGAGCATGATGCGGGCAAACCAGCGCCGGGCACCGAAGCGGTCGAGCATCAGGTTGCTGGGGATCTCGAACAGGAAGTAGCCAATGAAGAACAGCCCCGCGCCCAGGCCATACGCGGCGTCACCGATACCGACGTCGGCGCCCATGTGCAACTTGGCAAAGCCCACTGCCGAGCGGTCCACATAGGCGACCAGGTACAGCAGGATCAGGAAGGGAATCAGTTTCAGCGTGATGCGCCGAATAAGCCGCAGTTCCTGGCTCATGGGGTCGATCTCCGATTGTTGTTTTTATAGAAGCTCGGGAGCTGCCTCTCGCGAAAATCCGCCAGGGCCATGCCTCAGTTAAGACGGACTATATAGTAGGACTATTTACAAAACAACACTTCCAAAGCCTCGATTTTGCGCTTATGTTTAGCCACATATAGAACATATAGTCATACAATAAGAGAAGCCATCATGCCTGATAAAAAGCCCGCCCTCCGCTCCGCCCAGTGGTTCGGCACCGCCGACAAGAACGGCTTTATGTACCGCAGCTGGATGAAGAACCAGGGCATCGCCGACCATCAGTTCCACGGAAAACCGATCATCGGTATCTGCAACACCTGGTCTGAGCTGACCCCGTGCAACGCGCATTTCCGCCAGATTGCCGAGCACGTCAAACGCGGAGTGATCGAGGCCGGTGGCTTCCCCGTGGAATTCCCGGTGTTCTCCAACGGCGAATCCAACCTGCGCCCCACCGCCATGCTCACCCGCAACCTGGCGAGCATGGATGTGGAAGAAGCCATTCGCGGCAACCCCATCGACGGCGTAGTGCTGTTGACCGGCTGTGACAAAACCACCCCGGCCTTGCTGATGGGCGCGGCCAGTTGCGACGTGCCGGCCATCGTGGTCACCGGCGGGCCGATGCTCAACGGCAAGCACAAGGGCCAGGACATCGGCTCGGGCACCGTGGTGTGGCAGCTCAGCGAACAGGTCAAGGCCGGCACGATTACCCTGGACGATTTCCTCGCGGCCGAGGGTGGCATGTCGCGCTCGGCGGGCACCTGCAACACCATGGGCACCGCGTCGACCATGGCGTGCATGGCCGAGGCACTGGGCACTTCCCTGCCCCACAACGCGGCGATCCCGGCGGTGGATGCGCGGCGTTACGTGCTGGCGCACATGTCCGGCATGCGCGCGGTGGAGATGGTGCGCGAAGACTTGAAGCTGTCGAAGATCCTCACCAAGGAAGCGTTTGAAAACGCGATCCGCGTGAATGCGGCCATCGGCGGCTCGACCAACGCGGTGATCCACTTGAAAGCCATTGCCGGGCGTATCGGCGTCGAGCTCGACCTCGATGACTGGACACGCATGGGCCGTGGCATACCCACCATCGTCGACCTGCAACCCTCGGGGCGCTTCCTGATGGAGGAGTTCTATTACGCCGGCGGCCTGCCTGCCGTGCTGCGCCGCCTCGGCGAAGCCAACCTGATCCCGCACCCGAATGCTTTGACCGTCAACGGCAAGTCCCTGGGCGAGAACACCAAGGACTCGCCGATCTACGGCCAGGACGAAGTGATCCGCACCCTCGACAACCCGATCCGCGCTGACGGTGGCATCTGCGTGCTGCGCGGCAACCTGGCCCCGTTGGGCGCCGTGCTCAAACCGTCGGCCGCCAGCGCACAGTTGATGCAGCACCGAGGCCGTGCGGTGGTGTTCGAGGACTTCGACATGTACAAGGCGCGCATCAACGACCCGGCGCTGGACGTGGATGCCAACTCGATCCTGGTCATGAAAAACTGCGGACCCAAGGGCTACCCGGGCATGGCCGAAGTCGGCAACATGGGTTTGCCGGCCAAACTGCTGGCCCAGGGCGTGACCGATATGGTGCGTATTTCCGACGCGCGCATGAGCGGCACCGCCTACGGCACGGTGGTGCTGCACGTGGCGCCGGAAGCCGCTGCCGGCGGCCCGCTGGCCACGGTGAAGGAAGGCGACTGGATTGAACTCGATTGCGCCAATGGCCGCCTGCACCTGGACATACCCGACGCAGAGCTGGCCGCGCGCATGGCCGACCTGGCGCCACCGCAGAAGCTGATCGTCGGGGGCTACCGTCAGCTGTACATCGACCACGTGCTGCAGGCGGACCAAGGCTGCGACTTTGACTTCCTGGTGGGCTGCCGTGGGGCTGAAGTCCCGCGTCATTCCCACTAATTGGGATGCTATGATGCCGCCTATTTAGCCAGAGCCTCCCGTTCGTTATGGATCACCAGCCGCCCAAGCCGCGCAAGAGCATGCATGCCCAGATCGTTCAGGACTTGGGCATGCACATCGTTTCCGGCCGCTTCAAACCCGAAGAACGCCTGCCCATGGAGGCCACGCTCTGCGAGGAGTACAAGGTCAGCCGCTCGGTGTTGCGTGAGGCGACGCGGGTGCTCAGCGCCAAGGGCCTGGTGTATTCCAAGCCACGGGTGGGCGCGGTGGTGCGGCCACGCTTGAAATGGCACCTGCTGGACCCGGACGTGTTGTCCTGGCTGATGCAGTCCACGCCCCACAGTGAGTTCTTCAACACCCTGGCCGGTGTGCGGCGCATCCTCGAACCGGAAATCGCCGCCATGGCCGCGACCACCGCCACCGACGAAGACATCGCTACTATCGAAAAAGCCTACGTGGGCATGGAAACCGCGAAGACTCACGACGACCTGTTGCAGGCCGACCTGGACTTCCACCGTGCGATTGCCGACGCCACCCGCAACGACTTGCTGGCCTATATGTGCAACATGCTGTCGCTGCCGTTGCGCGAGTCGATCAACATCACCAACCGCCGCCCGGACATCCAGGGCCTCAGCCTGCCCCGCCACAAGGCCATCCTCACCGCCATCCAGAACCGTGACGCCCTCGGCGCCCGGCACGCCTCGCTGGTGCAACTGGATGACACCCGCGTGGCGCTGGACACCGTGATGAATGTGCTGACCCCGCTGTAAATCCATCGTCTACGCTCAGGGGGGCAGTTCGAGGAACCGGCCATGCGCGGACGACGCTCGCAATACCACGGCATTCATGACTTCGTGGCGCCCTCCACGCCTGTCTGAAAGGTAGAGGATGATGCAATGGTCAGGCTTGTCATACTGCTATTAGGGGTTGATTACCTTCGGTCATATTGGCGCACGCTGACAGCCATTGGGGTTGTCGGCATCCTTGCCGGCAGCATCGTGTTTATTGATGCACTGGATGATGCACTGTACTTCCCGATAAACCCCTTCGCCTGGTTATTGTTGCTCGAGGGCAGTGCGACGTTGATCGTCGCTCACAGTGGGATCGTCGGGCAGCGCAAGCTGCGCTACCTCAAAGGCTTCTCTTTTGTGCTGGCGGCATCACTGATCCTGGCGGGCCACCACCACGGCAACTTTATTCTTTCGATGATATTCGGCACGCTGTTTTTAGCCGACGGCTTACTGCAGATCGTGTCCGCTTATGTTGTCCGCTACCGAACCTGGCGCATCGCAATGTTCGGCGGCGGGGTCGAAATCGCTTTGGCCATCTTCTTCTTTCAACCCTACCCGACAGACTATATCGGCACGGTCCCCTACTGCCTCGGGCTGGGATTGTTTTTTGCAGGTTGGAATATGTTGCTTGTTGCTGGCCGCGCCCGCCGAATGGTCTCCAACCCTGCGCTGGAGGGTGATGCGCAGAGTCCCATTCCTGGGCCAAGTCACAAAAAGCCAACCGAGCGGGACAGTGCGACAGGCGACAATGCCCAGGCCCTTATCGTCCATATATGGACGCCCCTCGGTGTAGCGAATGCTGAAGTTGTGCGCCGCCCATTGATAGAACGGTATATCGCCGCCGTGGACAAGAATGGGGTGATATCAACGGGGCACGCCGCACTGGAAGCGCCGGATGGTCTGTACGTGAGCCTTTACCCAGCGGAGGACATCGACCATTCGCCCGACCAGTTCATGCGCCTGTTGCGGGCCACCGACGATAACAACATGCCGGGAGAGTTTCAGTCCGATTACCTCACGGAATCGCAGGCATGGTGCCCGTCTACCGTTCAAGTACACCTGCGTAACTATGACCCACAGCACTTGCATGACTTTTGGGAGACATACCGTAAAGACACCACCTATAACCTCACCCACCGCAATTGTTCCAGCAGCGTCATACAGGTGCTTGAAGCGGCTCTGGAAGGGTCTTTAGGGCGTATCTGGGGGCATTACGGCCTCTACCGTATTCTGGGAAAAATATTCACTACGCCGGAATTATGGGTGGCCATTCAAATCCGTAAACGCGCGCAAACCATGGCTTGGACGCCAGGCCTGGCACTCGATTATGCGCGGGCGCTCAGTATGCTGGTAGACCCCAGGCCCACTGGCTGGATCAATACCACCCAGCGTGCGTTTCAGAAAATACGGTCTTTACGCCGTCAGTGGCAAAAAGAAAAAGCATTGGCTGAGTCCAGTAGAAAAAAACCGCCGGATGATCTCAAAAAACCTATGTGAGTTTTACTCCGCCCGCCTCTGGGTCCTTATCACGCCTGACGGACCTGCGTTAGCTGACTCGTTTCGATAAAAAACCCGGACACTGTCCGGGTTTTCTTACCCTAGGGTTTTATCAACTGCCCAACTCGCCACGGGTGTCTGCGTCGAAGCGCTGACGGGCCTGATCAGCCGCCGGTTTGAGCAAAGCGAGCAGCGCCACCTCACTGTACAACTGAGTGACCGCCAGCTCCTTGGGGGTCGGTTCAATCGGGATCAGCAGCTCTTCGCCGTCGGCGTGCAGCCAGATGGCCACAACGTGCAGTGCCGAGATGAATAACACGCGCAGCTCCACGGTTTTACCCTGCAATTGCGGCGACTGTTCCGCCAGTTTCAGCGCATCCACCGTCGCGGCTGCCAACGTCCCGTGGTTGAGCGACGCGAACTCGACATGGCCGC